>NZ_CP107871.1:7605589-7937611 GCF_041432505.1 Streptomyces virginiae
AGGGCGAGGACGAGCGTGCTCACGCTATCGAGCCGCTGCTTCCGCGGCCGTCGACGACCGGGAGCCCCGCCGCGGCCCAGGCGTTCATGCCGCCCTTGACGTCGACGGCCTCGGCTCCGCGTTCGGTCAGGATTCTCGCGGCTCGCTGGGACCGGTGCCCGGAGCGGCAGATCACCACCAGCGGCCGTCCCCGGGCAGCCGGAGGCAGGCCGGCGCCGGCCTGCAGGGCGGAGAGCGGGGCGTGCACGGCGCCGGGTGCGTGCCCGGCCGTCCATTCCGCCCGCTCGCGCACGTCGAGCAGGACGGCACCCTCGTCTCGGGCGCGCTGATGGGCATCGGCTGGAGTCACGCGGGCGGGGCCGCGGCGGAGGGAGAACATCATCGGGTCCTTCTCTTGTGGGGAACGGGGAGGGCGAGCCGTCAACTGTCGGAACGAGGCCCGGTGACCATCGGTAGGCCCGCGCTTCGGGCGGCGTCGAAGGAATCGTCGACGGCCACGACGTCGCGTCCGGCGGCGTCGAGCAGGGAGGCGGCGATCCCCGCGCGCATTCCGCCCGCGCAGTGGACCCACACCACTCCGGCCGGCAACTCGTGCTGGCGTCGGTGGAGCTGGTGGATCGGGATGTGCACCGAGTCCTTGATCCAGCCGTCCGCGCGTTCGGAGTCCCGCCGCACGTCCAGCACGATCCGGTACTCGTAGGGGTCCAGGGCGGCGAGGTCGGCGAACGTGGCCCGCGGGAAGCTCCGCAGTTCTTCGTTCGCGGAGATCCACTCGGCAGGCTCTCCGGTGGCGGCTGCGGCCGGGCGGTCGATCCCGACCCGGGCCAGTTCCCGCTGAGCCTTCGCCAGCTGCTCGGGGGATTCCGCGAGGAGCGTGACGGGCTTGCCCCAGGGGATCAACCACGCGAGGTAGGTCGCGACCTTCCCGTCGGCCTCGAAGTTGAACGATCCGGCTACGTGTCCCCGGGCGAAGGCGATGCGGGTTCGCAGGTCGACCACCCACTCCCCGGCGGCCAGGCGGGCGGCGATGTCGGCGGCGTCCGCCACGGGAGGTGCGGTGAGGTCCACCGGAGCCGGACCTGCGGCGTTGGCCGGGCCCATGTGGGCGTAGTAGGCAGGCACGTCGTCGAGTCCTGCCAGCAGGGCGGAGACGAAGGAGTCGACGTCCTGGACCAGGGCGTCGTTGCCGGCCTTTTCCTTGCCGATGGTGGTGGCGTCCCCGTCGGCCTGGGCCGAGGAGCAGAAGCTTCCGAACCCGTGGGTGGGCAGCACCTGGGTTTCGTCAGGCAGTTCAGCGGCCAGTCGGCGTGCGGAGGCGTGCTGGGCGCGGGCGAGCTCCTCGGTCAGGCGCGGCTCGACCAGGTCGGGCCGTCCGACCGTCCCGATCAGCAGGGAGCCTCCGGTGAACGCGGCGACGGCCGAACCCCACTCCTCCAGAACGTAGGAGGTGTGGTGCGGGGTGTGGCCGGGGGTGGCCAGGGCCCGCAGCGTGAGCCCGTCGTCCACGGCGAAGGTGTCTCCGTCATGGACGGGGGTGCGGTCGAAGGACACCCGGGCCGCGGCGGGCACCAGGTAGGCCGCGCCGGTGAGGCGGGCCAGGTCCAGGCCGCCGGTGACGTAGTCGTTGTGGACGTGCGTCTCCACGACGTGGGAGATCCGCACCCCGCGCCGTGCCGCCGCGGCGAGCACCTGGTCGACGTCGCGCGGCGGATCCACCGCCACGGCCGTGTGGGCGCCACCCGCCAGGTAGCTGCGGTTGCCGAGCCCTTCCAGTTCAAGGGTGTCGATGAAGAACACGCTGTCGCTCCTTCTCGCGAGAATTACCCCCGGGGGTATATCTCGAGCGTAGCACTAGTACCCCCGGGGGTATTTTCTGTGGCGCTGCGGGACCCGTTCTCGGCTCACTGCGCGTCGGTCCGGGCCAGGGCACAGACTGATGGGGTGGGCGCCATGGACGCGATCGAGCTCAGAGGACTGACCAAGCGGTACGGGGCCGTGGTCGGGGTGGAGGAACTCACACTCGGCATCGGCCCGGGCGAGGTGTTCGGCTTCCTCGGGCCGAACGGGGCGGGCAAGACCACCACCCTCAGATGCCTCACCGGCTTGCTGCGCCCGACGGCCGGGCATGTGCGGGTGCTGGGGATGGACCCGCTCGCCGATCACCGCCGGGTGGCCCGGGAACTCGGCTATCTCCCCGGTGAGCTGCGGCTGTACCCGGAGCTCACCGGGGCGCAGACCCTCGACCTCCTGTGTTCCCTCCAGGGCCGGCCCTGCACACGGCGGGCCGAACTGTGCGAGCGGCTGGGACTGACGCCGGCGGTCCTGCGCCGCACGGTCGGCGGGTACTCGCGCGGTATGAAGCAGAAGCTGGGCCTCGTGCAGGCGCTGCAGCACGATCCCCGGCTGGTGGTACTGGACGAGCCGACCGAGGGGCTGGATCCCCTGGTGCAGGAGACGTTCTTCGAGCTGATGGAACAGGCAGCGGCTGACGGCCGCACCGTGCTGTTGTCCAGCCATGTCCTCCCGGAGGTGCAGCGGGCCTGCGGACGCGTGGCGATCATCCGGGACGGGCGCCTGGTGACGGTGGAGAGCGTGGCCGCCCTGCGGGAGGCGCGTGCGCGAAGGATCCGCCTGACCTTCGGCGACGGGAAGGGGGCACGCCCTCTGGGGCGCGCGCAGCAGTGGGCGCCCCGCTGGGAAGGCGACCGGGTGGAGCTGCTCGTACCCCCGAGCGAGGTGGTGGGGGCACTGCGCGAGCTGCTGGCCCTGGGAGTGGCCGACGTCATCGTGGAGGAGGCGGGTCTGGACGAGGCGTTCCTGGACCTGTACCGCAACGGCAAGGCGGAGGGGGCGGCGCCGTGAAGACGCGGTGGCCCCTGCTGTGGCTGGCACTGCACCGGCGCCGGCGGATGCTGATGGCCCTGGTGGTGGGGATGGTCGTCTTCGAGGCGCTGATCGTGGTGGTGGCGAACACGATCGCGCCGGGGCAGCTGTTCTCGGCGGGCGGGAAGGGACCCCCGTCGGCTTACCGGGCGTTCAGCGGGTCGGGCGGGGACGTCTCGATCGCGAGCTATCCGGGGCTGCTCGGGGCCGGGCTCGTGCATCCGTTCTGGATCGCCATGCAGCTGACCGCGATCGGCGCCCTGGCCGCGGCGGCGGTGGCTGCCGACGTGGAATCCGGGACGATCGAGCTGATCATGGTGCGCCCCGTGAGCCGCAACCGGCTGCTCGCCGAGCGGACGGCTGCCGTGGTGATCGCCGCTCTCGCCCTCAACGCCGCGGCGACGCTCACGGTGGCGGCAGGCGTCTGGCTGTCGCCGGACATCCACCGGGACGTGCCGCTCAGCGGTGTCTTCGCCGCCGGGTTGATGGGGTGCGGCTTCGCCCTGTGCCTGGCCGGACCGGCTCTGGCCGTGTCCGCATGGGGGAGCCGGCGCGCCCAGGTGATCGGTGCGACGATCGCGATCGGGGCGGTCGGTTTCGCGCTGAACTTCATCGCGCTGGCCTGGTCCAAGGCGGCGCCCCTGCGGTTCATCAGCCCCTTCCACTACTACACACCGGGTGACGCACTGGCGCAGGGCCACGTGCTGTGGCCGCAGTTGGGCATTCTGGTCGGGGTCGGAGTGGTGGGGCTCATCCTGGGCCACGCGTTGCTGATGAGGCGGGACCTGGCCCCGTAGGCCGGGACAGCGGTCAGGGGGATACGGGGCCTTCGAGTCGGGAGTGCACACCGACCACGCCTTCAACAGCCCGGGCGAGGCGCGTGGCCACGGGGATGAGGTGGGGGTCGCGGGTCCTTCCCCTCAGGGTGACGACGCCGTGCGTCACGTCGACCGTGATGTCACGGCGAGAGAGCGGGAAGAGGCGCTCGACGACCTCGCGGCGGACTTCGGCGGCCAGGTCGTCGTCGGAGCGGAGGAAGACCTTCAGGAGGTCGGCGCGGCTGACGACGCCGAGGAGAGTGCCGTCGGCATCCACGACCGGGAGACGCTTGATGCGGCGGTCGGTCATCAGCCGGGCGGCCTGGGGGAGCGTGGCGTCGGGGCGGATGGTGACGGCCGGGCTCGTCATCAGCTCCTCGGCGCGGACCGAGCCGGCCTTCGCGGTGTCGCCGAGGCGGCGCATCTGCTCGATGAGGCTCGGTCCGTGTTCGTGGAACTCCTCCTTGGTGAGGAGGTCGGCCTCGGAGACGACGCCGACGACATGGCCTTCGCCTTCGATGACCGGGACCGCGGTGACCTGCCAGCGCTCCATCGCGGTCGCGATCTCCTTGAATTCGGCGGCGGGCGTGACGGTGACGACGGTCTTCGTCATGACGTCGTTGACGGTGTACGGGGTGGAGGTCATGGCTGGTCCTCAGCGGGCGTAGGCGAGGGGCATGTCGCTGTGGTGGAGTGCGAACAGGTCGAGGATCCGGGTGCGGGCCGAGTCGAGCCGACGGGCGATGACTGCGGCAACAGTGGTGGATATGCAACGGCCCACGGGCGGGTTCTCTTCGCAGAGCTTCCGTACGGCCATCGTGTCGAATTCGAGTGCGCGGACAGGGTGGGTACGGCCCCCAGGTGCCAGGCGTAGGGCGGGACCATCCAGGACCAGCCGAGGAGCTCTCCCGAACCGAGGGTGTCGATGACGGCGGCCTTGTGCCCGGGGACGTGCAGGTCGAGGTCGACGGTGCCGTTCTCGATGATCCAGAAGCGGTCGGCCCGTTGTCGTTCCTTGAAGATGCGGGTTCCGGCGGGGATGTCCACGCGGTGGGCGTGGGCGAGCAGGGCCTCACGCGCTTCGGGTCCCATCTCGTCCAGGAGAGTGTTCATGCCGGCCATGGTGTGCCTCCAGCCCTTCCCCTTCAGGCTCGCGCCGGTCCTCGGGGTTGCGGGAGGACCTCGTGGTGCATACCGCAGGGCCCATACGGCCCGGGTCAGCGGACCAGGACGGCCTCCCCGGGCTTGGGTACGACGGCCGTCCAACCCAGCTCGCGGTCGATGCGGTCCCGGAGAGTCTCGGCCGCGATCTCCTCGCCGTGGACGAGATAGGTGGTGTGCGGGGCGGGGGCGGCGCGCAGCCAGTCGATGATCTGGTCGGCGTCGGCGTGGGCGGAGAAGTGGGGTACGTCGGCCACCTCGGCACGTACGGGGATGTACTCGCCGAACATCTTCAGGGTGCGGGCGCCGTCGACGAGGTCACGCGCCCGCGTTCCGGCGGCGGCGAAGCCGACGATGACGACGGCGTTGCGGGGGTCGGGCAGGAGTCGGTGGAGGTGGTGCAGGACCCGACCACCGGTGGCCATGCCGGCGGAGGAGACGATGACTGCCGGCCCGGTGGTGCTGTTGATGTCGATCGACTCCTGGACGGTACGGGCGGCCAGGAACGGCTCCGGGCTGAACGCCGCCTCGCCCTGGGCCAGGATCTCGGGCCTCAGCTCGGGAGAGTGGGAGCGCAAGGCGTCCCGGTAGACGTCCAGGGCGGCCAGGGCCATGGGACTGTCGACATACACGGGTACGCGCCGGGGCAAGGTGCCGTCGCGGCGCAGCCCGGCCAGCTCGTGCAGGACCACCTCGGTCCGGTCGATCGCGAACGACGGGATGACCACGGTTCCGCCGCGCGACAGCGTTCTGGTGACCACGGCAGCGAACTCGCGCCGCGCCGTCTCGTGGTCGTGTCGGCGGTCGCCGTAGGTGGACTCCATCAGTAGCACGTCGGCGCCGGAGAACGGCTCCGGGGGCAGCAGCAGGGGGTGCCCGGGGCGGCCCAGGTCGCCGCTGACGGCCAGGGTGTGGCCGTCCTCCAGCGTGAGGTGGGCCCAGGCGGAGCCGAGGATGTGCCCACCGTGGTGCAGCCTCAGCTTCGTTCCCGCCATGATCTCGATCTCGCTGCCGATCTCGACCGGGTCGAAGAACTTCAGCGTGTTCTCGACGTCCGTGTCGTCGTAGAGCGGCTTGGCGGGGCGGTGCTTGGACCAGCCGTGGCTGTTGGCGTGCTCGGATGCCTCCATCTGGAGGCGGGCGCTGTCACGGAGCACGATCTCGGCGAGCCGTGCGGTCGGGGCGGTGCTCAGGATCGGACCACGGAAGCCGTGCCGGACCAGGCGCGGCAGATAGCCGCAGTGGTCCAGGTGAGCATGGGTGACGACCACGGCGTGGAGGTCGGAGGCATCGAAGCCGGGCTTCTCCCAGTTGCGACGGCGCAGGTCCGCGAAACCCTGGAAGAGCCCGCAGTCGACCAGGATGCGGGCGTGGTCGCTCTCGACGAGGAACTTGCTGCCGGTGACCGTGCGTACTGCACCGAGCAACCGCAGGAGTGCGGGTCTGGGCGAGGTGGTGGTGGGGCGCTGGGCTGTCTCGGACACGACCGGCCCTCCCTTCGGTAAGGGGATCCGGTTCTCACCATCGCACCGGGTGCGGGGGCCGGCAGGGGGCCGACAGGCCCCGGCAGGGGACCGATCGGCCCATGCGCGGCCGGTCGAGTCCGGTCCAGCCTGGCGGTGACACCTCAAGCGGTGGGAAATGGAAGAAAGGGACGTCATGGAGGCACTGGTCTTCCAGGGTTCCGGACAGACCGCAGTGCAGGACCTACCGGACCCGGGCATCAAGGACGCCGTCGACGCGATCGTTCGTGTCGCCGCCGGCACCATCTGCGATACCGACCTGTACATCGTCAAGGGGACGTGCCCGAGGGGACCCCGGGCAGGATCCTCGGCCATGAGGCGGTCGGCACCGCCGTCGAGACCGGCGGCGACGTCCCTACGGTGCGGCCCGGGGACCGGGTGCTCGTCTCCTGCATCTCGGCCTGCGGCCGCTGCCGTTTCTGCCGCGAGTGCCACTACGGCCAGTGCTGCGGGAGCAGCGGGCGGGTGCCGGGCCACACGATCGCCGGCACAGCCCGTGCGGGCGACACCGGCGCCCCCAAGGTCGCGCTCGGTGGGCCCGGCACGACGCCGTCACCGTACCGGCCACCCGGCCGTGACACCGAGAGGACGTGAAGACGATGAGCAGAACCCAGCACAGGCCGGGCACCGCGGAGGCGCCGACCGGACGCACGGACCTCGGACGGCGGATCGCCATGCGCCGTGAGGAACTCGGCCTCACCCGGGACCAACTGGGTGAGCGCTGCGGGGCTGACGGCGCGTACATCACCTACCTGGAGGAACACGCGGCAGCGCCGGCGACCGGCTCCCTCCTGCGTCTCGCCGACGCGCTGGGGACGACCACGGCGGAACTCTCCGGCGCGACGACGGAATACCCACCCGGCAGAGGAACCGCCGTCCGGGACGCCGAGCTGGTCGAGTTGTCCGACGGCGAGTGCCGGCGGCTGCTTTCCACGCACGGCGTCGGCAGGATCGCCGTTTTCACCCCGGACGGTCCGGCGATCTTCCCGGTCAATTACGTGGTGGCGGGCCGCGACATCGCCTTCAGGACCTCGGGTGACGCGGTGCTCGCGCGGGCCGCCGGGACGGAAGCGGCCTTCGAGGTCGACCGCATCGACGACGTCACGCGCCTGGGCTGGAGCGTCATGGCCGTGGGCGAGGCAGAAGGCGTCACCGATGCGGAGGAACTCGGCCGACTCGATGCCGTCGCGTACTCCCTGCCCTGGGCCGGTGGTCCGCGGACCCACTGGATGAAGCTCACTGCGATCCGGATCACCGGGCGCCGGGTGATCCGGCAGTGAGCCCGCTGCGCGCCGTCGTCCTGGACACCGACGGGGTCCTTCTCGACTCCGCCGTGCCGCACGCCGCAGCGTGGAAGTCGGCTTTCGACGGCTGCCTCGACGCCTGGGCGGCCGTCCCTGGCCACGCAGCTCAGCCGCCCTTCGACGCCGAGCGGGAGTACCGGGAACTGGTGGACGGGAAACCCCGTCTCGACGGCGCTCTCGCCTTCCTGACCGCGCGCGGCATCGAGCTGCCGCCGGGCGACGCCGCGGATCCGCCGGGGTGCGGTACGGCGTGGGCGGTCGCCGCCCGGAAGGAGCGCGCGTTCACGGAAGCGCTCCGGGCCGGAGCCGTCGAGGCGTTCTCGGAAGTCCGGCCCGCACTCGAAGCGCTGCGTGCCCAGGGGATGCTGTGCGCCGCGGTCTCCGCATCCAGACATGCCCGCCCGTTGCTGGAGTCCGCCGCGATCACCCCCCCTCGTCGACGTGCTCGTGGACGGCACGGATGCCGAGCGGCTGACCCTGGCGGGCAAGCCGGACCCCGCCCTGTTCCTGGAAGCGGTACGCCGGCTGCACGTGGACCCGGCCGACGCGGCGATGGTCGAAGACGCTCTGGCCGGGGTGGGGGCGGGCCGACGCGGTCATTTCGGCCTGGTGATCGGCCTGGACCGGTCCGGCGGCATGTCTGCCGCAGAGACCATGCGGGATCGCGGCGCGGATGTCGTGCTCCCTGACCTCACCGCCGTCGTCGAATCCGTTGCCGGAGCGTGTCCGTGAACACCGCGTGGACCTGGACTTTCGACCGCTACGACCCGAAGACGGAGCGGTCGGTCGAGGCCCTGTGCACCCTCGGCAACGGCCGGTTCGCCACGCGTGGAGCCGCCCCCGAATCACCCGCCGACGCCGTGCACTATCCCGGCACTTACGCGGCTGGCTGCTACAACTGGCTCTCCTCGCAGGTCGCCGGCAAGCAGGTCGGCAACGAGGACATGGTCAACCTCCCCGACTGGACCCGGGTGCGCTACCGCTGCCTGCCGGAGGACGGGCCGGCGGGGGAGTGGCTCACTCCCGACGACGCGAGCCTGCGCCACCACCGCGCCGTTCTGGACCTGCACGCGGGGACCCTCACCCGCCGCATGCTGTTCCAGGACGGCCACGGCCGTCGGCTCGGCGTCACCCACACCCGGCTCGTTCACATGGCGGACCCCTACCTCGCCGCTCAGCAGAGCACCTTCCGCGCGTCCGGATGGCGCGGAACCATCGAGATCCAGTCCGTACTCGACGGTGACGTCACCAATGCCGGCGTCGCGCGGTACCGGGCCCTCGATGGGCGCCACCTCACGGGCCACCGCACCGGCGTCGGCGCGGACGGCATCGCCTGGCTCTCCTGCGAGACCACATCGCTCCGCACCCGGATCGGCATCGCGGTACGCACATCCTCCCGCCCCCTGGCCGCCGTGACCCTGAGCTGCACGGAGGCGGCGACCGTGCAGACCTTCCGGTTGCCGATCTCCCGCGGACATCCCGTCGTCGTCCTCAAGGCAGCCGCCCTTCACAGCTCGCTGGACCGACCCGCAGGCGATCCGCTCACGTCTGCGGTCGAACACGTCACGCACGCACCGGACTTCGCGACCGCGCTCGCCGGCCACAAGGCCGCCTGGGAAGACCTGTGGAGCCGAGGCGAGGTAAAGATGCCCGGTGAGGCCGGCCGGATCCTCCGCCTCCACGCCTTCCACGTCCTGCAGACCCTCTCCCCCCACACGGCGGAGCTCGACGTCGGCGTACCCGCCAGAGGCCTGCACGGAGAGGCGTACCGGGGTCACGTCTTCTGGGACGAGCTGTTCGTCACCCCCTACCTCACCCTGCACCTCCCCGAGGTGGCACGCGCCGTGCTCATGTACCGCCACCGGCGCCTGCCCGCGGCCCGTGCCGCAGCGCGGCGGGCCGGGCGGCCGGGCGCGATGTTCCCCTGGCAGAGCGCCAGTTCGGGGCACGAGGAAACGCAGACGTTGCACCTCAATCCGCGCTCCGGCCGCTGGCTGCCGGACCACTCCCGCCTCCAGCGCCATGTGGGCTCCGCGATCGCCTGGAACGTCTGGCGCTATGCGCAGACCACCGGTGACACCGGCTTCCTGTACGGCCCCGGCGCCGAACTGCTCATGAGCATCGCCCGCTACTGGGGAGCGGCCGCCGACTACGACACCGACCGGGAGCGCTACCGGATCCGCGGGGTCGTGGGCCCGGACGAATATCACGACGCCTACCCCGGGGCCGCGACTCCGGGGATCGACGACAACGCCTACACGAACGTGACCGCCGCATGGGTGCTGGCCCGCGCACTCGAGCTGGCCGCAGAGCTGCCGAGGACGCGCATGCGTCAACTTGAGCAACAACTGGACGTCGATGCAGAGGTGTTGAACCGCTGGGAGGACGTGTCACGCCGTCTTCTCGTCCCCTTGCACGGCGATGTCATCAGCCAGTTCGAGGGCTACGGCGATCTGGCCGAGCTGGATTGGGACGCCTATCGCGCTCGGTACACGGACATCCGCCGCCTCGACCGGATCCTGGAGTCCGAGGACGACACGGTGAACCGCTACCAGGCGTCGAAGCAGGCCGACACCCTCATGCTCGGCTACCTCTTCCGCCCCGACGAGCTGCACGACATCTTCGCCCGGCTCGGCCACCGGCTCGACGACGACCTCTGGCGGGCGACCGTCGCGTACTACTTGCAGCGCACGAGCCACGGTTCGACGCTCAGCAGCCTCGTCCACGGCTGGGTCCTGGCCCGCCACAAGGGACCCGACGCCTGGCGGTACTGCGAGGAAGCACTGCTCGGCGACGTGATGGACATCCAGGGCGGCACCACCGGCGAAGGCATCCACCTCGGAGCCATGGCCGGCACCCTCGACCTCATCGAACGGGGCATCGTGGGGGTCGGGGTCGGCCCGGACGGACTGCGCATCGACCCCGTCCCGCTCCGGGAGGTGCCGCGCTGCTCCTTCACCGTCGACTGCCTGGGGCACCGCAGCATTCATATCCGGTTCCTCCCAGGAAAACTGGGCATCGAGGTCCCCTCGTCCCGAACGGCGCCTCCCCTTCCCCTGTGCCTGCCCGGTGGCGTGACTGCGGACCTGCCCGCGGGTCGGCAGAGGTGGTTCCGCATGGAAGCCGGCTGACCGGTGAACACCGTTCAGGAGCGCACACACCCTCTCGCGGGCACGGCACCGTCATCGTCGCCTCGTAGACGTCCGCGATGGTCGTCTCGGACTTGCCCGCCGCCTGCACGGCCTGCACCTGTCGGGCATGAGCCCTGCGGTTCCCTGCCCGGCCCGCCATGGGCGGGTCGGCCCCTCCGAGGTACGGACCGGTCGGCCCCTCGCTCCTGTCCCACTCGGCACTGCGGCGCAGCCACCTCCAGGCGTGACCGTGGAAGCCGGATGCCGATTCAGGCTCCGTTTCCGGAAGAGGTGGCCACGATGCAGCGCATCCGTATCCAGCCCCACCTGAAGCAGCCCCACAAGCCCGCGCCGCTGGACCTCCGCACGCCGTCCGGCCGCCCGCTCCCGTACTGAGGTGAGCTGGGTGAGGTCGTTGCTGCCGATGGAGAAGCCGTCGAAGCGTTCGGCGAAGTCCTCGGCCAGGATGACGTTGGCGGGGATCTCCGCCATGACGTACACCTTCAGACGGTCAGTGCCCAGTCGGCGAGGAGCCGGACCTCGGTGTCGGTCAGGACCCTTTGCGAGCGCTCCTCGGGGGTGGTGTCGACGGTCCGGGTCAGTCCGTGCTCCGCGTAGACCGCCTTCCGCCGCTTCGCTCCGACGCGTACGTCGACCAGCGGGTCCAGCTCCGGGTCCTCCAGGCTGGGCTTGAAGACGGTGTACTCATCGGGGTCGACCACCCTGGGCGTCGACCGCGACTCCGAAGCCCTCGCCCGCGTCTTCGACGAGACCGACCCGGCCGTCACCCGCAGCATCGAGACCCTCGTCCCGCGCGCCCAGTCCGTCGGCCGCACGGTCGGCCTGTGCGGCCGGCGACCCAGCGACGACCCCGCCTTCACCGAGTTCCTGGTCAAGACCGGTATCGACTCCATCTCCGTCGCCCCGGACAGCTTCGCGGTGGTCAAGCAGCACGTGGCCGCCGCCGAACTGGCCCGGTACGGGGAGGGCCGAACGGCCCCATCCGGGACCCGATGGCCCCAAGCGGAGCAGCCGTCCCCCTCGCGACAGTGAAAGAAGGCGGCACAGGAAGGCGCTGACCAGGCGCCGGAACGGAGCACACCATGCCAGGAACGCACCCAGAGCGCAGGCGCAGCCCGTTCCCCGACGTGTTTCCCGGGATGGACCCCGACAAGGACATCCAGATCACGGTCGAGGGGGACACCCTCACCGTCAGCGCCGAACACACCGAGAGCAAGGAGGAGAAGGATCACTCGGAGTTCCGCTACGGCTCCTCGCAGAGGGCCGTGCGCGTGCCGCTGCCGGCCGCGCCCGAGAAGTCCAGGCGCAGCATCCCCGTCAAGCGCACCACAGCAGATGGCAAGGGAGAGTCGTCATGACTTCCAAGCGCGTCCTGGTCGCCTACGGCACCAAGCACGGTGCGACCGCCGGCATCGCGTCCGAGATCGGCAGGACCCTGCGTGAGGACGGCCTCGACGCCGTCGTGGTCCCCGCCGACGACGTGGACGACGTACGCGGCTACGACGCCGTGGTGCTCGGAGGCGCCCTGTACGCCGGGCACTGGAGCGGCAAGGCCAAGCGCTGCGCCGAACGCAACGAGGACCTCCTCAAGCACCGCCCGGTCTACCTGTTCAGCAGCGGCCCCGTCGACAGTTCCGCCGAGCAGCACGACATCGCGCCGGTCCCGGCGGTGGCCCGGGAGATGGAGCGCCTCGGCGCACGCGAGCACGTCACTTTCGGCGGCAGCATCACCTCCAATACGCCCGGGTTCATCGCCCGAGCCATGGTCCGTGCCGGCAAGGGCGGGGACTTCCGCAATCCCGAGCGGATCCGGACGTGGGCCCACCACATCAGCGCCGAACTCGCCGCTCCCCGCTGAGCGGCCGGGCAGGATCAGAGCGCACGGAGGTGCACGATGTCCGAGGCCGTCACGCCCGGAGACGGGCCCCCACGATCGCGTCCGGCGAGAGCCGGCCGGGTGCGCCGGCTGTTCGGCGGACGTCCGAACGAGCTGTGTCGGCCGGTCGACCGGACCCGGCGCCGCTGGAACGTCGTCTTCGTCCTGTCCTTCCTGAGCGCCCTGCTCTGCGGCGTCGTCGTCACGACGGCCGTCTGGGACTCCGAAAGCCGGACCGCCAGGGAGGCGGCTGGCCACCGGCACCGGATCGAGGCGACGACGGTCGGCTCCGCGGAGCGCGGGGTCTCCAACCGCTCCGGCGGCACCTCGCGGGTGGTCGCTCCAGCCGTCTGGGAGTACCCGGCCGCTCACCAGCACGCTGACACGATCTCCGTCCCGTTCGGCACTCCGGCAGACCGGGCGGTCGCGATCTGGGTCGATGACGCCGGCCGGGAAGCGAAGGCGCCTTCGTCCGAAGCTCAACGCGCGCTCACGGCGGCAGCGGCGGGAGCCGGAGCTTTCGGACTGCTCGCCCTTGCCTCGGGGGCAGTGATCCGTCTTCGCCTCCACCTCGTCGAGACCCGCAGCCTGTCCCGGTGGGAGCACGAGTGGGAGGCCGTGGAGCCGCGCTGGTCCGGCAGGATGCGGCGCGAGCAGGGGTCCGGCGATGACTGAGGCAGCCACCCGGCCCCCGTCCCCTGCGGGCGGGCTGCCCCCGAGCCCTGACCCTCTGGAACCGTTGCCGCTCCTGAGGCGCGAACTCGGCACCGGGCCGAGTGGGCTCTCCGCACGCGAGGCGGCCCGCCGCCTTGCCGTCTACGGCCCGAACGAGGTCCGCCGCAAGGCGCGTACGTCACTGGGACGTGAACTCGTACGGCAACTGGTCCACCCCTTGGCTCTGCTGCTCTGGGCGGCCGCCGCGCTGGCGTTCGTCGCCGGCATTCCCGTGCTCGGATGGGCGATCATCGCCGTGGTTCTCGTCAACGCGGCGTTCGCGCTCGTCCAGGAGCGGCAGGCCGAGCAGGCGGTGGAGACTCTCGCGAAGTACCTGCCCGAGCACGCCCTGGTGATCCGCGACGGCCGGCCCTCGGCGGTGGAGGCAAGAGAACTGGTGCCGGGCGACCTGGTCGTTCTGGAAGAGGGTGCCAAGGTTCCCGCCGACGCACGGCTGACCGAGGGAGGCATCGAGGTCGACCTGTCGATGCTGACGGGGGAGTCCACCCCCGCCGAACGCATCGCCGGCCCCGGACTCGTCGGAGCACCGCTGCTACAGGAACCCAACCTCGTGTTCAGCGGCACCGTCTGCACCGGGGGCCAGGCACAGGCGATCGTGTTCGCCACCGGAGACCACACGGAACTCGGCCGCATCGCCGCACTGAGTCAGCGCACCCGCCGCGACCCAAGCCCCCTGGAACAGCAGGTCAAGAAGGTCGCCTGGCTCATCGCCGCCGTAGCGGTCGCCATGGGCGGCGTGTTCCTGGCGGCCGGAGTCGCCGTGGGCCTGCCGCTGACGGACACCCTCATGTTCGCGATCGGGCTCCTCGTCGCCAACGTCCCCGAAGGCCTGCTGCCGACCATCACCCTCGCGCTCGCCGTCGGCGTACGCGTCCTCGCCCGCCAAGGAGCGGTGATCAAACGCCTGAGCGCCGTCGAAACCCTCGGCTCCACCAACGTCATCTGCACCGACAAGACCGGAACCCTCACCCAGAACCGCATGCGACTCCAAGCCGTATGGACGCCGGAGCACGGAAGGGAGCCCGGCCCCTGGGACGGAGAACTGCTGCGAACCGGCGCGCTGTGCACGACGGTCACCCGCGGTGAGGGAGGCGAACTTCACGGCGACCCGACGGAAATGGCTCTGGTGGAAGGTGCCGCTGGCCACGCCGCTCCCGTCGACCTCGACGGCCGTGACACCGGGCGCCGAGCCCTCTTCCGCTTCGACCCCCGGCTGCGTCTGATGTCCGTCGTCCAAGCCGATGGCTTGCAGGGTCTGCGCGTCATCGTCAAGGGCGCGCCGGAGACGGTGCTGCAAACCCTGGAAGGCAGTTCGCAGTCCGCGGCCGCTGCGGCGGAGGAACTCGCCCACGAAGGCATGCGCGTCCTGGCGGTCGCCGTCCGAACACTGCCGGCCGGTGCCGAGGTGCCGAGTCGCCGCCAGGACGCGGAGACCGGGCTGCGCCTGCTCGGGCTCGTCGGCCTGTACGACCCACCGCGTCCCGAAGTCGCCGCTGCTGTCCGGCGCTGCCACGAGGCAGGGCTCCGCGTGCACATCGTGACCGGTGACAACGGCGCCACCGCCGCGGCCGTCGCACGCGAAGTCGGCATAGGCCTACCTCGTCTGCAGGTGGTGGCACAGTCCGAGTCGGTCGGCGACCACGAACTCGACGCACTCCTCGCACCGTCGGACGCCGAAGTCGTCTTCGCCCGCTCCTCACCGGAGACCAAGCTGAAGGTGGCCGACGCCCTGCGCGCCCACGGGCAGATCGTCGCCATGACCGGTGACGGGGTCAATGACGCCCCCGCCCTGCACCGGGCCCACATCGGAGTGGCGATGGGACTCTCCGGCACGGACGTGGCCCGGGAGGCGTCGACCATGGTGCTGACCGACGACAACTTCGCCACCATCGTCACCGCGATCGAATCGGGCCGCCGCGTCTACGACAACGTCCGCAAGTTCATCGTCTACATCTTCGCCCACCTCACTCCCGAGGTCGTGCCCTTCCTGGTCTTCGCGCTGTCGGCCGGCACGGTCCCACTTCCGCTGACCGTCCTGCAGATCCTCGCCATCGACCTCGGCACCGAGACCCTCCCCGCCCTCGCTCTCGGCCGCGAACGAGCCGAGCCGGGCACCATGAGCCGCCCTCCCCGCCCGAGCTCGCAAGGAGTCATCTCCCGAGACATGCTCATCCGTAGCTGGGGCTACCTCGGTACCGTCTCCGCGGTCCTGGTCATGGGCGCGTTCTTCTACGTACTGTGGCGCGCGGGCTGGCACCCGGGCGACCCCACCGGCACGGGCAGCCCCCTGCACCACGCGTACGTCACCGCGACCACGGCCACGTTCGCAGGCATCGTCACCTGCCAGGTCGGCACCGCCTTCGCCGCCCGCACCGACCATGCGGCCCTGCGCGACATCGGTCTGTTCACCAACCCCCTGCTCCTGGCGGGCATCGCCTTCGAGCTCGTTTTCACGGCAGCCCTCGTTTACGCGCCGCCCCTGCAGGGCCTGTTCGGTACCGCCGCCCTGCCGCTGGACGTCGTCGCCCTCATCGCGACCTTCCCCGTCATCGTCTGGGGCACCGACGAACTGCGGCGATGGGTCCGGCGCACTCACCGGCACACGACGCCCTGACACCCTTACCGGAGGCACGCCATGTCACATATTGCTGAATGGAAGGTCCGTCTCCACCTCTTCGAGGAGGACCATACGACCAAGGCCCGCCTGGAACTGGACACCGGCACGAACAAGCTCACCGGCCACGGCACCGCCCGCTGCGCACCCCAGGACACCGACGTCCCGGAGATCGGCGACGAGCTCGCGGTCGCTCGCGCCATGGAGGATCTCGCCCTCCAGATGAAGCGAGCCGCCTACGGTGACATGCGGCCCGCCAGTGCCCCGTCTCTCCCGGAGTCCCTCAAGCCGTACCCCGGGTGGCTGGATACCGGAGCGTGACCAGCAAGGACCGGTGGCCGGTCCGACCAGTGTGTCCGAAGGCGATCAGGGGATCTTGCACACCGTCCTCGGCAGGGACCTTTGGCCCCCATGAAGGTCCTGAGCGGCCCTCTTCCTGACGGGGTCCGCGGTGTCAGCGTGAGAACAGACCCCACTGGCCCCGGGCGAGGAGGAATCATGAAGAACAGCGTCAGCGGTTCGGAACTCGGCTCCGTCATCGTCGGCGTCGACGGCTCCGAGCCCGCCCGTCAGGCCGCCCTCTGGGCAGCGGCAGAGGCCGAGCGTCGCGGGCGTCCGCTGCACATCGTGTACGGCGCCGACACGGACGGCCGGGCCCTCTACGTGTCGGCGGAGACCATCGAGCGCGTCCGTGTCGCCGGCCGCGAACTGCTCGACGAAACTGCCGCCGCGGTCAATGAACAGCACCCCGGCCTGGGCGCCACCACAGAGTTCAGTCGTGGCGACCCGGTGGCCGGCCTGCACCGGGCGGCCGGCCTTCGCGGCACCATCGTGGTCGGCAACCGGGGTCTGGGCGGATTCAACTCGCTCATGCTCGGATCCGTCGGCCTGAAGGTCGCGGCAGGAGCGAAGACGCCCGTCATCATCGTCAGAGGAACCGACGGCGGCGCCGAGAGCGGGACGGTGCTCGCCGGGGTCCGTGACGAGCACGACCTGGACTGCGTCCGTCACGCGGCGCGCGAGGCCGAGCTCCGCAAGGCCGAGCTGCGGCTGCTCCACGTGTGGAACGTGCTCCAGTCCGTAGGCAGCGTGGTGACCATGATGGACGACGTCACGGAGATCGCCGACGAGTACGTCCGGCACCTGACCGCGGTGACCGAGCAGATCCGCCAGGAGTTCCCGGACCTCACCGTGCGGGCGGACGCCGAGAAGAGCGTGTCCGTCGCCGGTGTCCTGGTCGAGGCTTCCCGACACGCCGACCTGCTGGTCATGGGCGGACGGCGGGCCTCCGCATACCTGGGACCCACCCTCGGGCGGCACACCCACAGCCTCGTGCACCACTCCCACTGCCCCGTGCTGCTCGTCCCGCGCCACACGGACGAGCACGGAGACGAATCGTGATGGCCGCCGCCGAACGCCGCGAGATCGTCGTCGGTATCGACCCGGCCAGGGACTGGCACCTACCCCTGGCCTGGGCGTCGGACGAGGCCCACCGCCGTGGGACCGGGCTCCGACTCGTCGTGACCGTGCCTCCTCCGCACCACGCACGGCACGTCGACGACACCCCTCGCACCACTGCCCTGCGCCAGGCGGGCTCGGAAGCCCTCGCGGCCGGTACCGACTGGGCGAGGGAACGACACCCGGGGGCCGCCGTGGCCACGGACCTGATCGAAGGATTCCCCGTCCCCGCCATAGGCCGCCTCTCCCACCAGGCCCGCATGCTCGTACTCGGATCCCGCCACCTGAGCCGGACCGCGGAGCACTTCAGCGCCGGCTCCACGGTGGTCCCGGTCACGGCCCAGGCGCACTGCCCGGTCGTCGTGGTCGGAAACCCCGAACACATCACCCAGCAGCCGCCCTACCTGGTCGTGGGCATCGACGGCAGCGAGTCCTCGAAGGCGGCGCTCGCGCTGGCCTTCGAGGAAGCCGACCTGCGCGGCGCCGCGCTGCGCGCCATCGCGGTATGGCAGCCGCCGGTCTTCCTCCTCCACGACGAGGAGGTCGCACTGCAGGCCCAGCGGCGGATGCTGTCCGAGGCCACGGCCGGCTGGTCGCAGAAATATCCGGACGTGGTGCTCTCCCACGAGATCCCGATCGGACATCCGGTCGAGGAGCTCGCGGAGGCCGCCGAACACGCCCTGGCCGTGGTGGTGGGCCGCCGCGGACGCGGAGGCTACTCCGGCATGCGCCTGGGTTCCGTCGTCCACGGACTGCTGCACCGGGCGTTCTGCCCGGTGATCACGGTTCCTGCCGAATAGGACCGCCATGGCGATGCCCCCGGCCACCGCGCAGGTACCTGCCCGCACGCCCGACGGCCTCACCGACGTCGAGGCGGAACGCCGACTGACCGAGCACGGCCGCAACGAGATCCCGCCCGCCCCGGCGACACCCTGGTACGCCAGGGTGCTGGCCCAGCTGCGCGATCCGCTGATCATGGTGTTGCTGGGCGCGGTGGTCCTGACGATCGCGATCGGTGACCACGCCGACGCGGTGGTCATCGCCGTGGTGATCGTCGTCAACACGACCGTGGGCGTCGTGCAGGAGACCCGTGCCGACCACGCCGTGGCCGCTCTTTCCGCGATGTCGGCACCGAAGGCGCGGGTCCTGCGGGGCGGTGCTCCGCGCGAGGTCCCCGCCGCCGCCGTGGTGCCCGGCGATGTCCTGCTCCTCGCCGAGGGTGACATCGTGGCGGCCGACGCCGATGTCACCGAGGCGTCCGCCCTGATGATCGACGAATCCATGCTCACCGGGGAATCCGTCCCCGTGGACAAGGAGGACGATTCGACGGTGGGCGCGGGGACCGTGGTCGTGCGAGGCCGGGGTGTGGCGACGGTGAACGCCACCGGTCCCGACAGCGCGCTCGGCCGGATCGCCGCCCTCCTCGACACCAAGCGGGAGCCGACACCCCTGCAACACCGTCTCGCCTCGCTGGGGCGCATCCTGGCCATCGTGACCCTGGCCCTCTGCCTGGTGGTCTTCGGCCTCGGGCTCGTCCAGGGCCTGCCGCTCGGGATCATGGCGGTGACGGCGATCAGCCTCGCCGTCGCAGCGGTCCCGGAATCCCTGCCGGCCGTCGTGACCCTGGCCCTCGCACTGGGAGCCCGGCGCATGGCGGCCCGGCACGCCCTCATCCGCCGGCTCCCCGCCGTGGAGACCCTCGGCTCGGTCACCGTCCTCGCCACCGACAAGACCGGCACCCTCACCGAAGGCCGCATGGTCGTCCAGCACGTGTGGACGCCACGGGCCGCGGTCGACTTCTTCGGAGTGGGGTACGAACCGCGGGGAGACGTCCTGGTCGAGGGCAGGCAGCCGACGGCGGCCGAGCTCGGCCCCGTACAGGAGCTGCTGACGGCCGCGTCGCTCTGCAACGACGCCTCCCTGCGGCCGCCCCAGGGAGAGCCCCCGGACGAGGACCGGTGGTCCGCGGTCGGCGACCCCATGGAGGCCGCCCTCCTGTCGGCCGCCGTCAAGGCCGGGTGCGGCGAGCCGGAGCTTCTCAGGGACATCCACCCCAGGACGTGGGAGATCCCGTTCGACAGTGGACGCAAGCGCATGACGACAGTCCACCGCCTGTCGTCCGGCGGCGCCCTGGTGTGTCTGAAGGGCGCCCCGGAGGTGGTCTTGGACGCAGCTGTTCTCGCCGACCGCAGGGACCTCGTGGCCGGCGCCCGGCAGCAGGCGGCGATCCTGGCCTCCCGCGGATACCGGGTGCTCGCCGTGGCGTCCGCCGAACACGCCGAGCAACCGGACACCGCGGAGACGGCCGAGGCGGGGCTGAGGCTCTTGGGCCTGGTCGCCATCAGCGATCCGCCCAAGCCCGCTGCAGCGGCCACTCTCGCCGCTTGCCACGCGGCCGGCATCACCCCGGTCCTGATCACTGGAGACCACCCGGCCACGGCACGCGCGATCGCCGTCCGCGTGGGCCTGGCCGGCGCGGACAGCGATGACGAGACCGTGGTCAACGGCCCCGATCTGGCGGCAGGCCGGGTGGCCGACCTCACCGCCGCACGCGTCTTCGCCCGGACCGATCCGCAGCAGAAGCTCGACATCGTCGATGCCTGGCGGGCCCGGGGAGCCGTCACCGCCATGACCGGCGACGGCGTCAACGACGGCCCCGCCCTGCGCCGCGCCGACATCGGGGTAGCCATGGGACAGCGGGGCACAGAGGTCGCCCGCCAGGCTGCCGACCTCGTGCTGACCGACGACGACCTGTCGACCGTGGTTGCGGCCGTCGAGGAGGGCCGGCGGGTCTACGACAACATCCGTCGCTTCCTCGTCTACGGTCTGGCCGGCGGCGCCGCCGAGATCCTCGTCATGCTGAGCGGCCCCCTCCTCGGCCTTCCGCTCCCGCTCAGGGCGGGCCAGATCCTGTGGATCAACCTCCTGACCCACGGGCTGACCGGGGTGGCCATGGGCGCCGAACCGGTGGACCCGGAGGCGATGCACAGGCCCCCGAGGCCGCCCGGCCAGCACATCCTCGGCGCGGGCGCCTGGCAGCGCCTCGTGGTCCTCGCCGCAGTCGTCACAGCTGCCTGCCTCACTGCCGGGACGGTCGCACGGGCCTGGGGCCTGCCCTGGCAGAGCGTCCTCTTCCTGTCCCTGCTCGCTGCGCAGCTCGGCGTCGTGCTGGGCCTGCGAACCCGCTTGCTGACCCGGGAGAACCTCTTCCTGCCCCTGTCCGTCCTCGCGTCCGCCCTGCTCGGGGCGGCAGCGCTCTACCTTCCGCCGCTGCAGTCGGTTCTGGAGACCGCACCTCTTGGATGGCCGGGCCTTGCCCTGGCATCAGCCGCCCTCGTGAGCGGCTTCACGGCAGCCCGACTCGCACGACACGCATTCCGAAGGAGCTGATGATCATGAAGGCGCACACCTCCGAGCACGGTGCCCATGCCCGCGTCGGCGACGAGATCGTGGTGGGCGGGCCCTCGGTGGGCCAAGCGGGTCGCGACGGCGAAGTCGTCGGTCTGCACCACGACGACGGCACCCCGCCCTACGACGTCCGCTGGTCGGACACGGGCAAGACGACCCTCTTCTTCCCCGGACCGGACGCACACATCCGGTATCTCGGCGCGGACGACTCCGGCTGACGCCTTCAGCCTGCGCGGGAAGGCGGTAGCGGGGATACGGTGAAGAGGCAGGCCGGACATCCCCTGGGCGCCGCTTGGAGGTACCGCATGGGCGCGGACGAGCAGGGTGCCGAGCGTTCGGGGCTGCCGAGGCTCCGGCTGGACGAACTCCTCGAAGAGCTCCAGGTCCGCATCGACGAAGTGCGCGGCACCAGGGACCGGCTCAACGGCCTCCTCGAAGCCGTGATGTCCGTCGGCCGGGAGCTCGACCTTCCTCAGGTCCTGAGGGGCATCGTCGAAGCCGCCGTCGTCCTGGTGGACGCGGAGTACGGCGCCCTCGGCGTCATCGGCGACGACCAGAAGCTCGCCCAGTTCCTCCCCGTCGGCATCAGCGACGACCTCCGGGCCGAGATCGGCGACCTGCCCTCCGGCCACGGCATCCTCGGCGAACTCATCCGCCACCCCGAGGCCCTACGGCTGTCGGAGTTGTCCGATCACCCCGCCTCCTACGGGTTCCCGGCCCACCACCCCCCGATGCACTCCTTCCTCGGCGTCCCCATCCGGGTCCGCGAGGACGTGTTCGGCAACCTCTACATGACCGAGAAGCGCGGCGGCATCGACTTCGACGAGGAGGACGAGGCGGTCCTGTCCACGCTGGCGGTGGCAGCCGGCATCGCCATCGAGAACGCCCGCCTCTACGAGGAAGTACGTCTCCGGGAACGCTGGCTGACCGCCAGCTCCGATTTCACCAGCGCTCTGCTCTCCGGCCTTGCCGAAACGGAGGTACTGGAGGGCATGCTGGAGCGGGCCCGCGCCATCACGGGCGCTGACATCGGTGTCTTCTACCTCGTGGGCCAGGGTGGGGAGCTGCGCGGCTCGCTTGCCCTCGGTGAGGGCGCTGAGGCGCATCGCGGCATCGTGTTGCCCAGCAGTGCGGGAACCCTGGCAGCAGCCGCCCTCGGCGAGGAGGACGGGCTGATCACTGTTGCCGACGTCGGGACCGACGACCGGATCACGGTGCAGCCGGAACGCTGGACGGGCTTCGGCCCCGCCGTCGCCGTCACGGTCGGCACCAAGGAGCAGCTGAGCGGTGTCCTCATCCTTGCCCGCAGACGCGGCCGCCCGGCGTTCGCCCGCGCCGAGATCGCAGCCCTGCCCGGCTTCGCCGGTCAGGCCGCCCTGGCCCTGGAGCTCGCCGACCGGCGCCGGGACACCGAGCAGATGAGCATGCTGGCGGACCACGACCGCATCGCCCGCGACCTGCACGATCTCGCCATCCAGCGCCTTTTCGCCACCGGCATGACCCTGCAGAGCGCCCAACGCTTCGTCGAGCATCCCGAGGCTTCGGAACGGCTCGCCCGAGCCATCGACGACCTGGATGCCACCATCAAGATCATTCGCTCGACGATCTTCGGCCTCCGCGACCACGAGGCGCCCGGGGTCACGCCGAAGCTGCGGCTGCGTGCTGTCCAAGCCGTGGAGGAGGCAGCCCGGACACTCGGCTTCACCCCGGCCCTGCGGATGGAGGGCCTGATCGACACCGACGTACCCCTGGAGACCGCGGACGAGGCGCTCGCGGTGATCGGGGAGGCACTCACCAACGTGGCCCGCCATGCACAGGCGGGCAGCGCAGAAGTGTCCCTCTCGGCCGTCGAGGGCGTACTGACCGTACGGGTCACCGACGACGGAGTGGGAGTGGCACAGGGAGGCCGTCACAGCGGGCTCCGCAATCTCGCCGAGAGGGCCGAACGCCTGGGCGGCGAGCTCTCCGTATCGGCGCACGGGTCGACCGGGCCGGGGACGAAACTGGAATGGCGGGTACCGCTGGATGGAGGCGACTTCCCACCCCTCGGGTGACCCCCGTCGACACTCAGCTCCGGCCCATGCCGTGCTCCGGCTCGTGCCCGCGCCCGTGTTCGTGGACCTGCGCGGCGATGACGGCGGCCTGCACCCGGCGCTCCACCCCCAGCTTGCCCAGCAGCCGCGAGATGTGGTTCTTGACCGTCTTCTCGGACAGGTACAGCCGCTTGGCGATCTGCGCGTTCGTGAGGCCCTCGCCGATCAGTTCGAGCACGGAACGCTCCCGCTCGGAGAGAGCGGCCAGGCGATCGTCGTGCGGAGCCTTGACGGTCTCCGGGTCCCTCAGCGAGTGCATCAGCCGAGCGGTCGTCGCAGGGTCCAGCATGGACTGTCCGGTCGCCACGGTCCGTACGGCCGAAACCAGGTCCGCCCCCTTTATCTGCTTGAGGACGTAGCCGGCCGCTCCGGCCATGATCGCGTCGAGCAGCGCGTCCTCGTCATCGAACGAGGTCAGCATCAAACAGGCGAGATCCGGCATCCGCGAGCGCAACTCGCGGCACACGGTGATCCCGTCGCCGTCGGGCAGCCGGACGTCGAGCACGGCGACGTCCGGGCGTAGCGCCGGCCCGCGGGTCAATGCCTGCTCGGCGGTCGATGCCTCGCCGATGACGTCGATGTCGGGCTCCGCGTCAAGCAGGTCGTACAGGCCGCGGCGTACTACCTCGTGGTCGTCCAGGAGGAAGACCCTGATGGGCGCCCCGGACGAGACAGAGGGGGCTGGTGCGTCGGACATGTACGCCCCTGTGATCGATCGGCTGTGCGTACGTCTTGTCGTACGCATTGTCTCAGGGGAGCGGACGGACGCACCTTGTGGTGCGTACCGGAGCCGGCGCGGCGGTGAAGGGTTTCAGGCAGCTCCGGCGGGCCGCCCTTCCAGCTCCATGCGTACGTCCACCACGCCTTCCACAGCACGGATGGCGCGGGCCACCAGCGGCACCAGGGCGCGACTACGGAGAGATCCCCGCAGGGTGACGACGCCGTCCTTCACCGATGCCTGTAGATCTACCGGGGGAGCGAGCTCGGCGAGAACCGCGTCGCGGATCTCCTCCTCGATCTCCTCGTCGGTGCGCAGGAAGACCTTGAGCAGGTCGCTCCGGCTCACGACCCCCTCCAGCATCCCCACGCCGTTCACCACGGGGAGGCGCTTCACGCGCTTGCGGGCCATGATCTGGGCAGCCTCGGCGAGGGTGGCGTCGGGGTGTACGGTCACGGCCGGACTCGACATCAGCTCCTCGGCCAGCACACCTCCCGCCTTGGAAGCCTCTTCCAGCTGATCGGGAAGCCGGGGGTCGTCCCGCCGGAACTCCTCCTTCGGCAGAAGATCCGCCTCGGAGACCACCCCGACGACACGCCCCTCGCCCTCCAGGACGGGAACGGCGCTGACCTTCCACTGGTCCATCAGCTCGACGATCTCCTTGTACGAAGCCTCACGGCCGATGGCCACGGCCGTATGGGTCATGACGTCGCTGACGGTGTACCGGGACGCGGGCATGACGCCCTCCTCACTGCTGGGGGTTCAGGTGCGGGACACCGGCCGTCAGAGATAGCTGCCACTGCCGTGCGGGGCGTAGAGGTCGAGCAGCCGGATACGGGCGGCGTGCAGCCGGTGCGCGAGCACCTGCGCTACCCAGTGGCCCATCGCGGAGCCGAAAGCAGGGTCGGCATCCATCATCGTGCGCACCGCGCCGGCGTCGAATTCGTACGTGCGCACCGGCGTCGTGGCCACCGCGCCCAGTCTCCAGGCACTGGGCTGCAGCATCCACGAGCACCCCACGAGTTCGCCCGGTCCGAGCCTTTCGATCACTGCCGGCTGTCTGCCGGGCACATGCACGTCCAGGGCGACGATGCCGGTTCGGACGATCCAGAACCTGTCCGCCCGGCCGCCCTCGTTGAAGAGGCGTGCGCCCTCGGGGAAGTTGACCTCCCGCGCGATGTCCATCAGCCGGGAACGGTGCTCAGCCGGCAACGCGCCGGCGATCTTCGTAGGGGGAGTGGTCCTCATGGCGGCCTCCGGTCGATTCCTCTTCAATTCTGTGCGGCTCCACAGGCAGTAGGCATGAGCCGACCGGCCCCCGATTCCGCAGGACAGGGGACCGTTCGGCCCTGGCACGGCACGCGAGGAGGCAAGGACGCTGGGTGAAGCCGACACCGACACGACGAGGTCGGAGCGGAGGGCCGTGTGATGGATCACGAAACCGCCTGGAGGCCGGACCACGGCCCCGTCCCGGACCCGATGCGGTCCACGGAGCAGCTGGACCGCTCCGAAGCGCTGCGGCTCCTGGGCACCGTGCCGCTGGGCCGCATCGTCTTCACCCACCAGGCACTGCCGGCCATCCGACCGGTGAACCACGTGGTCGAGGGGGAGGACGTGATCGTCCGGCTCGACGAAGGCGCTTCACGCGCGTCGCTGGTGGCGATCCCCGGCACACCCGGCATCGTCCTCGCCTACGAAGCCGACGCCATCGACCCCGGCACGCATCTCGGCTGGAGTGTCGTGGTGATCGGCTACGCCGAGCTCGTCGAGAACCGCAACGACGCCGAACGGCTTGAGGCGCTGCTCGACCCGTGGACGAACCGGCCGATGGCCGGCGTGCTGCGCATCCGGGCCGAACTCGTCACAGGGTTTCGCCTGGGGCCGGAACCTCGGCCGATTTCCGCCGCCGGGTGAGTCCCGGCCCTGCTTCTGACACCTGGCGACGGCGTGGGCTGCGATCAGCGGCTACGGAGGTGCGCGAACCTGGGCGAAACGCGGTGGAAAAGGGGTGCCGGATGGATTGGCTGGTGACGGTCACGGGCGCGGCCCTGGTCCTGCTGATCCTGCGGGACGTGTTCCACACGCTGTGGCACCCGACGCGTCACGGCGGGCTGAGCCGCCTGGTCATGACCACACTGTGGCGGCTTTCGTCCGTCCTGGGCACCCGTCGAACTGCAGCCGGCCTGGCCGGCCCGCTCGCCATGGTGTCCGTCGTCGCCCTGTGGGCCCTGACCGTGGCGGCGGGCTGGGCGCTGATCTACTGGCCTCACATGCCCGAGGCGTTCGTGTACGCGGGAGGGTTGCACCCCGACGATCATGCGAGCCTGCTGGACGCGACCTACGTCTCGCTGGTCACGCTCTCCACACTCGGCCTCGGTGACGTCGCACCCGCCGAGGGGTGGTTGCGCCTCCTCGCACCCCTGGAGGCGCTGGTCGGGTTCGCCCTCCTGACCGCGACGGTCTCCTGGATCCTCGGCATCTATCCGGCGTTGGCGCGCCGCAGGGCACTGGCATTGCGGCTCTCCCACCTCTCCCGTACCCATCCCAGGAAGGAACAGATCGACTCCCCGGCCGGGGCCGCCATGCTGGACAGCCTGGCCACAGCGCTGTCCGTGGCGGCGGTCGACTTCCTCCAGTACGCGGAGTCCTACTACTTCCACGACGGGGACGACCGGACCTCCCTTGCTCGACAGATCGGCTACGCCCTCGACATCGCCGATGAGGCTACGGAAGCCGGACACCGGGATGTCCGGCTCGCCTCCACGGTGTTGCGTTCCGCCCTGGAAGACCTGGCGAGCATCCTGGACGAGCGCTTCCTGCACACCCAGGGATCACCCAGGCAAGCTCTCGACGCGTTCGCACACGACCACGGGCACCGGTGACCACGCCCTGCCCTGAATCTCCCGGCGTGGACGACGACCTCGACCGTCGGGCCTTGGTCGACGACAGGGAGGCGCTTGAGACGGGACAGACATGACGGCCAGGCCGCCTCCGCCACGGTCGCGCCTGGTCGCACGATGATGGCCGGAGCGGTCATGAGCAGCTCCGCCGTCTCCTTGCGGGCCTCGTCGCCCAGCGGTACTTCGAGGTACCGGGCGAGGGCCCCGGGCAGGGGGGATGCGCCGTGCGCCGTTTGCCCCATCGCGCAGGACCCCGCCCAGTGAGTAGGGCAGGCTGTGCCGGGAGACGCCCGAAGAAGGAAGCGGGTACGTATGAATCCGCTCGCCGGTACGGCGGTCATCGGGATCGGCAACGAGTTCCGGCGCGATGACGGGGTGGGGTGGGCCGCCATCGCGTTGTTGTGTGAACGGGAAGCACGGCGACCTCTCCCCTCCGGTACTGAGCTCGCCCGGAGCGACGGAGACCCCGGCCGCCTGATGACCCTCTGGGAGGACAAGGCCCTCACGCTCGTCATCGACGCCTGCTTCCCACCTGCGGCGCAGCCCGGGCGGACACACCGGTGGTGTGTGGCCCCGGGCGAGGTGCCGTACCCGGCTGCCGCAGGAAGGCAGAGCACCCACGGGCTGGGGCTCGCCGAGGCCTTGTGCCTGGCCGACAGTCTCGGGCGCGGTCCCGGCCGCCTCATCGTGTACGCGGTCGAGGGAGCGGACCGCTCGCTGGGCATGGGGCTCACCCCGGCGGTGGCGGCCGCTCTGCCGCATCTGGCCCGGCGCGTCGAGGAAGACGTCCGCAAACACGGCGAGCGGACTCGCCGGACCAGCTTCGAACCCGGGAGCCCGCTGGTCTGACATGCTGCCGGATCCAGGCACGTGGAGACCGAGAGGTGCACCATGACCGACGCTTCGGATGCCGGAGCCGTCCTCGACCACCAGGCCGAGGCGGTTCTCGACCGCGACGGTCTGGACGCCCTCGTGCGTGTCCTGAAGGCGCGCGGCCGCACGGTGATCGGCCCGACCGTGCGCGACGGCGCGATCGTCCTCGACGAGCTGGACTCCGCAGACGCACTCCCCTACGGGTGGGGGGTCGAACTGGAGGCCGGGCGGTACCGGCTCCGCCGCCGCGAGGACGGGGCGGCCTTCGCGCACAGCGCGGGACCCCAGTCGTGGAAGTCGTTCCTGCATCCGCAGCGCGTCCGTCAGTGGTCGGCGGACCGCGGCCCGGACGGTACGCCGGTCGTCCGTGAGGAGAAGCAGGAGAGCATCTCGTACGCGTTCCTCGGCGTGCGGCCCTGCGATCTGCGTGCCATTCAGATCCTGGACCGTGTGATGAGCGGAGGCAGGTACCGGGATCCCGCCTACCTGTCCCGGCGGACGGGCGCCTTCCTGATCGCGGCCGAGTGCACCGAGCCGGGTGCCACCTGCTTCTGCGTCTCGATGGGGAGCGGGCCGGCCGCGGACGCCGGATACGACCTCGCCCTCACCGAGGTCGTGGACGATGCGGGTCACCGCTTCCTGTGCCGGAGCGGGAGCGAGGAGGGAGCCGCGGTCCTCGCGGAACTACCGCGCCGGAGCCCCGATGGCTCCACCCGAGCGGCTGCGACCCAGGCGGTGAGCGCCGCCGCCGAACGCATGGGCCGCTCCATGCCGCCGGTGGACCTGCGCACGCTGATGCGGGACAACCTGGAAGCGGAGCGCTGGGACGACGTCACTGCCCGGTGCCTCAGCTGCGGCAACTGCACCATGGTCTGCCCCACCTGCTTCTGCACCACCACGGAGGACGTCACCGACCTGACCGGCGATCACGCCGAGCGCTGGCGTCTCTGGGACTCCTGCTACGACCTGGACTTCTCGCTCCTCCACGGCGGCCCGGTCCGGTCCACCCCGCGCAGCCGATACCGCCAGTGGCTCACCCACAAGCTGGGCACCTGGCACGACCAGTTCGACAGCTCCGGCTGTGTCGGCTGCGGCCGGTGCATCGTGTGGTGTCCCACGGGCATCGACCTCACCGAGGAAGCCCACGCCCTGCACCAGGAGGCCACGCAGCGGGAGAACACGCCGTGACCCCGCATCCGGGTGGGCCTCCCGGCGAGGGCGTGCTCGCCGCTCTGGCGGCTGAACACCGTGGGAGGCTGATGGCCCTCGCCCGGGACGTCGCCCTTCCAGGCGGCACGCGGATCTTCGAGGAAGGGGAGAAGGCCGACCGTTTCTGGATCATCCGCTCGGGCACGGTCGCGCTCGACGTCCACATGCCCGGCCGGGGGCGAGTGGTCGTCGAGACCATCGGTGCGGGCAGCCTGCTCGGCTGGTCATGGCTGTGCCCACCCCGGCAGTGGCACCTCGCGGCCGAGACCCGGGACCCCGTCCGCGCCTGGGAATTCGATGCCGCCGCCGTCCATGACCTGTGCGCCGAGGACACGGCGCTGGGCCTGTCGCTGGTCACCGTCGTCGCCGAGACCATCGGCGACCGGCTTCGAGCCACCCGCACCCGGCTGCTCGACCTGTACGGACCGCCGGGACCGCAGGGGAGCGGGCCGGTGCCATGACGCTCACGCCCCTCTCCTACCGCGTGGTGGACCGCCGCGACGAGACGCACGACACGGTCACGCTCGTACTGGATCCCGCCGCGGATGCCCTGAAGCCCTTCGCGCCCGGCCAGTTCGCGATGCTGTACGCGTTCGGTGTCGGCGAGATCCCGGTGTCCGTGTCCCGGCTCGCGGACGGGCACCGGCTGACGCACACGGTCCGCGCCGTCGGAGCCGTCTCCCGCGCACTGTGCGGGCTGCGGATCGGCGGGTGGGTCGGCGTGCGCGGCCCCTTCGGCACTGCCTGGGACTCGGCCGCCGCTCACGGCAACGATCTGCTCGTCATCGCCGGAGGCATCGGGCTCGCCCCGCTCCGTCCCCTCGTCGACGCCGTGATGGCCGAGCCGCACGCCTTCGGGCGGCTGAACGTCCTTGCCGGTTCCCGAACACCGGCCGATCTGCTCTACCAGGACGAGTTTCCCGCCTGGGAAAAGCCGTTCGCCGCCGTCACGGTCGACCGGCCTGCCAACGGCTGGACCGGCCGAGTCGGAGTCGTCACCACGCTGCTCCACGAGGCCCGGTTCACACCCTCGGACACGGTCGCCTTCGTCTGCGGGCCCGAGGTGATGATGCGCGCGACCGCACGCGCGCTGATCCACCAAGGGGTACGTCCCGACCGCATCCGGGTCTCCCTCGAACGCAACATGCGCTGCGCCACCGGCCACTGCGGACACTGCCAGCTCGGCCCCCTCCTTCTCTGCCGCGACGGCCCGGTCGTCGGCTACGACCAGGCCGAACCCCTGCTCACCGTCCGGGAACTGTGAGATGAGCACCCCCACCCCACCCCAGCCCCCTGCCCGCCCCCGCCTCGGCGTGTTCAAGTTCGCCTCCTGTGACGGCTGCCAGCTCACCCTCCTCGACTGCGAGGACGAACTGCTCGGCATCGCCGCCGAACTGGAGGTCGCCCATTTCCTGGAGGCGTCCAGCGAAGCCGCGCCCGGACCGTACGACCTCGTGCTCGTCGAAGGTTCGGTCAGCACACCCGAGCACGTGGAGCGCATCCGGCGCATCCGCGCCGATGCCCGCCACCTCGTCACCATCGGCGCCTGCGCCACGGCCGGCGGCGTGCAGGCGCTGCGCAACTACGCGGATGTCGAGGGGTACCTGGCGACCGTCTACGCCCGCCCCGACTACATCGAGACCCTCGCGACCTCCACGCCGGTCTCGGCCCATGTACCCGTCGACTTCGAACTGCGCGGCTGTCCCATCGACCGCGGTCAGCTCGTGGAGGTCATCACCGCGTTCCTCGCCGGACGCAAGCCCGCCATCCCGAACCACAGCGTCTGCTTCGCCTGCAAACGGCGCGGCAACGTCTGCGTCACCGTCGCCCATGGCACTCCATGCCTCGGCCCCGTCACCCACGCGGGCTGCGGGGCGCTGTGCCCGACCTACGGGCGTGGCTGCTACGGCTGCTTCGGGCCGGCCGGAACCACGAACCTTCCCGCGCTGGTCCCGCTCATGCAGCGTGACGGGATGAGCGAGGAGGACATCGGTAGGTTCCTGCACACCTTCAACGTGACCGCCTTCACCGCCGTGGAGGAGCAAGGACAGCCCGGCGTGACCGACGATGAAGGATCGGGATGAGCGATCCCACGCCCCGGTACCAGGAGCTGCGCATCCCCTCACTCGCCCGTGTCGAGGGTGAGACCGCGCTGCACCTGAGGATCCACGACGGCACGGTCACCGAAGCGCGGCTCAAGATCTACGAGCCGCCGCGGTTCTTCGAAGCCTTCCTCCGGGGCAGAGCCCACACCGAGCCACCCGACCTCACCTCCCGCATCTGCGGGATCTGCCCCGTCGCTTACCAGATGAGTGCCTGCCGTGCCATCGAGGACGCGTGCGGCGTTGTCGTCGACGGACAACTGGCCGCCCTGCGCCGCCTGCTGTACTGCGGCGAATGGATCGAGAGCCAGACGCTGCACATTCATATGTTGCACGCACCGGACTTCCTCGGCGAGGACGACGTGATCGGTCTGTCCCGCTCCCATCCGGAGCACGTCAAGCGCGGACTGCGCTTGAAGCAGACCGGTAACGCCGTGGTCGAACTGCTCGGAGGCCGGGCCATCCACCCCGTCAACGTCCGGGTCGGAGGCTTCCACCGCGCTCCGACCCGCGCCGAACTCCGCCTCCTGGAAGAACGGCTCCGCACCGCCCTCGACGACGCCTGGGACACGGTGCGCTGGGTCGCCGGCTTCGAATTCCCGGATGCCGAGTGCGACGCCGACCTGCTCGCCCTCGCCGAGGAGGACACTTACGCCATCGAGTCCGGCCTGCCCACCGTGCTCCCGTACGACGAGACGCTCCCGCCCTACAGCTTCCCCCTGCGGGACTTCACCGACCGCGTGGCCGAGGAGCAGGTATCGCACTCCACCGCCCTCCACTCCCGGCTGGACGGCCGAAGGCACCTCACCGGCTCCCTCGCCCGCTGGGCGGTCAGCGGCCACCTGCTGTCCCCACTGGCCCTGGAAGCGGCACGGGAGGCCGGGCTGGGCGACCCCCTGTCGCGCGCAGGTGTCGGGCGGGCAGAGGTCTGCAGGAACCCGTACCGAAGCATCCTCGTCCGGGCGGTGGAAGTCCTGTACGCGGTGGAAGAGGCCCTCCGGATCATCGCGGAGTACGAGCGTCCGGCCAGCCCGTACGTGGAGGTGCCGGCCCGGGCCGGCATCGGGCACGGTGCCACGGAGGCGCCGCGCGGCCTGCTCTACCACCGCTACGCGTTCGATGGCGGGGGGCGTGTCACGGACGCCCGCATCGTTCCGCCGACCGCCCAGAACCAGGGCGCCATCGAGGAGGACCTGCGCCGGCTGGTCCAAGCCGGCCTCGATCGGGGTGAGGGCTCCGAGGCCGAGCTCACCCGGCTGTGCGAGCGGGCCGTCCGCAACCACGACCCGTGCATCTCGTGTTCGGCCCACTTCCTGGAACTGGACATCGAGCGCACCCACTGATCACGCCCTGGAAGGACGGCCTCCTGCGCGCTGCGGGGAGGCTTCAGGTGCTCCTCGGATGACATGAGGCCGTAGCTCGGCGCGTTGGCACAGGTGCTTCATCGAATACCGCTTACGGTCACTTGCACGGCTACCGGCGCGATCGGGGACGACAGGGCTCCGGCCGACCGGACACCGGACATCGGACACCTCACCGCCCTTCCAGTCACCTACCTGACGGAGCAGTCGGCATGGAGCCAGTCGTCACCGTGGGCCTCGACGGCTCACCCGAGAGCCTCGCCGCCGCCCGTTGGGCCGCTGACGAAGCCGACCGCCGCAAACTCACCCTGCGACTGCTGCACGCGTGGCCCCTGCTGGCTCCGGAACCGATCCACCTCCCCTCCGAGATGGATCAGAACTATTGGGCGAAGCGGATCGTGCACCACGCGAAGGCGGAGCTCCAAGCGCGCCACCCGGGCCTGACCATCGTCGGAAACCTGGTCGCCGAGGATGCGCAGGAGGCGCTGCTGAAAGCGTCGGCGGAGTCCGAGATGACCGTGCTCGGCTCGCGGGGGATGGAGCCCGTCGAGAGCTATTTCCTGGGTGACATCAGCATGCCCGTCGTGGCACGGGCCGAGCGGCCGGTGGTCCTGGTGCGCGCCGGGGCGCACGAAGAGGGTCCGCCGTCCACTCCAGGCGCCACGGGCGGCGTAGTGGTGGCGCTGAAACTGCACGGTCCGTGCGATGACCTGCTCGCGTTCGCCTTCGCCGCCGCCGCGGCACGAGGTGTTCCCCTGCAAGCCGTTCACGGCCGAAGCATGCCCCTCCACGCTCACGCTCCCTGGGGCACGGACCACGACGTGACCGAAAAGATCAGGCAGGACGCGCAGAAGCTCCTGAGTGACGCTCTCCGCCCCTGGCGCGAGAAGTTCCCGAGCGTGGAGGTAACTCCCGGTATCGGTCTTGAAAGCCCTACCAAGGTCGTGGTCCGGACTGCCAAGGGCGCAGGGCTCCTGGTCGTCGGCCGACGCAGGCATCGTCCCGCCCTGGCGCCCCCACTGGGGTCCGTGGCCACCGCCGCGATCCATCACGCGCGCTGCCCCGTCGCCGTCATTCCCCATGACTGAGCCGAGCCACAGCGAGGAGCCGTCGGTGCCTGCGCACCGCACCGACGCGTCCGCGCTCCGGACCGGCACCGGCCTCGATGTTCCGTCGCTCCCGCGCGCTGAGGTGTGCGAGACGCACACCGCGGTCCTGTTCTTCGTCGGCGACCGCGCCTACAAGCTGAAGAAGCCGGTCGACCTGGGGTTCCTCGACTACACGACCACGGCGGCCCGGCGGATCGTCTGCGAACGGGAAATCGCCCTCAACCGTCGCTTCGCCCCTGATGTCTACCTGGGCCTGGGTGAGTTCCGCGGACCGGACGCCGACGCGCCCGAGCCGCTCGTGGTGATGCGCCGCATGCCGGCGGAACGCCGCCTGTCCCTGCTCGTGAGTCAAGGCGCCGACGTCGACGACGCCCTGCGGTCCGTCGCACGCCTCCTCGCCTCCCGCCACGCGGACGCGCCCCGCGGCCCGGACATCGACGAGCAGGGCAGGCGGGACGCCCTGTCCGCACGCTGGGAAGCAAGCTTCACGCAGGTCAGGCAACTGACCGAAGACGGTCGACTGCTCGACGGGGTGGAGGAGATCGAGCGCTTGGTGCGTCGCTATCTCGCAGGCCGCGAGACACTGTTCGACACCCGTATCGAGCAGGGGCGGGTGGTCGACGGTCACGGCGACCTGCTCGCCCAGGACATCTTCTGCCTCGACGACGGCCCCCGCGTCTTGGACTGCCTGGAATTCGACGACCGCCTCCGCTACGTCGACGGTCTCGACGACGCGTCCTTCCTCGCCATGGATCTGGAGCAGACGGGTGCCCCGGAGGCCGCGGCATTCTTCCTCGCCCAGTACGGCGAGTACTCCGGCGACCCCGCACCGCCGTCGCTGTGGCATCACTACGTCGCCTACCGCGCGTTCGTCCGGGCCAAGGTGTCCTTGATCCAGGCAGCTCAAGGCGCTCGCGGCGCGGAGGCGGCCGCGCGGCGCCTGGTCACCACGACGCTGCGGCATCTGCGCACCTCCGCCGTCGGCCTGACCCTCGTCGGCGGCCTCCCGGGCAGCGGGAAGTCCACGCTCTCCGGCGCACTGGCCGATCGTCTGGGCGTCACGCTGCTCAGCAGCGACCGCCTGCGCAAGGAGCTGGCAGGCATCCCGGCGGAGGAATCCGCCGCCGCCGGGTACGGCGAAGGGCTGTACACGCCCGAGTGGACCGCGAGGACGTACACGGCCCTGCTCGACCGGGCGTCCACCCTGCTGTCCCGTGGCGAGTCAGTCGTCCTCGACGCCACCTGGTCCGACGCGGGACAGCGCGAGGCCGCCCTGCGCATGGCCGAACGCACCAGTGCCGACCTGGTGGCCTTGCACTGCCAGGTTCCGGGCGAGGTGTCGGCCGCACGCCTGACCACCCGCGCCCCCGGAGCATCCGACGCCACCCCTGAGGTGGCCAAGGCCATGGCAGCCGCGGAGCCTCCGTGGGAGGAGGCCGTCCCCATCGACACCGGCGGTCTTCTGGAGGCGGCGGTCATCCAGGCGCTGGCGGCCGTGCGCCCGTACGGCTCCGGCCAGGCCCCGGTCTTCCGTCGCCCTTACATGGAGCCGGATTAAGCAGAATGGCGACGCTGCGTCCACAGGCGCGCTCGCCGCAACGAACGTCGTGGCGACAGCTTGATCTCCGGTTTCATCGGATTTCCAGTATCTCGGCCACGGGGCGCCGGGGCGTCGCGGGACCTTGCGGTCCGTAGCCGAGCCGGATCACCATTTGGACGTGGGTCATCGCCGAGCCCGGATCGCGCACCGTCCAGCGAAGCGCGGGCCATTCGAGCGGCTGCGAGGTCATGGACGTGACCAGTCCGTCGGCGGTGGCCTGAAGGAGAACCCGCTGCAGGGCCTGTCCTGCTCGTAGCCAGTCCTCGGGCCCGTCACCCGAAGTACCCAGCAGCACGATGTGCGGGTTCTGTTCGAAGGTGGCCCACCCGCGCCCCGGAACGCGTTGGGAGCGACCGAAGTCGCGCACGACCCCACCGCGACCCGTGTGCTTCGGACCGAAGGCGTCCACGGGAATTCCGTCAGGACGGGTCTGGCCTTCCGGCGTGCCTGCATGTGTCCACGCCAGCGTCTCCGCCGTCATCGCGGGATCCATCTCCTCGCGATGCTCTGAGTCGTGTACCAGGCCCAACACCGTGTCGGTGTGCCAAGCGTCCGGCACGGCCAGGCGACACCCTTCGAGAAGAGCGGCGGCGCGCAGACCGTCCAACAGTGTCGGAGGGATCTCCTCCTCCGCGAAAGGAAATCGGCTGGTGTGACGTCGCCGTACGGCTGGGTGGAGGCTTCCGAGATCCCTGTCCGTGGGCCCGGGTTCCCGGAGGTTGGCAGCGGCCAGCAGCCACGGATCGTCCGGGTCGGGCAGCAACCGTACGTCTGTGCCCCACCCTGCCGAGGCTGCGGACACCCGTAGGTTGAACAGGGCGGCGGCGCAGCCCAAGTGGAGGGCACGGTGGGCCGGGTCGGCACGGGGCATGGCACGGTCCGGGTCGCCGAACAGTTCGATGAGCCCGGAGGCCGGTCGGTAGAGGAACTTCCACGGCTGGGCGTTGTGCATGGACGGAGCCGTGACGGCATCCTCGATGAGCGGAACAATCTCTGCCGGGTTCGGAAGCGGTGCGGTCATGAGACTTTCCTGCCTGTGCGGTGGGCCTCACTCGTGTGCGATGACGGCTACCGGTGAGACCGCGTGGTGCATCACGGCGTGTGTGATGGGGCCGATGCGAGTGCCGAATGCGGCGAGGCGGATACGGCGGCCGACGACGACGAGGGCGGCAGTGGAGGCCGCGTCGAGGATCTGAATCGCCGGCTGGCCGATGGTGGCTCGGGGGTCGACCTGAAGCGAAGGGTACTTCTCGTGCCAGGGGCGGATGATCTCGTCCATCGTGCCGGTGATGCCGTTGGCCATTTCCTGCTGGACCCCCGGGTCGAGAGCCGGTGCGTAGCTGAGGATGGGTGGTGGGGACCAGCCGTGGATGATCACGAGCGGAGAGTGGCGGTGGGACGCCTCCTCGAAGGCGAAGGCGAGCAGGTTGTCACAGGGCTGGTGGATGTCCACGCCGACCACGATGGGCCCAGTGTCGCGGGCATCGTCCGGCGGATTGCCGGCGCGGTCCACTGACCGGACCAGTACGACGGGGCGCACGGCCTCGGCGACGGTGGTGAAGCCGGTGGATCCGACGAGGAACCCGGCGACGCTGCCGAGCGCGCGCGAGCCGAGTACGACCATGTCGGAATCCTCGGCGGCGTGCGTGAGCGCCAGGGAAGGCAACCCGCTCACTCGGCGGGTGTCGACCTTCAACGACGGATGCACGCGGCGCACGTCTTCGGCGGTGTCGCGGAGGACGGCCTCGGCCCACCGCCGACGGTCCTCGGTGGTCGTGACGGGAAGGGGAGGATTCTCCAGCCATTCCTCGGCGTGGACCAGGTCCAGGGAGGCACCGCGGAGCTCGGCTTCATGGGCTGCCCAGCGGGCCGCCGCCGTACTTTCCGGGGACCCGTCGAGGCCGACGGTCACTCGGTTCGCCATGGTCTCCATCTCCCTCTTCATGGGGCGGCGCTTCTCCCGTTCACTCAAGCCTGACTGCCCGACGGTCTCCTGTTGAGGGGCCGGTCGGCCCCTCGTGGGACCGACCGGCCCTGTCTGCGGTGGGGTGGACGAGAGGTCTGGGGCCTTGATCAACCAGTGCGGTCACGTCAGGCGCCGGGCCGGCCGGCCCGGCGTCCGGCAAGGGCTCGGAAGGCCTTGGGACGCTGCATACGGCGCAGAGAAGCCACGTCCCCATGATCTCGCGTCAACGAGCGCGGTGCTGGGCCCGAGCCCAGACTGGAGAGGGACAGGGATACACATGTGAGGAGGCAGCCGTGACCACCGCACGGGACATCATGCACAGCGGTGCCACCTGCGTGCAGGAGACCGAGACGCTCATGGACGCGGCCCGGCGGATGAGCGAACTCGACGTCGGTGCGCTGCCGATCTGCGGGCCCGACGACCGTCTGCACGGCATCATCACCGACCGTGACATCGTGCTGAAGTGCCTGGCCAAGGGCAAGGACCCGCACCACATGACAGCCGGGCAGCTCGCGCAGGGCAAGCCGATCACGGTCGACGCGGGCGCTGACACGAGCCAGGTGCTGCAGACGATGCAGGATCACCGGATCCGGCGTGTCCCGGTGATCGCCGACCACCGCCTCGTCGGGATGATCAGCGAGGCCGATCTCGCCAGGCACCTGTCCGAGGAGCAGGTAGGCCACTTCGTCGAGACGATCTGCGCGGAGCGGTAAGCCGCAGCGCGTCGTCTTGCACCGCTATTCGTGCGCGATGACGGCGACGGGCACCTGGGCGTGGTGGAGGACCGCATGGGTGACCGGTCCGATGTGCGCGCCGATCGAGGACCGTCGAATGCGGCGGCCGACGACGATGAGGCCTGCTTCGGAAGACCTCTCGACGAGCTCGTTAGCGGCATGCCCGGCGCTCGCGCGCGAAATGACCGCGACATTCGGGTACTTGTCCTGCCAGGGCCCCAGGACGTCGCCCAGAGAGGCGTTCGCGCTCATTTCGAGCTGGGCGTGAACTCTCGGATCGTACGCCGCGCCGTACCCCACCAGCGGAGGGAGCGACCAGCTGTGCAGGACGTGGAGGGCGCAGGCCCGCCGCGCCGCCTCCTCGAAGGCGAAGGCGAGCAGCGCGTCGCACGGCCGGCTGATGTCCACGCCGACCAGCACCTCGCGGGCTGCGTGCCGGCCGTCGGGGTGCTGCACCGCGTCCTCGCTCGCCCGCACCATGACCACCGGCCGTACCGTCGCCTGGATGACCGCCATGCCGACGGAACCGAGGACGAAGCCCGCGACGGTGCCCAGTCCCCGGGAGCCCAGGACGATCATGTTCGCGCCGGCCGCGACGCCGGCGAGCTCGGCGGCCGGTCTGCCGTCGAATGATCGGACATCGACATCCAATTCTGGTTGACTCGCCCGCAGTTCGTCGGCGGTCTCGTCCAGCAGCGCTTGGGCCCAGTGGCGGCGTACTTCGCTCGTGGGCACCGGGCGGTCGCGGGGCGACGACCATTCCTCGGCGTGGACGAGGTGGAGCGGAACGCCGCGCAGGACGGCCTCTCGCGCTGCCCAGTGGGCCGCCGCGAGGCTCTCCGCGGATCCGTCGAGGCCGACGACGATTCGATCGTTCATGATGGCTTCTCCCGGCAGGGGCCCACACGGTAGGGGAGTTCGTCTCCGCCCGCGTTGAGGCGGAGAGGCGGCTTGTTCAGGCCGAGTTCGTGTCGTCGATGGCGTATCCGAGATGCTGGGTTACGGAGACCACGCCGTCCACGGTCCGGCAGAGGCGTTCGATGAGCGGGATGAGGCTCCTGAAGTCGACGGTTCCGTGCAGTTCGACCCGGCCGTCGGTGACGGCCACGGTGATGGCCGAGGGGCTCTGGCGCAGGCTCAGGTCGAGCACGTCACCCATGATTTCGTGACGGATGTCCTCGTCGTCCCGGAGGAAGATCCGCAGCAGGTCCCGTCGGCTGACGATTCCGATCAGTACGTCCGAGTCGTCCACGACCAGGAGCCGCTTGACACCTTGGGCTTCCATCAACCTGGCGGCTTCGGCGACGGTCCAGTCCGGTCTGGCGCACACGGGGGGCGAGGACATCAGCTCCTCGGCGCGCGTCCCCGCGGCCTTGTCCTCCTGCCATGCCTCCCGTTCGGGCAGTGACTGGAAGTAGTCGCTTTGGCCTGCGGATTTCGGCAGCAGGTCCCGTTCCGAGATCACGCCGAGCGGGTGGCCGGAAGGGTCGACGACAGGGACGGCCGACACCTTGTGTTCCGTCAGGGTGCGGGCGATCTCCTTGAACGACGCGTTGCTGGGGACGGTGACGACCTCGCGGGTCATCAGCTCGCGGACTTCCCGATGCTTCATGCCCTTCTCCTACCGCTCCGTGGCCGGCCCGGCGCCGACCGACACGTCGTCCTGCTCGTAGTCGAGCCGATTGACCACGTCCACGACGCCGTCGACGCTCTGACACAGGCGCAGCACGATGGGGACCAGGCTGCGGCGACTGACCGTGCCGCTGAGGGTCACCAGCCCATCGTTGACTTCGACGGTCAGCGACGACGGGCTGAGCCCGAGGGTGCGGGTCAGCACGTCTTCGAGGATTTCCTCCTGGATGGCGTGGTCCCTGCGCAGGAAGAGCTGAAGCAGGTCACTACGGCTCAGGATGCCGATCAGCCGGCCGGCGGCGTCCACCACAGGCAGTCTCTTGACCTGCCGCCCCCGCATGACGCGCGCCGCGCGGACGACGCTCCATTCGGTCCGGGCGGTGACGGCGGGGCTCGTCATAAGATCGGCGGCGGTGTTCGCTCCGCTAACGGAACTGCGCTCGCGGAGCAGGTCGGCTTCGGAGACGACGCCCACCGGGCGCTCTGCCTCGTCCACCACGGGCACGGCGGAGATGTCGAACTCCTTCAGGAGTCTTGCGATTTCCTTGAACGGGGTGCCCCGCTGGACGCTGACGGCTGTCGGAGTCATCAGGTCGGCGACGCTGCGGTGCCTCATCGTCGGCCTCCTTCACGCGCGGACTTCGGTGTCGAGGCGCACGGCCGTGACGTCCACGACCCCCGGTACGGTGCGTGCGACTCGGACCAGCACGTCTTTGAGGGCCGGGTCCGGGATGGAGCCGTCCAGGTGGACGATGCCGTCGGCCACGTGGACCTGCACCATGGCCGAGCCGCCGGGGATGAGCTCGGCCATGATCAGCCGGCGGAGCTCCTCGGCGATGTCCGCGTCCGGGCGGAGGTAGATCTTGAGGAGGTCGCCCCGGCTGACCACGCCGACGAGGCGGCCGTCGCCGTCGACGACGGGGAGCCGCTTGAGGTGGCCGCGGGCCATCAGACGTGCGGCGCCGGGGATGGTGGCGTCCTTGGTCACGGTGACCGCCGGTACGGTCATCAGCTGCCCGGCGGTGACTGCACGGGACTCGTCCGCGCCCTGGGCCTTGAGCAGGAGATCCGCTTCGGACACCACGCCGGCGACCCGTCCTTCCTCCGACATGACGGGCAGGGCGCTGATCCGCCACTGCCGCATGGTCTCCACGATGTCCTTGAACGGTGTTCTGCGGTCGACGGAGATGACGGCATGCGTCATCACGTCCTCGACGGTGTGAAGATGCTTCATGATGCCTCCAGAAGTGGAGTCCTGATACGTCCGAGCGTGGACACCTGTGCCCGTCGGCGGTAGGGCCGTCAGGGGGTCGCTTCGGGCTGATCAGCCCTGTTGTCGATCATGTCGGTCGTGCTTTCATGACATTGACGGAAAGAGTCCCTGAGAGGATGCGGAGAAGCGGCTGGCGGCCGTGCACCGCACGATCGGGATCCGCGAGAAGCGGGCGGGCTCTTTCCGCCCTTTGCTGTGAGGGGTCAATGGGCGGCGCGGTCCGGGTCGGCAGCCGGCGCCAGGTCGTCGATCGCGTAGCCGAGTGCTTGGTCCACGCTGACGACCCCGTCGACCGACTGGCACAGTCGTTCCACGACCGGAATGGTGGACCGGTCCTCGACCTGGCCACTCAGGGAGACGACACCATCGCGTACGGTCACGGCAATGCCACCGGGGTTCATCCTGAGCGTCCGGCCCAGCACGTCGTCGACGATTTCATCGCGGATGGCGTCGTCGCGACGGAGCATCGGCCGCAACAGGTCGGTACGGCTGACGATGCCGACCAGGGTCCCGGTTTCGTCGACCACCGGCAGTCGCTTCACGCCCCGCTCGTGCAGGAAGCGGGCCGTCTCGACGATGCCCCACTCCGGCCGGGCGGTCAGGACGGGGGTGGACATCAGATCGCCGGCGGTCCGGGCGTCCATGGAGGCACGGTCCATGGGCGCCGTACTCTGCAGGGGATCACGCCCTTCGGTGTCGGGCAGGCCGGCTTGCCTGCGGAGGAGGTCGGCTTCGGAGACGATGCCGATCGGGTGGTGACGGGTGTCCACGACGGGCAGGGCCGAGACCCCGTTGTCATCGAGGCTCCGTGCGACCGCTTTGAGTGACGCTTCGGGGCCGGTCGTGGCCACGTTCCTGGTCATGACGTCTGCGACGGTGCGGTGAGACATGGTCCGATCTCCCTTGTGAGTAGGGCCGTCAGTCGTGAGCGATGACCGCGACGGGGGCGGCGGCATGGTGCAGGACCGCATGGGCCACGGACCCCAGATGCGCCCCCAGAGGAGAGCGGCGCAGACGGCGGCCCACCACGACGAGGTCCGCGCGTGCTGCGGCTTGGACGAGCTGGTCGCCGGCGGCCCCCATGAACGCCTCGTGGGTGACGCTCAAGGACGGGAACTTGTGCCGCCACGGCATCAGCATGTCGTCGAGCATCACGGTGACACTCCGGCCGACCTCCCGCTCGTTCTCGGGGTCGAAGAAGGGCGCGTACTGGTAGATGGAGGGCATCTTCCAGCCGTGGATCACACGCAGGGCGCAGTTGCGACGGTCGGCTTCCTCGAAGGCGAAGGCCAAAACCTTGTCCGCCGCCTCGTGGATGTCGACACCCAGGACGATCTCCCCGACCCGGGCGGGCTCGGCCTCCTCCGGCGCGTCCGACACGCGTACGAGCACCACCGGCGTCTCGGTGGCCACCAGCGTCGACAAGCCCACCGAGCCGATGAGGAATCCGGCCAAGCCTCCCACCCCACGCGAGCCGAGGACGAGCAACCCGGCGTCCACCGCCTCCGCGGCCAGGGCTGCCGTCGGCCTGCCGGAGAGGCACCTCGTCGAGACCTCCAGGCCGGGATGCCGGCGTCGCACGTCCTCCAATGCCGCAGTGAGCGCCTCGTCGGCCCAACGGTCGGCCGCTTCGCGGCCCGGCCTCGGTACCGCGGGGCTGATCAACCAGTCGACGGCGTGGACGAGCCTCAGCGGAACTTTCCGCAAGGCCGCCTCCCGGGCGCCCCAACGGGCCGCGGCCCGGCTCTCCGGAGAGCCGTCCACGCCGACGGTCACATGGTGCTTCATGGTCAGAACCTCCTCGGGCGGCGCGGGGCCGCGGTCCTCTTCCAGCGTCGCCTGCGGCGCGACGACCGAGGAGGGGCCGAGTGGCCCCGTGTGGGGCCGACCAGCCCCCCCCGCTACTTCACGGAGGTGCGCGAGGTGACGTAGTCCGCGCAGCCGTCCAGGGTGTTCAATGCCGGATAGTCGGACTCGGGCAGGGCGAGCCCGGTGCGCTCGCTCAGTGCCTCGATGAAGTTGAGGAAGTCCAGCGAGTCCATCTCAAGGTTGTCGCGGAAGTTCTCGTCCGGCGCGAGCGCTGCCGCGTCGGCGCCGGGAACCACGTCGGTCAGAACTTCCTTGATCAGTACGAGCGCCTCGTCACGGTTCACAGTTCCTCCGGTCGTTGGAGCAGGCGGTCGATGGCTGTCAGCAATCGCGCCCCGGTCGCACCGTCGCTCGCGCGGTGGTCGGCGGCGAGCGTGGCCGTCACGGTCGGGTGCACCGTGAGCATCCCGTCCACGGCCACCGGCCGCTCGGTGACACGCCCCAGGCCGACGAGGGCGACCTGAGGCGGGTAGATCACCCCGAAGACGGCCTCCACCCCCTGATCGCCGAGGTTGGTCACCGTCAGTGTCGGATCTGCTGTCTCCGAAGCCCGCAGCCGGCCGCTGCGCGCCCGCGAGACCAGACCTTTCAGCGTCGCCATCAGCTCCGGCAGTGGCATGGTGTCGGCGTTCGCCAGTGCCGGTGCGACCAGCCCGCCGCCGCGCAGGGACACCGCGACGCCGAGTCGCACGGCAGGTGAGGGGACGAACGCCTCCTCCTTCCAGTAGCCGTTCAGTTCCGGCACTTGGCGTGCTGCCAGGGCAACCGATTTGAGCAGCAGGGCCGCCGGCACGAGTCGTTCCGCCACGGGCCGGCTCGCATTTCGGTCGCGCATCCACGCCATCGCGACGGCGAGGTCGATCGTCGTCGACAAGTAGTAGTGGGGGATGTCGCGGTTGGCGCGGCTCATCAGAGCCGCGATCGCCGCGCGCGCCGGATACGCGGGCTCGGCCGTTGCCGAAGGCGGGCGCGCCGCTTCGCGGCTCTCGACCGTACGGGACGCAGGGGCCGCCGTGGCGGCCCGTACGTCCTCGGCCCGGATCGTGCCGCCCCGCCCGGTTCCCCTCAGGGCACTCAGGTCGACGCCCGACGACAGGGCCAGCCGACGGGCGAGCGGCGAGGCCTTCACCCGGTGTGGCCGCTCAGCCGGTGTGTGCTCCACGTCGGAACGTGTGATCCGACCGCCCTTGCCGGAACCGTGCACGGACGACAGGTCGATGCCCTTCTGCTCGGCCAAGTGCCTCACCAAAGGGGTGGACACGGCGTCCCTGGTCGGGGTGGTGGCGTGTCCGGGAGCGGTTTGCAGTTCGGAGGTCGGGGCCGTCGCCTTCGCAGGGGCAGGGGCAGGGGCAGGGGCAGGGGCAGGAGGCTCGGCCCCCGAGTCGATGACGGCCATCCGTGTGCCGACCGGCACGGTGGTACCCGGTTCGACGAGGAGTGCACCGACCGTGCCCGAGTCGAAGCACTCGACCTCGATCGTCGACTTGGCCGTCTCCACCACAGCGACGACATCGCCCTTGGTGACGGTGTCACCGGGCCCTACCAGCCATTCCACGAGGGTGCCCTCGTCCATGTCCGCGCCGAGGGAAGGCATGGTGAAATCCGCCATGTCAGCTCACCGTCCGGCGAACGGCATCCACGATGGTCGCGGGCTGGGGAAGCGCCGCTTCTTCGAGCTGCCTGGCATAGGGAATGGGGACTTCCGCGCTGCATACGCGCTGAACGGGGGCGTCGAGCTCGTAGAACGCCTGCTCGGTGATGCGGGACGAGATCTCCGCGGCCAGGCTGCCGCTGCGCCATGCCTCGTCGACGATCACGGCCCGGTGGGTTCGGGCGATGCATGCCATGAGGGTGGCGTCGTCGAGGGGGCGCAGGGTGCGTAGGTCCACGACCTCCGCGCTGATGCCCTCCCCGGCAAGGGTTTCCGCGGCTGCCAGGGCCTTCGGCAGGGAGCCGCCGTACGTGATCACTGCGACGTCCGTGCCCGACCGGCGTACGGCCGCCGTGTCGAGATCGACGGCATCGACGGTCTCGTCCAAAGAGCCCTCCGCGTTGTAGAGGCCACCGTGCTCGAAGATCAGCACCGGATCAGGGTCGGCGAGCGCGGCCGCGAGCATGTGGCGTGCGTCGTCGACCGTGGCCGGGGCCAGCACCCGGATGCCGGGGATGTGGGCGTACCAGCCTTCCAGGCTGTGAGAGTGCTGAGCGCCGAGCTGACGGCCTGCTCCGGTCGTCATGCGGATCACCACGGGGACGCTCAGCTGCCCGCCCGACATGTGGAGCAGCGTGGCCGCGTTGTTCAGGATCTGGTCCAGAGCCAGGAGGCTGAAGTTGACGGTCATGATCTCTACCACGGGCCGCATCCCGCCGAGCGCGGCGCCGATGCCCGCGCCGACGAATCCGGATTCGGACAGCGGTGTGTCGCGGATCCGGTCGGGTCCGAACTCTTCGAGCAGTCCCAGGCTGACGCCGAAGCATCCCCCGTACCGGCCCACGTCCTCGCCCATGAGGAAGACGCGCTCGTCCTGCAGCAGGGCTTCGCGCAGCCCCTCACGGAGCGCCTCCCGGTAGGTGGTCGGCCGGGAAGTCCCGGTCGGTGCCTTCAGCGTGCTCATGCCGTGCTCCCGGGTTCGCTCGTGACGAAGCGGAGCAGGTCCGACACCGGTTCCAGCGGGGCTTCCTCGGCCCCCCGCACGGCCTCGTCGATCTCGGCGAGGACTTCCTTGTCGAGTTCTTCCATCACCCGGTCGTCGAGCTGCCCTTCGGAACTCATCAGTTCGGCCAGCCCTTTGAGGGGGTCGCGTCCCTTCCATTCCTCGATCTCGGATTTGGCCCGGTACCGGTCCGGGTCGTACATGGAGTGGGCACGGAACCGGTACGTCTGTGCCTCGAGGAAGTGCGGTCCGTTGCCCGCGCGCACGGACTCCGTCGCCCGGAGTGCGGCGGCTTCGACGGCGAGAACGTCCATGCCGTCGACGGTCCAGGCAGGCATCCCGTACGAAGCGGCACGCATGGCGAGGTTGGTCTGGGCATGCTCCCGGGCCAGGCTCGTCCCCATGGCGTACAGATTGTTTTCGCAGACCAGCAGCAGGGGCAGCTGCCACAGGGCCGCGAGGTTGGCCGTCTCATGGAACTCGCCTTCGGCGAAAGCTCCGTCCCCGAAGAAGCAGCAGGTGACGCGGGTGCTGCCGCGCATCCGGTCGGCGAGTGCGAGCCCGGCCGCCAGGGGCAGGCCGCCGGCCACGATCGCGTTGCCCCCGTAGAAGCGGCGGGCGGCGTCGAACAGGTGCATGGAGCCGCCGCGTCCGCGGCTGCAGCCGGTGGCCCTGCCGTACATCTCGGCCATCACGGCGTCGGCGGGAACCCCGCGGGCCAGGGCGTGCCCGTGTTCGCGGTAGGTGGACACCACCGCGTCCGTCTCGCGCAGGGCCTGATTGACGCCCACGGCGACGGCTTCCTCACCGATGCAGAGGTGGACGAAGCCACGGATCTTCGCGCCGCTGTAGAGCTCCACACACCTTTCCTCGAACCGCCTGATGGCGAGCATCCGGCGGAGCAGGGACAGGTGGTGGCCGGGCGCCGGAAGCCCGCCGCGAGTGCCGCGGGCGGCGGTGGCCGGCCCCTTCTTGCGCCCGCTCTTGCGTGCTGTGGCACGGGCCTTGCCTTCGTGGTGGGAGGTGGTGCTGCTCATGGCTCTGCCTTCTCTCACGAGCGGGTCATCCGGGGCTCTCCAGCGTGGACAGATCCCCATCGGGCAATCCCAGTTCCCGGTCCCGCAACAGACGGCGCATCACCTTGCCGCTGCGCGTCTTGGGGAGGTTCTGCTCGAACTCGATCTCTCTTGGGGCCACCGCGGGGCCCAGCCGCTTGCGTGCGAACGCCAGAATTTCCCGCTTGAGGGAAGCGTCGGGGGCGAGCCCCGGACGGAGGGAGACGAAGGCCTTGACGACAGCTCCCACGACCGGATCCGGGCGGCCGATCACGCCGGCCTCCGCGACGGCGGGATGCTCCATCAGCGCGCTCTCCACTTCGAACGGGCCGATGAGGTGTCCTGCCGACTTGATGACGTCGTCGGCGCGGCCGACGAACCAGAACCACCCGTCCTCGTCGCGTTTCGCGAGGTCGCCGGTGAGATACCAGCCGTCAGCGAAGCAGGCCCGGTAACGGGCCTCCTCGTTCAGATAGCCCCGGAACATGGAGGGCCAGCCCGGCCGCAGCGCCAGCTCACCCTCGACGCCCGCCGTTGTGATCACGCGCACGCGTCCTGCGGTGACGTCGGCGCGTCCGTCCTCACCGCGTTCGAGCAGAGCGGCCTCCACACCGGGCAGGGGCCGTCCCATGGAGCCGGGCCGGATGTCGCCGGCCGCGAAGTTGGCGATCATGATCGCACCGGTTTCGGTCTGCCACCAGTTGTCGTGGATCGGCAGGCCGAGCACCTCCTGTCCCCACAGGACGGCTTCCGGGTTGAGCGGCTCGCCCACGCTCGCGATGAATCGCAGGGCCGAAAGGTCGTACGGTCCGGGGAGCTCGCGGGAGCCGTCCCTGGGGGTGGCGCGCATCAGCATGCGGATCGCCGTCGGCGCCGTGTACCAGACCGTGACCCGCTGGTTGTCGAGGATGCGGTACCAGCGGTGGACATCGAAGTCCCCCTCGTCCACCACGACGGTCGCACCGTGGGTGAGCGGGGCGATGATCCCGTACGAGGTGCCGGTCACCCACCCGGGGTCCGCCGTGCACCAGTAGACGTCCTCCTGGCGGAGGTCGAGTGCGAAGGCCGCCGTCGCGTGGTGGGCCACGACCGCTTCGTGCACATGGACCGCACCCTTGGGGGTACCGGTCGTGCCGCTGGTGAAGTGCAGCAGCGCCATGTCCTGCGGATCCGTGGGCGGGACGGCGTACTCCCCGCGTGCCCGCTCCATGAGCTCGGCGAAGGAGACGGTGCCGGGCGGCGGATCGTGGACCGGACCAACGAGCAGGACGTGATCCAGACGCGGCAGGCGCTGCCTGTTCTCCTCGACCTTGCGCCGGTACAGGGCCTCGGTGGTGACGAGAACCCGGGCGTCACCCAGCTCCAGCCGCTGCCGCACGGGCTCGGGCCCGAAGGCCGAGAAGAGCGGGCACAGCACGCGTGCGCTGCGCAGCGTGCCCAGGACCGTCGTGTACAGCTCGGGGCAGCGGCCCAGGAGCGTGAAGACCCTTTCCTGCCGCCCCACGCCCAGGGCCGTGAGTACGTTGGCGAAGCGGCCCGTGAGGCCGCCCAGCTCGGCGTACGTGAGGCGGGTGACGGTGTCGTCGGCTGCGATGCAGCGGAGCGCTTCCCGCCCGCCATGGCCTGCCACCAGGTGCCGGTCGACGGCCTCGTATCCGATGTTCAGCCCGCCTCCCGGGAGCCCGGACAGCCGGGATCGAGCCCGGTCCCAAGTGAAATCCGTACGGGCCTGCTCGTAGTCCTGGAGCATGAAGACGGCATCGGGTCCGGACTCTTTGTGGATGATCGAGTGATCCATGGCCGGGTCGCTCCCCTCGCCTTGGAATCTTCAAGGAGACAGCGTCACGTCGGGTGACGGCCGTAAGCGGGGCGAGCGGTCTTCCGGGCGTCCCCCGAACGGGCCATACCGGACGTCGCGGTCACAGGGACATCCCGAGAGCGCTGCGGTGCGGTGGGGCGAGCCGGGAGTCATCGATGCGGGCCGTCAGGCGGGGGGCCACCGCGACCACACCGTCCAGCTGGTTGGTGAGGCGGATCAGGACCGGAATCTGGCTCTGTCGCTCCAGCCTGCCCTCCAGGGTCACGATGCCGTCGACCACGTGGACAGTGACCGCCTCCGCGCCCAGCCCCATGGTGTCCACGAGTATGTCAGCGACCACGCGGTGTCGTATCTCCGAGTCCGGTCGCAGGAAGAGCCAGAGCAGGTCACGGCGGGTGACGATGCCGACGAGGCGGTCCTCGTCGTCCACGACCGGCAGTCGCTCGACGCCCCGGCGGGCCATCAGCCGGGCGGCTCCCGCCGCGGTCTCGTCCCCATGAACCGTGACCGCCGGCGCGGACATGGCCTCACCGGCGCTAAAGGTCACCTCGGACGGGAACGCGGCCCCGCCTTCGTCGGCATCGGGTTCTTCGCCCACCGGTGGGTGATCGGCGGCTGCCAGGCCGATCAGGTCGCTCTCGGAGACGACACCGAGCACCCGGTCGTCGTCGTCGAGGACGGGCAGTCCGCTGATGTCGTGCTGAGCGAGCAGCTTGGCGACATCCTTGAAAGGGGTGGACGTCAGGACCGAGACGACCTCGTCGGTCATCAGGTCTCCGACCTTGATGTGCTTCATGAGGCACCTCCTGCCATCACAGCGATCCACCCGGAAGGGAAGGCCGGAGGACGCCGATAACCACGATCCGCCGAATGCCACGAGAGGAGGAGGGCCGAATGGTCCGGAGCCGGGCCCGATCGGACCCGTGCCGCAGCCTCCTGGCGGAGGAGCCCGAAGAACCGACCCGAGAGCCGGACCCCTGGCGGCTCTCTGAGGAGGAACCATGGAAGGCACCACGAGCAGCTCGGAACTCGGCGCCGTCATCGTCGGCGTCGACGGCTCCGAACCGGCCCGCCAGGCAGCGATGTGGGCAGCGGCGGAGGCCGCACGTCGCGAGCGTCCGTTGCACATCGTGCACGGGTCCGACACCGACGGCCGGGTCCTCTACGTCTCGGCGAAGAGCATCGAAAGCGTCCGCCAGGCGGGCCGCGAACTGCTGGACGCCACGTCGGCCGCGGTCACGGAGCGGTTTCCCGGCCTGCAGGTCAACCCCGAGTTCAGCCGCAGGGCACCTGTCCCGAGCCTCCACCAAGCCGCGGGCCCCGATGACACCATCGTGGTCGGCAGCCGGGGGCTGGGCGGTTTCAGCTCCCTCATGCTCGGATCGGTCGGACTCAAGGTCGCAGCGGGAGCGAAGACGCCCGTCATCATCGTCAGAGGCACCGAGAACGGGGCTGAGACGGGTGCGGTGCTCGCCGCCGTCCGCGACGAACACGACCTCGACTGCGCACGGTACGCCGCACGCGAGGCACAGATCCGCGAGGGCTCGCTGCGGCTGTTGCACGTGTGGAACATCCTGCAGTCCGTCGGCGAGGTCGTGACCCTGCTCGACGACGTGGAGGAGATCGCCAACGAGGAGGTCCATCACCTGAACGCCGTGGCGGACCGGATCCGCGAGGAGTTCCCGGACCTGACCGTGCAGGTGGACGCGGACAAGAGCACGTCAGTGGCTTCTGTACTGGTTGAGGCCTCGCGCCAGGCGGACCTGCTGGTGATGGGCGGCCGACGGTCACCCAGCTACCTCGGGCCCACCCTCGGGCGGGTCACGCACAGCCTGGTCCACCATGCCCACTGCCCCGTACAGCTCATTCCGCGCCACACGGACAAGCACGGGAGCGAATCGTGAGCGACTCGGGCGAACACGAGGAGGTCGTCGTCGGCATCGACCCGGCCAGGGACTGGCATCTGCCCCTGGCCTGGGCGGTGGACGAGGCCGGGCGACGCCGGCTACGGCTGCGACTCGTCGTAGCCGTACCTCCCCAGCACGACACGCAACACGTCGACGACACGTCGCGCAGCATCGCCCTGCACCAGGAGGCCTCGGATGCCCTCGGCGCGGCTGCCGCCTGGAGCAGGGAGCGACACCCGGAGGTCGAAGCGGTCGTGGATCTCGTCGAGGGGTTCCCCGCTCCGGAGATCGGCCGACTGTCGAGGCGGGCCCGCATGATCGTGCTCGGCTCCCGTCACCTGAGCCGGACCTCGGAGTTCCTCAGCGCCGGCTCCCTGGTCGTCCCCGTCAGTGCGCAGGCTCAGTGTCCGGTCGTCGTCGTGGGCGACGCCGAGCACGTCACTCAACAGCCGCCCTACCTGGTGGTGGGCATCGACGGAAGCGAGTCCTCGAAGGCGGCCCTTGCGATTGCGTTCGAAGAGGCCGACCTCAGGGGGGCCAAGCTGCGTGCCGTGTCGGTGTGGCAGCCACCGCTGTTTCTGAACCACGACGAGGAGGCCGCGCTCCAGGGGCAACGACGCATGCTGTCCGAGACGACGGCAGGTTGGTCGCAGGAGTACCCGGACGTCGTGTTGACGCACGAGGTGCTGTCCGGGCACCCGGTGGAGGAGCTCGCCGGTGCCGCCGAGCACGCCCTCGCCGTGGTCGTGGGCCGTCGAGGCAAGGGCGGTTACACGGGCATGCGACTCGGATCGGTCGTCCACGGGTTGCTGCACCGGGCGCACTGCCCGGTGATCACGGTTCCTGTGCGGTGAGGACTGCGTGACGACGCCCGCCGCCCGGTGCACCGAGCATCTGGGCAGCACGAAAAAAGTTGAGCCAGAGCCCGAGATCGGACAGTACTGAGCCTTCAGGGGGTGCTCACCGGGGGGCAGTCTGCGTGATGCGCCACAACCGCCGCGGAAGGCCGCCTTCCTCGAACGCGGCGACCTCGTCCAGAGTCCAGCTTCTGGCGAGGGCGTCGACCAGGTCGCGGGGGAAGAAGTGGACGGCGAAGCCGCCGTGTTCCCAGATGTCGTCTCCGTGCCCGGTACCGGCCTGGAAGTGGGCGTCCCCGGTGTGGCGGACGGTGTAGACGAAGACTCCGCCCGGCCGTAGTACCCGTCGCACCTCGGCGACCAAGGCGTGGATCTCCTGGGTGGACAGTGCCATGCAGAGCAGCATGTGCGCGAACACGGCATCCACCGAGGCGTCCCGGAGCGGCAGGGGCTCGCGAACGTCGTGAACCGCCGTGGCGACCCGCACGGCCACGCCTTGGGCAGCGGCGGCTTCACTCAGCTGTTCCAGACCCACCGGACTGAAGTCGGTGGCCAACACGGAGAAGCCCTGGCGGGCGAAGTACAGCGCGTCCCGGCCATGGCCGGCACCCAGCTCCAGCACTTCGCGGGCACCGGTGGCCCCGAAGACAGCCGCGGCACGGACCGCCGGCTCGGACGGCTCCTCGCCGTACATACCGGGGTGGTCGCCGTAGGTCTGCTGCCAGTGCGCACGCTGAACCTCGGCCAGCTCGTCGTCGGACTTCGACATGCTGACGCCTTCCTCACCAGGCCGGCATCGACAACCGGCCCCGCCGGGCCAGCCTAGAACGGACATCTTGCCGTCACCGCGCCCACCCGCTGCGCCACGGCCGTCAGTGTTGTTCCGGCACTCGGCTTCTGGCACAACTTCTGTGGTGACGAGCCGACGCTTGCCGTGGCGCCCGGGGCGGGAGGCGGACTGAGAGGCAGACACTGCCATGGGGATGGGCCCATCGGTCCTCACCGCGACCCCGACCGGCCCATGCCCGGACGATACGGGCCGACAGACAGTGAGGACATGCCCTGCGGGCCATGTTCCAGACCATCGCAACAGGAGCGTGAACCATGTTCTGGTATGACCACGGAATGGGCGGATGGGGCTGGATCGCCATGTCGTTCAGCATGGTTCTCCTCGTGGCCCTGGCCGTCGCGGCAGTCGTTCTGTTCCTCCGCAGCGTCGACCGCTACCCCTCGGGCCCGGCGCAGCCGCTGCCTGCGCCCTCCGCCAAGCAGCTGCTCGCCGAACGGTTCGCCCGAGGCGAGATCGACGAAGAAGAGTACGAACAACGTCTGACCGCACTGCGTGCGCACGGGCCAGGTCAAGGCCGGCCGGGACCGGGAGACAACTGAACCCATTCCTCCGGGAGGGCGGCAGGCGCGACAGGGGACTGCGGATATCGCGATCAGCTGGCTGCGGGCGGGCCCACTCGCAGGTGTAGCCGTCGCGAAGCTCAACTCCTCATCCCGCTTGTGTTCACCCCTCTCAGGTGGGGCAATGGTTGTTCCCGGCGCGCATCGGCAGTCAACCTGGTAGGAATGCCTGGCTTTTGCTCCTCCCAGCAATCGGGTAGACCATGCGCGGCGCGAAGACAGTAGCGGTACCAGCGTTCCTCCTCTTGCTCGTCATGGGTTGCGCACGGACCTCAGCTGGGCCGGAGGAAGAGACCCTCTGCCCACCTGAGGTGCGTACGGCCACGGCCACACCCTCAGGAGATGTCGGACTGACGAGTCAGATCTGGCTTGGTTCCCTGAAGTGCGCCGACCCGGAAACGGGCATGTCACTCATCGAAGTCAGCGTTCTCAATCCGCACGCCAACCGAGCGGCCTGGTACGAGGTCACGCTGCAGTTCACGACTATCTCGGGAGGGCCGAACCCGGCAAGCGAGCAGAGAGGGATATGGATTTCGCCAGGCCGACGACGGGAGACGGCATCGGCGTGCGGGTTCTCCGCTTGGAGCAGAAGTCGTTGGACGCACCGTCGGTTGCGCCTCAGGCGTCGCCACCGGCACCGGCAATGGATGTCTTGCCGAGCGCCCTTGTACGGGCTGGAGCGATTCCGTCCACCACCCCGTACGGAGCATGTGCCAGTGGATCTCCTCAGGGATATTGGCTCGACGCCCCTGGGAACTGCCGGGTGACGACGGGACGCAGGCCTTCCGTGCCAGCTTTCACGCCGACGCCCGTGTACCCGGGCACGCTCTGCGGGGATGGCTGGGTTTCCCGGTCCAGGGGGCGGGGCACGTGCTCCCACCACGGTGGGATCGCGCGCTGAGGCTCGTGGTGACGCTCCGGAGGCGGACGGTCTGGAAGAGAGTTTGAGGCGTCGGCACCCGGTCTGTGTGCCGACGCCGCAGGACGTGCAGCACTGGTCCCCATGCTGATCAGCACGGCCAGGCCCAGTCCGCTACTTCCGGCAGGTCGGTGCCGTGCTTGCGGATCCAGTCGTGGTGGCGGATGTGCTGGTCGTCCATGGACTGGCGCAGTCCCTCGGCGCGGGCGGCGAGGCCGGGGACGCGGTCGATGACGTCCATGACGAGTCGGTAGCGGTCCATGTCGTTGCGCACGACCATGTCGAAGGGGGTGGTCGTGGTGCCGGATTCCTTGTAGCCGCGGACGTGCAGGTTCGAGTGGCCGGTGCGGCGGTAGGCGAGGCGGTGGATGAGCCACGGGTAGCCGTGGTAGGCGAAGATCACTGGCTTGTCGGTGGTGAAGAGTGCGTCGTACTCGGTGTTCGTCATGCCGTGGGGGTGTTCCTCGTGGGGCATGAGCCGGGCGATGTCGACGACGTTGACGACGCGGACGGCCAGCGAGGGGAGGTGCTCGCGGAGCAGGGCCGCTGCGGCCAGCACCTCCATGGTGGGTACGTCGCCGGCGCAGGCGAGTACGACGTCCGGTTCGCGGGAGCCGTGGTCGGTGCCCGCCCACTCCCAGATGCCGGCGCCGCGGGTCACGTGGGTGCGGGCCTCGTCGATGGGCAGCCAGTCGAAGCAGGGCTGTTTGCCGGCGACGATCACGTTGACCTGGTCGCGGCTGCGCAGGGCGTGGTCGGCCACGGCGAGGAGGGTGTTGGCGTCCGGCGGCAGGTAGACCCGTACGACCTCGGGGCTCTTGTTGAGGACGTGGTCCACGAATCCGGGGTCCTGGTGCGAGAAGCCGTTGTTGTCCTGGCGCCATACGTGGGAGGTGAGCAGGTAGTTGAGGGAGGCGATCGGCGCGCGCCAGGACAGTTCGCGCGAGGTCTTCAGCCACTTGATGTGCTGGCCGACCATGGAGTCGACGATGTGCGCGAAGGCTTCGTAGGTGGAGAAGAGGCCGTGGCGGCCGGTGAGCAGGTAGCCCTCCAGCCAGCCCTGGCAGACGTGTTCGGACAGGATCTCCATGACCCGGCCGTGGCGGGACAGATCTCGGTCCGTGGCCTCCGTGATGCCCTGCCAGGCCTTGCCGGTGGCCTCGTACAGGTCGTCCAGCCGGTTGGAGGCGGTCTCGTCCGGTCCGACGACCCTGAAGTCCCGCCGCCCGGCCGTCTCCCGCATGACCTGGGTGAGGAAGCGTCCCAGGACGCGGGTCGGTTCGTGGAGGGTCCCGCCGGGCTTGTCGACGGGGACGGCGTGCGCGTCGAGCGCGGGCAGCGGCAGTGGCCGCAGCAGGCGGCCCCCATTCGCGTACGGGACCGCGCCGAGGCGGCGCTCGCTTTCCGGGACGCAGGCCAGGACCTGCGCCGTCGGGCGGCCGTCTGCGTCGAAGAGTTCGTCCGGCCGGTACGAGCGCAGCCAGTCCTCCAGCTGCTTCAGGTGTGCGGGGTTCTCGCGCACCCCGGCGAGAGGGACCTGGTGCGCCCGCCAGGTGCCTTCGACCGGGTCGCCGTCGACGGTCGCTGGGCCGGTCCACCCCTTGGGGGTGCGCAGGACGATCATCGGCCAGTGTGCGTACTCCCGTCCCGGATCGGTAGCCGCCTCGCGCGCCTCCCGCTGGATGAGGGCGATGCGGTCCAGGGCGTGGTCCATCGCGCGGGCCATGGCCTGATGCACCAGGGTGGGGTCGCTGCCGGTGACGTACAGCGGGTCGTGGCCGTAGCCGCGCAACAGAGCGTCGAGCTCGTCCTCCGGGATCCGGGACAGGACCGTCGGGTTGGCGATCTTGTAGCCGTTCAGGTGCAGGATCGGCAGGACCGCGCCGTCGTGGACCGGGTCGAGGAACTTGTTCGAGTGCCAGGACGCGGCCAGCGGGCCCGTCTCGGCCTCGCCGTCGCCGATGACACAGGCGACCAGCAGGCCGGGGTGGTCGAAGGCGGCTCCGTAGGCGTGGGAGAGGGCGTATCCGAGCTCGCCGCCCTCGTGGATGGAGCCCGGCGTCTCCGGTGCCACATGGCTCGGCACCCCGCCGGGGAAGGAGAACTGCCGGAACAGCTTGGCCATGCCGTCGGCATCGCGGCTCACGTCCGGATACGTCTCGCTGTATGTCCCTTCCAGCCAGGAGTTGGCCAGGACGGCGGGACCTCCGTGCCCCGGACCCCAGACGCACAGGGCCTCCAGCGCACGCTCCTTGATCACGCGGTTGAGGTGCGTGTGCACCAGGTTGAGGCCGGGGGAGGTGCCCCAGTGGCCGAGCAGCCGTGGCTTGATGTGCTCCGGCCGCAGCGGTTGGGTCAGCAGGGGGTTGCCCATGAGGTAGATCTGGCCGACGGCCAGGTAGTTCGCGGCGCGCCAGTGGGCGTCCAGCTCCGAGATCGAATACGCGCTCAACGCGGTCATGTCCGCTCCTGCGTGTGAGGGTCAGGGACGTTCGTCGCCTGGGCCGATACCGACACCCTGCCCCTGCCGTGGTGCGGCCGCGAGAGGATGACCGGCCCTCAAGGAGGGACCGTTGGCCCTTCTGCGCCCCTGCCCGGCACGAGCAAGGTGTATCCCGATGGCGCCGGTCCTTCCCCCCGGCCGGCGCCGCCCATCCCCGACGGCCGACCCCGATGCCTCTCGCATCAGTACGGAGGACAGACCTGTGAAGCGCACCCTCGTTGTCGGAGTGGACGGATCCCCGGAAAGCCGGGCCGCCGCGGACTGGGCCGCACGCGAAGCCGTACGTCGTGACCTGCCCCTGCATGTCGTCCACGCCTGGCTGTGGCAGCCGCTCGCCGTCCCGATCGTCCAGGACCGCGATACCGAGTCCCGCCGGGCCGATGACATCCTGAAGGAGGTCGAGCAGGAGCTCACCCACCGGTACCCGTCGCTCGCGCTCACCGCGGAAGTCCTGTCCGACACTCCCGTACCGGCCTTGCTGCACACCGCCAAGGAAGCCGAGATGCTGATCCTCGGCACTCGCGGGCACGGAGCCCTGCTCGGCTTCCTGCTCGGCTCCTACGGTCAGCAGGTGATCGCGGCCGCCGAGTGCCCCGTCGTCTCCGTACGCTCCGCCCACGGCAGGCCGGTCGCCGTGCCGGAGGAGGGCGAGGTCGTCGTGGGACAGCAGGGTGGTGTTGAGGAATCCGCCGAGGTACTGCGCGTCGCGTTCGAGGCGGCCGCAGCGCGCAAGGTCCCGCTCCGCGCGGTCCGGGCCTGGAGCCTTCCCCCGGTCTACGGCTACAGCCCTGGCTCGATGTGGATCGCCGAGCAGTTCGGTGGACTGGAGCCGTTCGAGAAGGCCGCGCTGGACCAGGCGCTGGAGCCGTGGCGGCTGATGTTTCCCGAGGTCGAGGTCGCTACGCACGTGGAGCGGGGCAGCGCCGGCCACGTGCTGCTGTCCGAGGCTTCGGACGCCCAACTGGTCGTTGTCGGCCGCCGGGTACGCGAGTCGGCGGTGGGTACGCGCATCGGTTCGGTGGCCCATGCCGTGCTCCACCACGCGGCCTGCCCTGTTGCCGTCGTCCCGCACCACTGACGCCGAATCGACGGTTGAAGCCGGGCCCGCCGTCGTAGGGCGTGCCCGGCCCTTCCCGTGGGCGGTTCCTACTCCGTGGGCGGCACCGGGTGCCGACCGGGCGGGGTCAGCGCGTGACTGGCAATCACCGCGGCCTGGACGCGCCTCTCCACGCCCAGCTTGACGAAGAGCCGCGAGATGACGTTCTTCACGGTCTTCTCCGCGAGGAACAGCCGCTTGCCGATCTCCCGGTTGGTGAGACCCTCACTGACCATGAGGAGGATCTCCTTCTCCCGGTCCGTGAAGCCGGGAAGCCCCGGGACCTGCTCCTCCTTCGGCACGTCGCCGCGCATGCGTGCCATCAGCCGCGTCGTGGCGCCGGGATCGAGCATCGACTGGCCGGAGGCCACCGTCCGGACCGCCGTCACGAGGTCGGTTCCGGTGATCTGCCTCAGGACGTAGCCGGCGGCCCCGGCCATCACGGCGTCCAGGAGCGCCTCCTCGTCGTCGAACGACGTGAGCATCAGACAGGCAGCTCGGGCATCCGCGAGCACAGCTCACGGCACACGCTCACCCCGTCGCCGTCCTGGAGCCGTACGTCCAAGATCGCGACCCGTGGGCGCAGCGCGGGAATGCGGACCAGCGCCTGCTCCGCCGTGCCCGCCTCACCGACCACGGTCAGGTCGGGCTCGGCGTCCAACAGATCGTGCACCCCTCTGCGCACGACCTCGTGGTCGTCGAGCAGAAAGATGCTGATCGGATCGGTCGCGCCGCTCGTGGCGTGGGAGTGGGAACCGCTGCCAGTCATGACGCAACTCCTTCGCCTGGTTCGTCCTGAACGCACGAACACCGGCATCCTGCCTTCCGTACGGGCCGAACGGACAGGGCCGATCGGCCTTCATCGGCCTGCCGCTGCGCGCGGCACGGCCGGTGGGGGTAGAGGGGGAGGGACCTTCGGCCCTGTCCGAGGTCCCGCCGGGCCTTCCAGGGGGCACCCGACACAGGATGAACTGCAGGTGCACGGGGAACGGCGCGACTCGACGGAGCCGCACGCAGCGCGGAGGACACCATGACGACCGCCTTGATCGACCTGAGGACCGTGGCACGCGACCACCGCGGCCTGAGGATCGCCCTGGCCGGAGAGCTCGACCTCCATACGGCGGGACGAGTGGAACCACGCCTCGCCGAACTCGCCGGATTCGGCCACCGCAACATGCTCCTGGACCTGTCCGAGATGTCCTTCTGCGACAGCTCGGGCATCGAACTCTTTCTCCGGCTCCACCAGCGCTGCCGTAGCGCGGGCACGCAGCTCCTGCTCTGCGGCGTACGACCCCTGCTGCTCAAGTCCATACGGGTGCTCGGTGTCGACCGCGGCCTGCCGCTCGCCGTGACGTGATCGAGAGGATGTCCGATTCCCGCCCCGGACGGGGACCGTTCGGCCCTGGTTCTCCCGTGGATCGCGGTGAAGGCTGGGACGCGGAAGCCGCAAGGGCCCATCGGGGCCGGACGAAGGTAAGCAGCATGGATCACGAAGGCAACCCGTTGCGGACCCGGGAGGCCGGTGACACGGCGGCCGGCCGCCGCATGCGGGAGCTGGACAGGGCCGAGGCCCTGCGGCTGCTCTCGACGGTGTCGCTGGGGCGCATCGTCTTCACGCAGCACGCGCTGCCCGCCGTTCGTCCGGTCAACCATCTCGTCGAGGGTGAGGACATCATCGTCCGGATCCACGGGGGTGGGGCACTGGCCTCCCTGGCCGCACCTGCCGAGGTCTCCGGTGTGGTGGTGGCCTACGAAGCGGACGTGATCGATCCCGTTACGCACCTCGGCTGGAGCGTCGTCGTCACCGGTTACGCGAGGGCGGTGTCCGATGCCGACGAGGTGGACCGGTACGCGCACTTGCTGCGTCCATGGGTGGCGCACCGGATGACCAGCGCCCTGCGGATCCGTCCGGATCTTGTCACCGGGTTCCGGCTGGAGGCGGACCCGATGCTGCCCGTGCCTGCGGTCCGGGGCTGACGCCGTGCCCCGGTCCTCAGCCCCCGGTGGGGAGGGGTGCCCGCCAGACGAGCTTTGTACCCCCCTCATCCGGAGTTTCGTGCGTGAAGGACCCGCCCAGGCTCTGTGCCCGCTCGTCGAGGTTGAGCAGGCCGCTTCTGCGGCCTTGGGCCGGAATGCCCGTTCCGTTGTCCGAGACGGTCAGCACGATCTCGCCCTGGCCGGCCTTGAGGGTCACACCGACCCGGGTCGCCTGTGCGTGGCGGGCGGCGTTGCTGAGCAGCTCGCCCAGAACAGCCATGATGTGGTCGGCGATCTGTGGAGGTACGTCGGTGTCGAGGAGGCCCTCCATGCTCAGGCGCGGCGGATGGCCGAGGGCGGTGGCCGCGTCGCCGACGGCACGGGCGGCGCGCGCCCGCAGACCAGGGCCGCCCTCGCGGTCCTTGGTACGCAGCCCGAAGATCGTCGACCGGATGATCTTGATGGTTTCGTCCAGGTCGTCGACAGCCCGGCCGACCCGTTCGGCGGCCCCGTCGTGCTCGACCAGCCGGGCAGCGCTCTGCAAGGTCATACCGGTGGCGAAGAGCCGCTGGATCGCCAGGTCGTGCAGGTCACGGGCGATCCGGTCGCGCTCCTCCAGCAGCGCTATCTGCTCGGCGTCCCGGCGCCGCTCCGCCAGCTCCAAAGCGAGTGCGGCCTGACCTGCGAAGGCGACGAGCGGCTCCAGCTCACCCTCGCCGAACGCCGGCTCTCCCGCCGGGCGCGCGAGCAGAAGCACGCCCCTGCTCTCGCCGCCCGCGGTGCCCAACGGGACCGCCACGGCGGGCCCCAGCCCGTCCTGCACCTGGGACTCGGCGGGATAGCGTTCGTCGGCCCAGGCCTGCACCGCCGTGACGGGCTTGCCGGCCAGGTGCGCCGCTCCTGCGAGCGTGCCCGCGAAGGGGACGACGAGACCTTGTCGCTCGGCTCCGTCCGCATCGGCCGCGAACTCCACGACGAGGCCGTCGATACCCGCCACCGGCATGGCGATGTCAGCGAGGTGTGCCGCGGTGATCTCTTGTGCGCGGCGGGCGATGAGCTCCAGCACCGCCGGGCGGGAGCTGCCGGACAGCAGGCTCTCGGTGATCTCCGCATTGGCCCTGAGCCACCGCTGCTGGCGCTGAGAGCCCTCGTAGAGCCGCGCGTTGTCGATGGCGACACCCGCCGCCACCGAGAGGGTGGAGATCACCGTCTCGTCTTCGGTGTCGAAGTCGATCCCGCCGCGCTTGTCGGTCAGGTAGAGATTCCCGAACACCTCGTCGCGGACCCGGATCGGCACACCGAGGAAGGTGCGCATGGGCGGGTGATGAGCCGGAAAGCCGTAGGAAGAGGAGTGTGCGCCGAGATCCGTCAGGCGCAGCGGTTCCGGGTGGTGGATGACCTCCCCGAGCAGGCCGTGGCCCGCCGGCAGGGGACCGATCTCGGCGATCTCCGCATCCGTGAGCCCCACGGTCAGGAACTGCGAGAGCGTGCGGCCGTCAGGGCCGATCACTCCCAGCGCGCCGTACTCGGCGTCGACGAGCAGCGCGGCCGCCTCCACGATCCGCCGGAGCACCTGGGCGAGATCCAGCTCCCGCCCCACGGACACCACGGCCTCCAAGAGGCTGTGTACCCGGTCCCGGGTGCCGCGCACCTCGTCGATGCGCGATTGGAGTTCGTCCAGCAGTTCGTCCAGCCGCATCCGCGGTACCTGCGTCAACGGATCCCTCACACCCACGTGCTTCCCCTCCGACGGTTCGCTCGGTTGCCCGATCCACGGCCAGCGTATCGACACGCCCAGGCCCGATGGGCATCGTTGCGCGCGGATGCCAGCCGAGACTGACGTGACCGAAGCGCCGGACGACGACGGGGAGGAGACACCATGGGCTTGAAGAAGGCGGTCTACGAGGACGAGCTGCTGCGGCTTCAGACGGAGCTGATCAAACTCCAGGAGTGGGTACGTGCGGAGGGCGCCCGGCTCGTGGTCGTCTTCGAGGGCCGCGACGCAGCGGGCAAGGGAGGCACGATCAAGCGTGTCGCGGAACACCTCAACCCCCGCGTCGCACGCATCGCGGCCCTCCCCACGCCGACGGAGCGGGAGCGCAGCCAGTGGTACTTCCAGCGCTACGTGGAGCACCTGCCCGCCGCCGGCGAGATCGTCCTGTTCGACCGCAGCTGGTACAACCGCGCCGGAGTCGAGCACGTCATGGGCTTCTGCACACCCGCGGAACACCGGCTCTTCCTGCGCCAGTGCCCGGTCTTCGAGCACATGCTCGTGGAAGACGGGATCCTGCTCCGCAAGTACTGGTTCTCCGTCAGTGACGCCGTGCAGGAGGAGCGGTTCCGCGCCCGGGCGCAGGACCCGCTGCGGCGCTGGAAGCTCTCCCCGATGGACCTGGAGTCCCTCACGCGCTGGGAGGCGTACTCGCGGGCCAAGGACGAAATGCTCGTCCACACCGACACGGTGGACTCCCCTTGGTACGTGGTCGAGAGCGATGACAAGCGCAGCGCGAGGCTCAACATGATTGCCCATCTGCTGTCCTCGCTTCCTTACGCGGACGTGACCCTGCCTTCGCTCACTCTGCCGCCCCGTCCTCCCTCCACGGGATATCAGCGTCCTCCCAAGGACCTCCAGAACGCCGTCCCCGACCATGCGTCCACGCTGGGGAAGGACTGAAGAGCGGCAGACGCCGACCCGGAACTGCCGAGTGCACCGTCAGCGAGGAGCGTATGTCCGCAGGTGGAAAGCCATTTCGGCTGCCTCTCGGTCTTCGGGGGTACCGCCGGCCGTGGCTCGGCCGGGACGCCTTGGCCGGGATAACGGTTGCCGCGTATCTGGTACCCCAGGTCATGGCGTATGCGGGGGTGGCCGGGCTGCCACCTGTCGCGGGGCTCTGGGCAGTGCTGCCGGCCATGGTGCTCTACGCCCTGATCGGTTCTTCACGACTGCTTTCGGTCGGACCCGAGTCGACCACCCGGGCTGATGACGGCCGTCGCTGTGGGGCCGCTCGCCGGAGGGGACACGGGCCGGTACGCGGTGCTCGCGGCGGGCCTCGGCGTGGTCGTCGGCTACCTCGCCGGTGTCGCACTGATCATGATCGTCGATCAGCTGCCCCGGCTCACCGGGGTACGAGCCGCTGGTTCGGGATTCTTCGCGCAGCTGCGCACCTTCGCCCTCGACATCTCCCACGTCCACTGGCCGACCGTCTGCCTGGGCGCTGTCGTCCTCGTCCTGCTCCTGGCGGCACCGGGGTACTGGCGGGGGCGGAGTCTTTGGCTCAGCATCCGGCGAAGCCGGGAGCCCATGTGAGCAGGATTCCGCTCGCTTCCGTGAGCGAGGTCCATCTCGGTTCGGTCGGTCGCTTCTCCAGTACCAGGACGGGACGTACCCGATCGCCGGTGCGCCCGAGTCGCAGCTGATGGGCGTAGTCGAGGACCTGCCCGATCCCCAGACGAATCTGCTGATCTTCATTCGCGCCGGTCAAGCTCTTCACCTCGGCAATGAAGACGTCATCGTCACGTGACCAACCGGCGTCGAATCGTGGGGCATTGCGCGCGTGCCCACGCGCCTCCACCTGCTGGCGGGCCAAGTGCTCGATGAGTGCGGCGATCGTTGCCTCGTGAGCCCTGGTACCCCTGTCGAGGTGATCGAGGTCGAGCGACAGGGCACCGGGCTCGTGCTGCCCGACCTCGCGCTGATGAAGGGGGCCGCCCAAGATCCCGTCTCCGGAACGGGAAAGGACGAAGACGCCGTCGTCCGTGCCCTGAGCCCGTTGCAACTCTCTGCAGGGCGCCGGACATCCATCGATCAAGTCGACGAATCCGTCCCCGTCCACCACGCATACGTGATGTCCTTGCTCGCGTTCCCGGGCGGCGAGGACGAGTTTCCTGCTGTACTCCCGGTGCGAGTCGGTTACGAGTTGACTGGCGAGATCGCCGTGGACGACGACAGTGATCTTGCGGGAGAAGTCCGGCTTGGAATTCGCGCCGAACTGCCGGATCATCTCCTCGCAGTCCTTTCGGATGACCCATTCGCCATCCATCAGGACTTTGCCGGTGAAGCACAGAGTTTGCTCACTCAGTGTATGAACCCAGCCGTCGCAGGGTTTGGTATCCATGAGGCCTCTCCATGTATCGCGCAATTTGCCGAATTGTTACGGCGCCCGCTTGTGCGCCGTGGAATTGCGAGGGTGAGTTCCCATTGCCGGGGCGTCTCGTGGGATGCCGAGGCCGACGGTACCGGATGGGTGCTGGCCTGCCCGAGCAGTTTGTTCCGGGCTACCTGGAGTTCCTCACGTGGCCCGACGATGTAGCGGCTGGATGGTCACCTGGCTGCAAGAAGTCCGGATCGCGCTGCCGACTTCGACGTTGGCGAAGACCCTCAGGGTGCTCTCGACGTCTGTGCCGCCGTGGACCGGTTCGGCGGGGCGGTCGTGGAGGTCGTCGGCTGTACGTGCCGGGCACCGGCCGCACGTAGACCTCTGACCGCGGGTGTCCCTCGCCCCGCCGCGTTCGGTTCCAGACCGTCGCCATGCAGGGCCGAAGGGCCCTGCGAAGCGACCGAACGGGACCTCCCGGAGAGTGCCGACCGGCCCGTCACCAGGGACTGTTGCCGCCGGGCATGAGGGGGCGCGAGTGACAGAGTTCAAGTGCTCCCCGAGGCGCCCCGAGAAGACGCCCGGCCGGGCGCACATCCCATTACGGCGCCCGTCGAGCGCACCTTCCGTCTCACCTCCGGGGGACCCCATGACGTTTCACGTCGACTCCGAGACCGGCCGGCTGAAGCAGGTCATCCTGCACCGCCCCGACCGCGAACTGACACGCCTCACACCCACCAACAAGGACGAGCTCCTCTTCGACGAGGTGCTGTGGGCCAAGCGCGCCCGCGACGAGCACGACGCGTTCGCCGACGTCCTGCGGGACCGCGGAGTGCGCGTGCACCTTCTGGCGGACCTGCTCACCGAGACGTTGGACGGCATCGAGGCGCGGCAGCTCGTGCTGGACCGAGTCTTCGACGAACGAGAGTTCGGCATCCTCGGCACCGACCGGCTCCGCACGCACTTCGACTCCCTTGAGCCGGCCGCCCTGACCGCCTGCCTCATCGGCGGCGTCACCAAGGCGGAACTGCTCGAGCGCACGGGCCCGATACCGAGCGTACGACTGCACGCCATGGCGCCCGACGACTTCCTCCTCGCGCCGCTGCCCAACCATCTGTTCACCCGCGACACCTCGTGCTGGGTGTACGACGGCGTGAGTGTCAACCCGATGAACAAGCGGGCACGGCGTCGTGAAACGGTTCACTTCGAAGCCCTCTACCAGCATCACCCCCTCTTCGCGAAGGGGGAGTTCCACCGGTGGGCCGACGGGCAGGCGGCCTATCCCGCCACCATCGAGGGCGGCGACGTCCTGGTCATCGGCAACGGCGCGGTGCTCGTCGGCATGAGCGAGCGCACCACGCCTCAGGCCGTGGAGAATCTCGCCCTGCGCATGTTCGCGGCGGGTTCCGCTCAGCGGGTCGTGGCCGTCAGCCTGCCGAAGAGCCGCAGCTTCATGCACCTCGACACGGTCATGACGATGGTCAGCGGCGACACCTTCACCCGATACGCAGGCCTCGGCATGCTGCCTTCCTCGACGATCGAACCGGGGACCGGCGGGGAGGGGTTGAGGGTCACCGACCATGCCCTCGAGGACATGGACCGGGCCATCGCCGACGCGCTGGGTCTGCCGTCCATCAACGTCCTCACCCCGAGCCAGGACCTGCGGTCCGCCGAGCGGGAGCAGTGGGACGACGGCTGCAACGTGCTGGCCGTGGAGCCCGGCGTGGTCGTCGCCTACGAGCGCAACGTGACCACCAACACCCACCTGCGCAAGAGCGGCATCGAGGTGATCACCGTGCGAGGCAGCGAACTCGGCCGGGGTCGTGGCGGCCCGCGGTGCATGACCTGTCCCATCGAGCGCGAGGCAGCCTGACCACCCCTCCCGCGCCCCCGTCATCCGCCCGCCGCACACACCCCGTACACATCAAGGAGCCCGCCATGCACGACGACCTGCACCAGCGCCCGTTCGTAAAGGAACTCGACTTCACTCCCGAGGAGTTCCGACACCTGCTGGAACTCTCCGCCTCCATCAAGACGGCCCGCCGCGAGGGATACGAGGAGCAGCGACTGCGCGGCAAGAACATCGCCGTCATCTTCGAGAAGACGTCGACGAGGACCCGATGCGCCTTCGAAGTGGCCGCGCACCAGCAGGGCGCGCACGTGACCTACCTCGACCCGGCCGGCTCCCAGCTCGGGCACAAGGAGTCCATCAAGGACACCGCACGCGTCCTCGGCCGCTACTACGACGGGATCGAATACCGGGGCAGCGACCAGCGCCTGGTGGAGGAGCTGGCCCAGCACGCCGGCGTTCCGGTCTGGAACGGCCTGACGGACCAGTGGCACCCCACCCAGTCGCTCGCCGACGTGCTCACCATGTGGGAGCACACCGACAAACCGCTGAACCAGGTGTCCTTCGCCTACCTGGGCGACGCCAGGAACAACGTCGGCAATTCCCTGCTGATCGTCGCGGCGATGCTCGGCATGGACGTACGCATGGTCGGCCCGCGATCCCTGCACAACGCCTCCGATGTCGTCGACCACGCGCGGCGGGCGGCGGCCGTCAGCGGTGCGCGGATCACCCTGACCGAGGACGTGACCGAAGGCGTGGCCGGCGTCGACTTCGTCTACACGGACGTATGGCTCTCCATGGGAGAGCCGCCGGAGATGTGGGACGAGCGCATAGCCCTGCTCAAGCCGTACCAGGTGACAGCGAAGACCCTGGAGGCGACGGGCAACCCGGCGGTCAAGTTCATGCACTGCCTTCCGGCCTTCCACAACAGCGACACCACCGTCGGCGCCAGGATCGCTGCGCGGACCGGCATGACCGCACTGGAGGTCACCGAGGAGGTGTTCGAGTCCTCGCACTCCATCGTGTTCGACCAGGCCGAGAACCGGCTCCACACCATCAAGGCCGTCCTCGTCGCCACCCTCGGCGACTGAACCGGCGTCCCCTCGACCTCCGGAGAACACGTCATGCGTGTAGTCGTCGCATTGGGCGGCAACGCCCTGCTCCGCCGCGAGGAGCGGCCGGACGCCGCCGTGCAGCTCGCCAACATCCGCGCTGCCGTGTCCGCGCTCGCCCCGCTCGCGCACGAGCACGAACTCGTCATCACCCACGGCAACGGACCTCAGGTCGGCGTGCTCGCTCTCCAGAGCGCCGCCGACCGCTCCCTGAGCAACCCCTACCCCTTCGACGTCCTCGGCGCGGAGACCCAGGGCATGATCGGCTACTGGCTGCTCCAGTCCCTGCAGAACGCCCTGCCCGAACGGCAGGTCTGCGCCCTGCTCAACCAGACCCTCGTCTCCGCGGCCGACCCCGCCTTCACCGACCCGGCCAAATTCGTGGGCCCGGTCTACGACCGGACCGAAGCGGAGCGACTGGCCGCCGAACGCGGCTGGACGGTCAAGCAGGACGGCGCCCACTGGCGACGCGTCGTACCGTCCCCCCGTCCACAACGCGTCGTGGAGACCCGGCTCATCCGACTGCTGCTCAACTCGGGAGCGGTGGCCGTGTGCGCCGGAGGCGGCGGCGTACCGGTGATCCGTGACGAACGGGGGCAGCTGACCGGCGTCGAAGCCGTGGTGGACAAGGACCTCACCGCCGCCCTCCTGGCCGAGGCGCTCGACGCCGACGCGCTCCTGCTGCTCACGGACGTTCCCCACGTCTCGCTCGGCTACGGCACCCCCGGCGCCGAGCCCATCGGACGGACCACGCCCGCGGCCCTGAGAGCCCAGCAGTTCCCCGCCGGATCCATGGGACCCAAGGTCGACGCCGTGTGCCGGTTCGTCGAGCTCACCGGCGGAATGGCGGCCATCGGCGCTCTCGAAGACGCCCGAGCCATCCTCGACGGAGCCGCCGGCACCGTCGTCACACCCAGCGGCAGCTACCGCGAAGCCCGCCACGACGGAACACAGGACCTGACATGACTCTGCAGAGCGCACCCGCATCCCCACAGCCGGCCAGAGCCAGAACGGACTCCGGCACGCCCGACGCCCCACGGCGGCGGCTTCGGTTCCCGTCCGCCTTCACCGTCCTGTTCGTCGTCACCGTCGGAGTCTGGGCCCTGACGTTCGTCATCCCCGCCGGCCGCTACGACATCAAGGACGGCAGCCCCGTCCCGGGCACCTACCACTCCGTAGAACTGACCATCGGATTCTGGGAGCGGCTCAAAGACCTGTTCCTCGCCCCGGTCAACGGTCTCTACGGCGTCACCGATGCCGGGACCGGCCTCACCGCACCCGGCGGGACCGGCTCCTTCGCGGGTGCGGCCGGCGTGTTCCTCTTCATACTGGCCGTGGGCGCGTTCATCACCGTCACGATGCGCACCGGGGCACTCACGACGGGAGTGGCGCGCCTCGCGCATCGTCTGCACCACCGCCGGACCCTGCTGCTGGTGGTCCTGCTGACGGTGTTCTCCCTCGGCGGGACCACGTACGGCATGGCCGAGGAAACCCTCGGCTTCTACGGGCTGATGATCCCCTTGATGCTGAGCCTGGGCTACGACCGCATGGTCGCCGCGACGGTCGTCATGGTGGGAGCCGGGGTCGGCACCCTCGCGTCGACCGTCAACCCCTTTGCCACCGGAGTGGCTTCCGACAGCGCCGGCATCGGCACGGGAGACGGCATCGTCCTGCGACTGGTGATGTGGGCCTGCCTGACGGCCCTGGCAGCCGCTTACGTCGTGCGCTATGCCCGCCGCGTCACCGAGGACCCCTCCCGGTCGCTGACACCCCTCACCGAAGACGACCTCCGCATCAAGGCCGAGGGTGGCGAAGCGGCGAAGCTCACGAGTCGCCAGCGCACGGTCCTGTACCTCTTCGCGACCACGTTCCTCTTCATGATCTTCGCCGTCGTCCCCTGGTCCGATCTGCACGTCACCTTCCTGCCCACCCTCGGCTGGTACTTCCCCGAACTCGCCGCCCTGTTCATCGTCGCGGCGGTCGCCGTGGGGCTGGTCGGCGGCCTGGGCGAGAAGGGAACGGTGAACGCCGTCACCGCCGGCGCAGGGGACTTCATCGGAGCGGCGTTGATCGTCATGCTGGCCCGGGGAGTCACGGTGATCATGAACAACGCCAGTGTCACCGACACCATCCTCGACGTCCTGCAGAGCGCGGTGGCCGACACATCCTCCGGCGTGTTCGCCGTACTGATGTTCGCGGTGAACCTCCCGCTGGCCTTCTTCGTCCCCTCCTCGTCCGGCCACGCGGCGCTCGCCATGCCCATCCTCGCCCCCCTGGCCGACTTCGCCGGAGTGAGCCGAGCCCTGGTGGTGACCGCGTACCAGTCGGCTTCCGGATGGGTGAACCTCGTTACGCCCACCTCGGCCGTCGTCATGGGAGGCCTCGCCCTTGCCAAGATCCGCTACGACCGGTACCTGCGCTTCATGGCACCACTGATGGGTGCTCTGCTGGTGGCCGTCGCCGGATTCCTCGCACTCGGTGCGGCAGTGCGCTGAATCGCTACGGGGCAGGCAAGTGGCCGGCTGGTCGGGACACCGACCGGCCGGCCACCGTCGTGTGCCCAGCACGAGGTGGACCTGTGGGCTCCGCCGGACGGCGCCAAACAGGGCCCGGGCGCTCCTCTGAGCCGCGACCGTGAGCTTTGGCAGGGCATGGTGTCCGTGGCCGCTCAAGGACGTGGGGACTCATGCCCGGACTGCCGGCCATCGGAGCAACTGCACGGGCGTGATTCCCATCCTCGCTGTGGACCGGCAGTGCGACAGCCGACGGGCCACTGGTGGGGCGCTCGCCCCACCGGATGGCCGTCTCACTGCGGCTGCCGATGCGGATACGCTCGCGGCGTCGGGCGGCCACCCATCGGGGTTGGCAGGCCTGAGAGTTGCGTCGGCGCAGGCGGGCGGGCAAGGCCTGCACGGACGCTTTGGTCGAGGTGGTGGGGACGGGCGGGAACTGCCGCAACGGTCCTTCCCGGCCGGCCTGTGGACCCGGACCGACCGCCCCATCGCGTCCCTCGCCGCGGTGGCTTCCGTCTTTTCCACCCGGTACGACAAGCAACGCACCGACCACTGCGGTCGCAGCACACCAGGAGCCCTCGTCGCGCAGCTGCGCGACGAGGGCTCCTGGTGTCAAGGGGCGACGGCGTCCGTCGGGGGACCGCAGCCGGGGTGTATCCGTCCTCGGTGAGGCTCGCGACGATCAGAGATGAGGGACGACCGCCACGGGCGTCGTGGCGTGGTGCAGCACTGCGTGGGTGACCGGGCCGATGTGCGCTCCGACCGCCGCCCGGCGTATGCGCCGTCCGACGATCAGCAGCGAGGCTTCCTTCGACGCTTCCACAAGGTGGCCCGCGGGCCGTCCCACCAGGCACTGCTCCTTGACCTCGACCCGGGGGAACCTGCCGCGCCACGACCGCAGTACGTCGGTGAGCGCGCTTGCCTGGCGCAGTCCCAGCGCGACGCCGTGGCCGGGGTCGGCCGCCGCAGGGTCGTACCCTTCGACCACCGGTACGCTCCAGCCGTGCACGACCCGCAGGGTGGCCGCTCGGGCAGCGGCGGCTTCGAAGGCGTACGCGAGCAGCTCGTCGCACGGCCTGGAGAGGTCGAGGCCGAGCACCACGTCGAGGCACTGCCCCTTGCGGTCCCCGTGGTCGCCCCTCCCGGGGAGCGGTTCACACTCGGCCCGTTCCCCGGGACGTACGGCGACGACCGGACGCTCGGCGTGCGCGATGACAGGCAGGGACACCGATCCGGTCAGGAAGCCGGCCAGGCCACCCAGCCCTCGTGAACCCACGACCAGGACTTCCGCCTTCTCTGCGGCGGACAGCAACACCTCCGCGGGGCGGCCGTGCACCTGCTCGACGCTGATCTCCAGGCCGGGGTACGCCGCCCGCAGCCGGTCGGACGCGTCGTGGGTGACCTGCTCGGCGTAGTGCTGTGCGCCGGTCGCCCCCTCACAGGGCGTGGTGTCCAGGCCGGTGAACGGGGCGTGGGCGAAGGCCCGTGACCAGTCCTGCCAGACGTGCAAGAGGTGCAGGGGCAGACGGCGCATCTGTGCCTCGTGGGCGGCCCAGTCCGCGGCGGCCAGCGACTCGGCCGAGCCGTCCACGGCGGCGATAACGGTACGTGACATGATTCCTCCGGGTGAGGGGTCTTCGGGTGGTTTGCGGCACTGGTCCGGGGGCCGGCGGCCGGGCGCGCGGCGTCGCCTGGAACGTGTTACCGGGACGGAGTGATCAGCCCGTAGTGGCCGTCGTAGCGGTGGTAGAGGACGCAGCCCCGGCCGGTGGCCGTGTCGTTGAAGAAGATGAAGGGCAGCCCGGTGAGGTGCAACCGTGAAACGGCCTCGGTCACACTGCTCGTCGGCACGGGAACCGTGCTCACGCCGAGCAGACCGTCGACCTCCCTTTCCTGACCCAGAGGTCCCAGCGAAGCCATGCGATGCCGCCCGGTACGGATGTCGCGGTAGACGACGCTGTCGCGCCCGGAGGCCAGGTCCGTGAAGAGCCAGAAGTCGTGGTCCATGGCTTCCAGGTCGATCACGGCGTCCTCAGGCGTCTGGTGGACCAGGCTGAAGGACTTGTGCCGCACGATCCGGCGCTCTTCGGCGGGAACGTGATGCCGGTGCGGACGGTGGTCGTGCCCTGCGCCGTCCCGCGATGTCCGGCTGGGCGTGCCGTTGCGGTGGGGGCCGCCCGCCGCATACCGCCGTGGCCGGTTGAGCCGGGCAGCCAGGCGCTCCTGCAGGAGGTCGACCGCTTCGAACATGCTGTTCGCGGCCACGTGGGCACGAACCATCCGGCCGTTGACGTCCACCACGGCCTGAGCCGTGGCCGGGCGGTTCGCCGAAGTGTTGACGGCTTGCGTGAGCTTCACCCGCACGGTCAGCACGGGTCCGCGCACGTGGCCGATCACCGCGAGCATCTTTCCCTGGGCGTACACGTCCGCGCCATCGGGTACCTGCCCTCGGTTGCGGACCTGAACGTCGGCTGTCCGGCTGGTCTTGAGACCGCTCATGAGAACTCCTCCTCGATCCCTTCCAGCCTGTCTGCCGGCGGCCGCTCCCGGGCAGAGCCGTCCGGACCCCGCCACGGCGCCACTGGTACCGACACCACCCGAGAAACCGGGACTTCCGTTCGGCCGGGCAAGGCCGTTCGGCCTACAGACCCAGAGACGGGTAAGTCGACGAGCCCCGGCCTGATATCGCGTGACGTGCCGGACCGACAGCACGGCTCGGGTCGGCGGCTCCGGGTCGCCGCGACCGGCCGCGGTGACCGCCGCCGCTCAACCGACGGAAGAGCCCGTGGTGTCCCGCCCTGTTGTCAGTGATCGCTCTCGCGGCCGGTTGTCAGCCGGTCCACCACACCCACCACACCGTCCACGCGCCACGCGACCCTGATCAACGCCGTTGTATCGAGGGCAGGTTCGGATGATCCCGCCATGGTGACCATCCCGTCGCGAACGTCGATGCGGAGCCCGTCGATGCGATGGGCGGCCGGCGCCCGGCCGGAGACGGCATCGGCGACGTCCGCGAGGATCTCCTCGTCCGTCCTCAGGAAGACGCGCAGCAGATCACGTCGCGTGGTGATGCCGATCAGACGGTCCTCCTCGTCCACCACCGGCAACCGGTCGACGTGGCGACGTTCCATGATGCGCGCGGCGTCGGCGACGCGCTGTTCGGGATGCACGGTTACAGCCGGGCTGGTCATCAGCTCGCCTGCCGCCATGGCGAGTCCCGCGACGGAGTGGGCGTCGGCCGGTCGCCGTGGTGTGTGCGCCATCCGATGCCGCCCGGAGTCGTGCCGGCCGAGACAGCCCTGTTGCCTGGCGAGGTCTTTCCGTGAGACGACGCCCATGACCTTGTCGTCGTCATCCACCACCGGCAGCCCGCCGATCCGATGGGCGATGAGCATGCGAGCCAGTTCTTCGAAGGAGGTGTCCGGGCGGGCCTGGACCACCTCGCTGGTCATGACTTGGCCCACCGTCCGTTCTTCGACCACGGTGCTCATCTCCACTCGTCTCGCAGGTTTCCGGATACCGCCGATGGCGCCCCGGCCTCTGCCTGCCCGCCGACCGCTGTGCTCGGCGCGCCGGGGGGCCGGGAAGCCCCGGGTTCGTCTGCTCCTCATGCTTGCCGTTGTTTCCAGAGTGGGGCGGAGGACGGCCGGGGGACAGAACCGGTCAGGACCCGCACGCCGGGCCGTTCGGCCCGTGACAGGCCAGGCCGGGCGGGGCCCGCCGGGGAGAGGGCCCAACGGACCTGGCGTGCAACCCGTTCGACCCCTGCCCGCGGCGCGACATGCCCCCCAGGCCGGCACCACTCGCATCGGCACCCAAGGGAAGGGGCGGCGGAGATGACCGTACGCATCGGAATCAACGGCTTCGGACGCATCGGCCGGAACTACCTGCGCTGCGTCATGGAACGCGCGGAGACGAGCAACGGCACCCCCATCGAGGTGGTGGCCGTCAACGACCTCACCTCCCCGGCTGCGCTGGCCCATCTGCTCACCTACGCCTCCACCTACAGCCGACTCCACCGCACCGTTGATCACGACGCCGAATCCATTACGGTGGACGGTCACCGCATCGCGGTCACGTCCCGGCGCGACCCCGCCGACCTCGGGTGGGACGCGCTCGGCGTGGACGTCGTCATCGAGGCCACCGGCCGCTTCCGCACCAAGGAGGAAGTGGGCCGGCACCTGACGGCAGGAGCACGCAAGGTGCTGCTGTCCGTCCCCGGCAAGGGCGTCGACGCCACCATCGTCATGGGCGTCAACGAGTCCGCGTACGACCCGCGCGTCGACCACGTGATCTCCAACGCGTCCTGCACCACCAACTGCGTGGCCCCCATGATGAAGGTCCTCAGCGAGCGCTTCGGCATCGTCAAGGGACTGATGACCACCATCCACGGCTACACCAACGACCAGGTCGTGCTCGACGGCCCGCACAAGGACCTGCGCCGCGGCCGCACGGCCGCAGTGAACATCGTCCCGACCAGCACCGGCGCCGCCCGCGCCGTCGGCCTGGTGCTCCCGGAACTCGCGGGCACCCTGGACGGCATCGCCGTGCGCGTGCCGGTCGAGGACGGCTCGCTGACCGACCTCAGCCTGGTGCTGGCACGGCAGGTGTCCGCACAGGACGTCAACGACGCGTTCCGGGAGGCTGCCGAGGGACCGCTGAAGTGCGTCCTGAGGGTGAGTGATGCCCCTATCGTCTCGCGCGACATCGTCGGCGACCCCGCCTCGTGCATCGTGGACGCCCCGCTGACGCAGGCCAACGGCGACCTGGTCAAGGTCTTCGGCTGGTACGACAACGAGTGGGGCTACACCAACCGTCTCGTCGACCTGACCCAGTACGTCGCCACGCTGCTCGACGCCCGGTGAGCCACCGGCAGCCCGGGCAGCGGACGCCGTAGAGGCACGGAAGGCCCGGTGGTGGCGCAAGCCTCTGCGCTGCCACAGCGGCCGGAGACCATCGGGCCCCGTCGAGGGACCTTCGGGACCTCAGCCGAGGACGCGTCCCGGGCAAGGCTGTAGGTGACAGGACGGAACGGGTGGCCACCCCGGTGGCCGGCCACGTGTGGCCACAGCGCCACCCACACCCAGGGAGCTTTCCATGACACAGGCGACCAGCGATCCCCGCACCACCATCGACGGCACCCCGTCGGACACGCTCATCGCCGTGAACCTCCTGGTCGACAACGCCTCCAAGGCGCTCGCCGACTTCGAGTCCTTCACGCAGGAGCAGGTCGACCACATCGTCGCCAAGGCGTCGGTGGCCGCCCTGGATCAGCACACCGCCCTGGCCCGCTCGGCGGTGGAGGAGACCGGGCGGGGTGTCTTCGAGGACAAGGCGGCGAAGAACATGTTCGCCTGCGAGCACGTCACCCACAGCATGTCCCGGGCGAGGACGGTCGGCGTCATCGCCCGAGACGACATCGAGGGCATCATCGAGATCGCCGAACCCGTCGGTGTGCTCTGCGCGGTCACGCCCGTCACCAACCCGACCTCCACCACCATCTTCAAGGCGTTGCTGGCGCTGAAGACACGCAACCCCGTCGTATTCGCCTTCCACCCCTCCGCGCAGGCATGCAGCACCGAAGCCGCACGCATCGTGCGGGACGCCGCCGTCGCCGCCGGAGCGCCCGAGCACTGCGTGCAGTGGATCGAGGCTCCCTCCATCGAGGCCACGAGCCTCCTCATGCGCCACCCGGGCGTCGCACTGATCCTGGCGACGGGCGGCAACGCCATGGTCAAGGCCGCCTACTCGGCCGGCAAGCCCGCCGTCGGCGTCGGCGCCGGCAACGTGCCCGCCTACGTGCACCACAGCGCGGACCTGCGCCGGGCGGTCAACGACCTCGTCCTGTCCAAGTCCTTCGACAACGGCATGATCTGCGCGTCCGAGCAGGCGGTCATCCTGGACACCGACGTGTACGACGAGGCGCTCGCCGAATTCCGGCGCCTGCACGCGTACGTCGCCACGGCCGAGGAGAAGCGGAAGCTGGAGACCTACCTCTTTCCGCCCGACCCGGCCGGCCGACAGGGCCGCGTCAACCCGGCAGCCGTCGGACAGAGCCCCGACCGGATCGCCGAGCAGGCCGGGTTCACCGTACCCGCAGACACCTCGCTCATCCTGGCCGAGGCGAGCCACGTCGGGCCCGACGAGCCGCTGACGCGGGAGAAGCTCTGCCCGGTTCTCACCGTGCTGCGGGCCGCGTCCACCGAGGAGGGCTTCGATCTCGCCGCCGACATGGTCGACTTCCACGGGCAGGGACACAGCGCGGTGATCCACACCGGTGACCCGGCCCTCGCCGAGCGCTACGGCCGCCGTATGAAGACCGTACGGATCATCGTCAACTCGCCTTCCTCGCAAGGAGCGATCGGCGGCATCTACAACCGTCTGGTTCCGTCCCTGACCCTGGGTTGCGGTTCCTGGGGCAGTACTTCGGTCTCGGACAACGTCTCGGCCGCCCAGTTGCTCAACATCAAGCGCGTCACCACCCGGCAGAACAACATGCAGTGGTTCAAGGTGCCGCCGAAGATCTACTTCGAGCCCCAGGCCATCCGCTACCTCGCGGCGATGCCCGACGTCCACCGCGTCACCGTGGTCACCGACGCGACCATGACCCGGCTCGGTTACGTGGAGCGCGTCAGCCGTGTCCTGCAACAGCGGCAGCAGCCCGTGACCATCCAGGTCATCGACGACGTCGAGCCGGAGCCGAGCATCGACTCCGTACAGCGTGGCGCCGCCCTCATGCGCGACTTCCGGCCGGACACCATCATCGCCCTGGGCGGCGGATCCCCCATGGACGCGGCGAAGGTGATGTGGCTGCTGTACGAACAGCCGGACGTCGACTTCGCCGACATGCGGCAGAAGTTCTCCGACATCCGTAAGCGGGCCTTCCGCTTCCCAGTGCTCGGCAAGCAGGCCCGTCTCGTCTGCGTCCCCACCACCTCGGGAACCGGCGCCGAGGTCACCCCCTTCGCCGTGATCTCCGACCCGGCTACAGGCAAGAAGTACCCGCTGGCCGACTACGCCCTGACTCCCAGCGTCGCGATCATCGATCCCGTCCTGACCAACGACCTGCCGGCGTCGCTCGCCGCCGACAGCGGCTTCGACGCCCTCACCCATGCCACCGAGGCGTACGTCTCTGTCTATGCCAACGACTTCACCGACGGTCTGGCGCTGCACGCCATCAGGCTGATCTTCGACCACCTCGAGGCGGCGGTCACCGGCGAGTCGGCACGGCGGAGCGTGGCACGGGAGAAGATGCACAACGCGGGCACCATCGCCGGCATGGCCTTCGGCAACGCCTTCCTCGGCATCGTCCACGCGATGTCCCACACCCTGGGCGCCACCTTCCACATCGCCCACGGGCGGACCAACGCGATCCTCCTGCCGCACGTGATCCGCTACAACGGCACCGTTCCCGGCAAGCTGACGGGATGGCCCAAGTACGAGAGCTACCGCGCGCCCGAGAGGTTCCAGGACATTGCCCGTGCCCTGGGGCTCCCCGCTTCCACCCCCGCCGAGGGCGTGGCCTCGTACGCCGCCGCGGTGGAACGCCTGCGGGACGCCGTGGGCATCGAACCGTCCTTCCGTGCCCTGGGACTTGACGAGGCCGCCTTCATCGGCGCGCTGCCGCAGCAGGCACTGAACGCCTATGAGGACCAGTGCGCCCCGGCCAACCCGCGCATGCCGATGCTGGACGACATGGAGGACATCATGCGCACGGGCTACTATGCCGGGCCGCGGCCCCTTCCCTCCTTCTGACGGCGCGTAGGGTGGCGGCCGCTCTGCGGGCGGGCCGCCGAGACCGTGTGGGACCCGGGTCCAGGGCAGCCATCTGGGGCGCGGCCGCGTATGAGGGCCATCCGGCCCTGGCCGAAGGCCCCGCCCGCACGGCACGATGCAGTGGATCCGCCGGCGGGCGGAAGATTCGGCGAACTCGGAGTGTGCGATGACGGACAGCAGCGGCGGCCTCACCGGGAAGGAACCGGTCAGGGTCTTCCTCCTCGACGATCACGAGGTCGTGCGCCGCGGTGTGCACGATCTGCTGGACGCCGAGCCGGACCTGACCGTGGTAGGGGAGGCGGGCACGGTCGAGCAGGCGCTCGTCCGTGTGCCCGCGCTGCGCCCGCAGGTCGCCGTCCTGGATGTGCGCCTGCCGGACGGGGACGGTGTGAGCGTCTGCCGGGAGCTGCGCTCCCGGATGCCCGACCTCGCCTGCCTGATGCTGACGTCATTCGACGACGAGGAAGCGCTGCTCGACGCGATCATGGCCGGCGCGTCCGGATACGTGCTCAAGCAGATCACCGGAACCGACCTGGTGAACGCCGTGCGGACGGTTGCCTCCGGCCAGTCCATGCTGGACCCCGGCGCCACGGCGCGGGTGATGGCCCGGCTGCGCGGCGGACCTCCGCAGGAGGAGCTTCCCCAGGGTCTGCCCGGCCTGACGGAGCGCGAGCGTGAGATTCTCGCCCTGGTCGGGGAAGGGCTGACCAATCGTGAGATCGGTCAGCGGCTCTACCTGGCGGAGAAGACGGTCAAGAACAACATCTCCCGGCTGCTCGCCAAACTGGGCGTCGAACGGCGAGTGCAGGCCGCCGTCATCGCCACGCAGGCTCTGGCCGCCCAGGGAGACCAGAGCGGGCGGCTCGGCAAGGTGTGACGGCTGTGCCGGGATCTGAGCGCAGGTTCACGCGCCCGCGAAACGGCTGAGCGGCTCGGCCCGGCGTCCTTCTCGGACGTCGGGCCGGGTCGCTTCCGCATGTCTGCCGGAGAGGCCGGCCGGGGCCGGCCCCGAAGCGGGGCGGGGCCGTCAGGCGTGCGGCACGACAGCTACGGGGCAGCGGGCGTGGTGCCAGAACTGCATGGGCGACCGACCGCCCGGCGGTGTGCGGTCGTGTGGGGCCTACAGGACCCGCAGCAGGGACCTGTGGCCCCTCGGCGGGTGGGTCGTGGGCAGGCCACTGTGGAGATGCAAGGCCCTTCCCCGTTCTCCCGAGGAGCCGTTCATGTCCCGCACCGTCACCGTCGGCTTCGACGGATCCCGTGAAAGCCTCGCCGCCGTGGACTGGGCTGCCAGGGAGGCAGTGTGCCGCGTTGTGCCGCTGCGGCTTTTCCAGGTCTGGAGCAAGGACGACGGCCGGCGCACGCGCCTGGTGGACCCGGCGACCGCCAAGGGGTGGGGTGAGCGGGCGCTCGGTACGGCGGTGAGGCGACTGCGCCGACGCCACCCGGGTCTGCGGACCGAGACGCAATGGGTCTGCGGTGACCCGGTGGAGGAGCTGTGTGCAGCCGCGGACGAGGCGGAACTGTTGGTGCTCGGCTCCCGTGGCCTGGGCGGGTTGGCCGGCTTCCTTGCCGGGTCCGTGTCGCTGGCCGTGCTCGCCCGCACCGGGCGCCCGGTCGTCCTGGTCCGCCCGCACAACGGCCCGGCTGCGGGGGAGGACGGGCCGGCCGGAGAGGTCGTGGTCGGCCTGGACGTGTCCGCACCCGGCGACGAGGTGCTCGCCTTCGGCTTCGCGGCGGCCGACCGGTACGGCTGCGGTCTGCGGGTACTGCACACCTGGGCCGTTCCGTCGCTCTACGGAGCCGACATGGGCGCCGCCCTGCAACTGATGTGGGCGGAAGTCGCGCAGGACGCGCGCCGGGCGCTCGACGAGGCGCTGGCCCCGTGGACGGAGAAGTACCCCGGTGTGTCCGTCGTCCGTGAATGCCGCCAGGGCCGGCCGGCGCAGGACCTCGCGGAAGCCTCGCGAGGGGCCCGGCTGGTCGTGGTGGGTCGCCGGAACCGGCGTGCGCGGATCGGCACGCACATCGGGGCCGTCACCCATGCCGTCATCCACCACTCCCTGGCTCCCGTCACGGTCGTGCCGCACGACTGACCGACCGAACCGGCCGCTACCGTACGGCATGCCGCCCCGCTTCCCGGGACCCGACATCCACCGAAGAGACAGGCGAGCAGCCATGACCACCTATGTGTACGACTTCTCCGAGGGCGGCCGGGACATGGCCGGTCTTCTGGGAGGCAAGGGAGCGAACCTCGCGGAGATGGCGCGCATGGGCCTGCCCGTGCCGCCCGGCTTCACCGTCACCACCGAAGCCTGCCGGATCTTCCTCGCCACGGGGCAGGCTCCGGACGGCCTCGACCGGCAGATCGGCGAGCATCTCGCGGCGCTGGAACGAGCCGCCGGGAAGCGGCTCGGCCAGGTGGACGACCCGCTCCTGCTCTCCGTCCGCTCGGGGGCGAGGTTCTCGATGCCGGGCATGATGGAGACCATCCTCGACATCGGGCTGAACGATCTCTCGGTCCTGGGCCTGGCCAAGACCCCCGAGCGTGAGCGCTTCGCCTGGGACTCCTACCGGCGCCTCGTGCAGATGTTCGGTAGTACGGTCATGGGCGTCGACGGCGCCCACTTCGAGGCGGCGCTCGCCGCCGTCAAGCAGCAACACAGCCGGGGCGACGACACGCAGTTGGACACCTGCGACCTCATCCGGATCGTCGAGACCTTCAAGGACCTGATCCACGAGCGGACCGGGGAGGAATTCCCGCAGGATCCGGCCGAGCAACTCCGGCGGGCGGTACTCGCCGTCTTCACCTCTTGGAACGGCGACCGCGCACGCCTGTACCGCCGGCGCGAGCACATTCCGGACGATCTGGGCACCGCGGTCAACATCCAGACCATGGTCTTCGGCAATCTCGGTCCGGACTCAGGCAGCGGCGTCGCCTTCACCCGGGATCCGGCGACCGGCCGACCGGGCGTCTACGGCGACTACCTGCCCAACGCCCAAGGGGAAGACGTCGTCGCCGGCATCCGCAACACCGTGCCCCTCCAGGACTTGGCCGGTCTCGACCCTGCGTCGTTCGCGCGGCTGCGCGGCTACATGGACCGGCTGGAGGCCCACTACCGCGATCTGTGCGACATCGAGTTCACCATCGAGCGCGGCACACTGTGGATGCTCCAGACCCGCGTCGGCAAGCGCACGGCCCAGGCCGCCTTCGCCATCGCCTCCCAGCTCGCCGACGAAGGACTGATCAGCGAGCGGGAGGCGCTGGGCCGGGTCGGCGGCGAGGCGCTCGCACGGCTGATGTTCCCCCGCTTCGCCACCACGGACTCGAGCGAGGTCATCGCGCGGGGCGTGCCCGCCTCACCGGGAGCGGCCGTGGGCGCCGTCGTGTTCGACTCCGCGGAAGCGGTCCGCAGGGCGGCCGCCGGCGAGAAGGTCGTTCTCGTACGTCAGGAGACGACGCCCGACGACCTGCCGGGCATGGTCGCCGCCCAGGCGGTGCTCACCAGCCGGGGCGGGAAGACCAGCCACGCCGCGGTCGTCGCGCGCGGCATGGGCAAGGTGTGCGTGTGCGGGGCGGAGGGCATCGTCGTGGACACCCGGCAGCGGCGCTTCAGCGCCGGTGGCGTGACGGTCGCCGAAGGCACGGTCGTCTCCGTCGACGGGTCGGAAGGCGTGGTGCGCCTCGGCTCCGTACCCCTGGTCGACTCCGACGTCATGCGGTACTTCGAGGAGGGCGGCGTGCTGCCGGCCGACGGCACGGCCCGGCAGCCGGTGCGGGATGTGCACCGGCTCATGCGGCAGGCGGACGCCGTGCGGGGCTTGGAGGTCCGGGCGAACGCGGACACCCCCGAGGACGCGGCCCGCGCCCGTCGTTTCGGTGCCCAGGGGATCGGCCTGTGCCGTACCGAGCACATGTTCCTCGGCGACCGGCGCCCCCTGGTCGAGGCGATGATCCTCGCGCACGGCGACACTGAACGAGAGGCGGCACTCGCGGCGCTGCTGCCGCTCCAGAGGCAGGACTTCATCGGCATCCTCGAAGCGATGGACGGCCTGCCGGTCACCGTCCGGTTGCTCGACCCGCCACTTCATGAGTTCCTGCCGGACCGCACGGAACTCGCCGTCCGTCTCGCACGCGGCGAAGCGCTCGGCACACCGGCCGATCCGCACGACAGCGAACTCCTGGCGGCCGTCACGCGCATGCACGAGGAGAACCCGATGCTCGGCCTGCGTGGTGTGCGCCTGGGGCTGGTGGTGCCGGGGCTGGTGGCCATGCAGGTACGGGCCCTGGCCGAGGCCGTCGTGGCGCGCAGGCATGCGGGCGGCGACCCTCGGGCGGAGATCATGGTCCCGCTGGTGGACGCGGTCGAGGAGCTCCACCTCGTACGGGAGGAAGTGGACCGGGTCCTGGCAGAGGTTTCGCTGGAGACCGGCGTCGACGTCACCTGCCCGGTCGGAACCATGATCGAACTGCCCAGGGCGGCTCTCACCGCCGGCCGGATCGCGAAGGAGGCGGCGTTCTTCTCCTTCGGCACGAACGACCTGACACAGACCACCTGGGGCTTCTCCCGCGACGACGTCGAAGCCGCGTTCTTCTCCGCGTACCTCGACAAGGGCGTCTTCCACGTCTCCCCGTTCGAGACGATCGACCGTGAAGGCGTCGGCCGGCTGGTGCGGATCGCGGTCGAGGAGGGCAGGGCAGCTCGCCCGGACCTGAAGATCGGCGTGTGCGGGGAGCACGGAGGGGACCCCGCTTCGGTCCACTTCTTCCACGGGGCCGGGCTGGACTACGTCTCCTGCTCGCCCTTCCGTGTCCCGGTCGCCCGCCTTGAGGCCGGCAGGGCAGCCCTGGAAGCGAACGGCACCGACGCGAGCGCATAGCCCCCGCACCGTGCTGCCCGGGGGCGCGGAGAGCCGCGTCGTCATGGACCCGCACCCGCCGCGGCTGCCGGGTAGGGCTCGTGACGCTCTGCGGGAAGGCCCATGGTCCCTCGCCTCGACGGGACCACAGGCCCTCTCCGCCCCGCTCACCGGGGCCGGTCAGCGGGCTCCGCCTTGCCTCTTCGACCCTGGCCGGTGACACAGCCGACGGGAACCATCAGCAGTGAGAAGTGGCGATCGCCCACCTCGCCTCCGTCCCGGCCCAGGAGATGACGACATGACCGTGACCGTCCAGCACTCTGCCGACCCCAGCCCCCTCGTCACCCGGTCGTGGCGTGGTTTCAGCGGCGAGGAGTGGCAGCGACACATCGATGTCCGTTCCTTCATCCAGGCCAACTACACGCCCTACGAGGGCGATGCCGCATTCCTCGCCGGTCCCACGGAGCGCACCCGCACCGTGTGGAAGACCGTCACCGCGCTCTTCCCGGAGGAGCGCCGCAAGGGTGTGCTCGACGTGGACACCGCCATGCCGTCCACCATCACCTCCCACGCGCCCGGCTACATCGACCGCGACCTGGAACTGATCGTCGGATTGCAGACCGATGCTCCGCTGAAGCGGGCGATCATGCCCAACGGCGGGCTGCGGATGGTGGAGAACGCGCTGCGCGCGTACGGCTTCGAACCGGATCCGTTCGTCACCAAGGTCTTCGGCACGTACCGCAAGACCCACAACGACGGTGTCTTCGACGCCTACACCCCCGAAATGCTGGGCGCCCGCAGGGCCGGCATCATTACCGGCCTGCCAGACGCCTACGGGCGAGGCCGCATCATCGGCGACTACCGCCGCGTCGCACTGTACGGAACCGCCCGGCTGATCGAGGCCAAGCGAGCCGAGCGGACCCGGCTGGACGAGACACCGTCCACGGCCGACGTGATTCGCGACCGCGAGGAACTGGCCGAGCAGATCAGGGCACTGGGCGAGCTGGAACGGATGGCCGCCTCCTACAGCTGCGACGTGTCCCGTCCCGCAGCCACCGCGCACGAGGCCATCCAATGGCTCTACCTCGGCTTCCTCGCCGCCGTGAAGGAGCAGAACGGCGCGGCGATGTCACTGGGCCGCACCTCCACCTTCCTGGACGTCTACCTTCAGCGTGACCTCGACGAAGGAAAGATCGACGAGAGCCGCGCCCAGGAACTCATCGACGACTTCGTGATCAAGCTGCGGATCGTGCGGTTCCTGCGCACACCGGAGTACGACGCGCTGTTCTCCGGCGATCCCACCTGGGTCACCGAGTCCATCGGCGGCATCGGAGAGGACGGCCGCTCCCTGGTCACCCGCACGTCCTTCCGCCTTCTCCAGACCCTGTACAACCTCGGCCCCGCCCCCGAGCCCAACCTGACCGTGCTGTGGTCCCCCCGACTGCCGGCGGGCTTCAAGCAGTTCTGCGCCCAGACATCCATCGACACCAGCTCCATCCAGTACGAGTCCGACGACCTCCTTCGCCCCCGCACCGGCGACGACACCGCGATCGCCTGCTGCGTCTCCGCGATGGCGGTGGGCAAGCAGATGCAATTCTTCGGTGCCCGTGTGAACCTGGCCAAGGCGCTGCTGTACGCCATCAACGGCGGCCGCGACGAGATGAACGGCGAGCAGGTCGCCCCGGCGACGGCCCCGCTGACCGGCGAGCAGCTCGACTACGCCGATGTGGCCGACGCGTACGACCGCACGCTGGACTGGCTCGCCGCGACCTACGTCAACGCGCTCAACGTGATCCACTACATGCACGACAAGTACGCCTACGAGCGCATCGAGATGGCCCTGCACGACCACCCGGTGCATCGGACGATGGCCTGTGGCATCGCTGGGCTGTCCGTGGCGGCCGACAGCCTCTCGGCCATCAAGCACGCCCGTGTCAGAGTCATTCGGGATGCCACCGGGCTCGCCGTCGACTACCACGTCGCAGGCGACTACCCGACCTACGGCAACGACGACGACCGCGTCGACCGCATCGCGGTCGACCTGGTCCGCTCCTTCATGGCCAAGGTGCGCCGCCACCCGGCCTACCGGGGTGCCGAGCACACGCAGTCGGTGCTCACCATCACCTCCAACGTCGTCTACGGCAAGCACACCGGCAACACCCCCGACGGCCGCCGTGCGGGTACACCGTTCGCCCCGGGCGCAAACCCGATGAACGGACGTGACCGACACGGGATGGCGGCATCGGCACTGTCGGTCGCGAAGATCCCGTATGACCAGGCCCGCGACGGCATCTCCCTGACGTCCACCATCACACCGGAGGGCCTGGGGCACTATCCGGCCGAACGTGCGGAACACCTCGTCGGGATCCTCGACGCCTACACCGCCGCAGGCGGTTTCCACATGAACGTCAACGTCCTCGACCGAGCCACCCTCGAGGACGCCATGGAACACCCGGACAACTACCCCGACCTGACCATCCGCGTCTCCGGCTACGCCGTCAACTTCGTCCGCCTCACGCGCGAACAGCAACTCGACGTCATCAACCGCACGTTCCACGGTGCGCGATGACCACGGGCCGCATCCACTCCTGGGACCTGTCCACCGGCGTGGACGGGCCCGGCACCCGTTTCGTTCTCTTCCTCAGTGGCTGTCAGCTGCGCTGCCTGTACTGCGCCAACCCCGACACCTGGCACATGCGCGACGGGCAGCCGGTCACCGTGGACGAAGTGGTGGGGCGCATTGAGCGGTACCGGCAGTTCACCACCCTGGCCGGTGGAGGCGTGACGCTGACCGGAGGCGAGCCTCTGCTCCAGTCCGCCTTCACCGCCGAAGTGTTCCGACGCTGCAAGGAGCTCGGCCTGCACACCGCACTGGACACCTCCGGCGCCCTCGGCACTCGCGCCGACGACGCGCTCCTGGCCGATACCGACCTGGTCCTGCTCGACATCAAGTCCTTCGACGCCGGCGTCTACCGGCGCCTGACCGGCGGCAACCTCACACCCACCCTCAGCTTCGCCGCCCGGCTGAACAGCCTCGGCGTCCGGACCTGGATCCGCTACGTCCTGGTCCCCGGCTGGACCGACGATCCGGCTGCCATCGATGGGCTGGGCCGCTTCCTCGCGGAACTGGACAACGTCGACCGCGTCGACGTCCTGCCTTTCCATGAACTCGGTACCCACAAGTACGACTCGCTCGGCATCCCCTTCTCGCTCCGCGACAATCCCGTTCCGGACGCCGCACTGGTCGAGCGCGTTCGCGACCAGTTCAGGTCACACGGCTTGCGGGCACGGTGAACCAGCCCAATGCGCGTCACGCAAGACGGTGTCGGCCTGTCCGCGGCTGTTCCGCCTTGGGACGTATCACAACCAGCGTTGCAAGGTTCCGGCCCAGCTCATTCCGGCGCCGACAGCGGCGTGCAGAACGGTGCTCTCCGGGTGGAGGCGGCCTTGCTCCCGTGCCACGTGGAGTGCCATGGGGATCGAGGCCGCGCCGGTGTTGCCGAACGTATCGGCGGTGACGACGAGTTGTGAGGCGGAGATGCCCAGTTCAAGACTCAGGGCACGCAGCATACGGGGATTTGCCTGATGCGGAATGACGAGGTCGATCTTGTTCAGGGGCAGACCGGACAGCTGGATGAGTTCTTCGACGATCCTCGGGAAGACATCGTGGAAGTAGGCCGCGACCTTCTTCCCGTTCATGTGAAGGTAGTGCCCGCCTTCAGCCACGGTGTGTCCGGTTGTCGGCCGTGCGCTGCCGCCGGCACGGATCCCCACGATGTCGGCCAGTGCACCATCAGTCCCCTGTGTGCTGCACAGGATCCCCTTCCCTGGGCCTGAAGGGCCTACCACCACTGCTCCGGCACCGTCTGCGAACAGTACGCCCGTGGACCGGTCGGCGGGATTCTGGAACTTGGAGAACGTCTCCGCTCCGACGACCAGCGCGCGTCCATCGGGGTGGGATGCGGCGAGGATGTCGTGCGCCGTCTTCAAGGCGTAGAGGAACCCCGCGCATGCTCCGCCGACATCGGTGGCCCAGGCCCGGTCTGCGCCGAGACGGTGCTGTACCCGACAGGCTGTGGCGACCGCGAGCTGATCCGGTGTGCTCGTTGCCACCAGGATGACATCGATGTCCCGGGGTGACAGGTGAGCATCGGCGAGGGCGTGTTCGGCAGCGGAGACTGCGAGGTCGGACGTGGCCTGGCCGGGCTCCGCATACTGCCGCTGCCGGACACCGGTCATGCGCTCGATCCACTCCGGGTCCACCCCGTACTGGTCGGCGATGTCCGCATTGCTGACTCGGCGCTCCGGGATGTGCACACCCAGCCCCTGGATTCCGAACGCGATAGACGGCGCCTGGCCGCTCACGTCCGGACCTCCTTGGCGTGCGCCTCCTGCACCACGTGCGCACAGTGGGACACGGTCACACCCTGCTCGGCCAGCAGTGAGTCGTCGATGGGCCTGCCGAATTCCTCCTCGGCTCGGACTGCGATCTCCACTACCTGAAGCGAGTCGAGGTCGAGATCTTCGACAAGCCGGGATTCCGGGGAAATTTCATCGACCGGGCAATCGGCGATGGCGGCGATAATGGCCGTGACCCGGTACAGAACGTCAGCAGCTGTGGGCATCTTGGATTTCCATCTCGGTGGACTGCGAGGAAAGGACTATCGATGGTGGCGCTGGTCGGGCGCCGGGCGCGGCAGCGTGTGCCGGCAGGGTGTCATCGCTCGGCGTGCGCGATTACAGTGACCCTCGGGGCGCGTGTCATGCGACGGTGCTCCGGTCGCCCGCGGTGAGGATCTCCAGGTCGGTGTAGAAGCGTCCCGACGGGCGGGGCTGGCCCAGCAGGATGCGGCGCGCGGCGTCGGCGGTGAGGGCGCCGCCCAGGGCGACCCCCGAGGCGAGTTGCGGCCAGCTGCTGAGGGTGATGCCGATCTGGGAGACGGAAGCTGACAGCTCCGGGCTGATGCGCTCCCGGTCGACCATGGTGAGGATGACGTCGACCATTTCCTCGTGGGTGAGGTCCCTCAGGTCGCTGGAGGTCGTCTCGCCGAGAAGGCCGTGCAGCAGGGGCCGGTCGGGTTCGAGGTCGAACCGTTCCACGTCCAGCAAGCCCCGATCGTTTGCGTCCATGACGACCGGGATACCCAGCGCCCGGGCGTGCTCGCGGGCGGCGATCTTCACGTAGGGGGTATCGCACTCTTCGACGAGAAGGTCGATGGGGCCCGCGCCGCCGGTGAAGAACTCCTCCATGGTGGCATCGGTCAGACCACCCTGGTATAGCTCGATGTCCAGCCAGGGGTCGATCTCCGACATCTGCCGGGCTGCGAGCACGCACTTGTTCAGACCAAGATGGTGGACACCCGCACGCAACCGGTTGAGGTTCGAGACGCTGAGGGAGTCGAAGTCGGCCAGCTTGAACGATCCGCCGATGCCCTCCATCGCGAAGGTCAGGGCGGCGCTGCTTCCGACAGAAAGGCCGATGACGCCCACGCGGCGTCCCAGCAGCCGGCGCTGCTGGGCGCGGTCGATCCGTCCGCGGTTGCGGTCGGTGCGCACGAGGCGGAACTCCTCGCGGGGCAACAGGTGCACCAGGCGTCCCGACCACGGGTACCAGACCCAGGTCCCGTACTCCTGCGGACTGGTGCCCGCCAGCTGTTCCGCCACGGCCCGCTCCGCCGCGTCCGGTGAGGAACGCAGACGCGGCTCACGGCTGGTGACCAGCTCGGTCAGCTGATCCGTGATCGTGTCCATCACCTCGCGGACCTGCCCCGAATCGATCAGGCTTTGCAGGCCAATCCGGTCCTGCTCGCGATCCAGGGTGAAGAGCACAGGCTGCCAGCTCGCGCTGGTATGCCCGTGACCGTCTCGGCTGCTGCCATGAGGGGGGTGGAGGGTAGGCGCAACTGGTCCTGCGGCGTGTGCCCGACCTGCGATGCAACGCCCAGCCCGGCATGTTGTGCCGGGACAACCGAGGAGGGAAACGCTTCCTCCAACTGCTCGACGAGCCCGGTGAACTCGCCTGCCGAGAACCCGGGGCGGTACAGCATGATCACCACGTCTTCGGTGTAGTGCCCGACGTAGCGGCGCGTTCCTGGGACCGGACGGAAGCCGAATCGCTCGTGGAAACGGTCCTGGCCATCTGCGGTGCCCGAGGTACCGATCATCGCCTTGGCTCCCAGGAAACGCGCGGCACCCATGGCGAAGGCGTTCAAGTAGATCCCCAGACCCAGCTTGCGCGCTTGGTGCTCCACTACCAGACGGCTGTGCTCAAACGTTTCCGCAACGCCGAGGCCGTGCTCCCGGAGCACATCCTCATAGCGCTCGGCACCCAAATGAGCCCGGGTCTGAAAAAGACCGCCCGTCTCCGGCGTCGAAAGCCGCACGTATCCCAACGGTGGCCCTCCCGCCTCGCGCCTCCCGACGAAGTGCCAGGCGCCGAAGTCCAGATCCTGATCGTCGGCGTAGCCGCCGTCCGGAGTTTGGAAGTCGGGCCGGCGGCCACGGTCGAACAGAATCCTCGCCCTCAGCTCGCGGATCCACCCGACCAGCTCCGCTTCGCCCGACTCGCCGGTTTCGACGCGGAACGCGGATACATGCCACGGAACGCCTGTAGTCATGGGAATGCTCTTCACAACCGGTAACCCACTTCGGCTAGCGCTAGATGCTCAACTGTGCTCCGGGGGCGCACGCCCTGCGCACCCGAGATCACAACGAGTGCGCCGTTGATCGGTTGCGCCTCCATCGCCGTGACGGTCGGTAACGGCCCGAAGTTGGCGCCGGGCGGGCCCAGGTCGCGGCGCGGCCCGAGTCGTCATCGAACGGGTGGCTTTTGGACGCCTGTTCTCCACGTCCGGACGGGTGACCGCCGAGGCTTCCGGCGATCGGTCCCGCCAAGGATGGGCCGCGACCGCATTGACGTGCACCGCTACCCGGAGGAGCTCTCATGCCCGACACCGCCACCCCGGTACTGACCCGCAAGATGCACTACATGTTCGCGCTGCTCGACGCCGATCGAGACGGCCTTCTCGGGGCGGATGACCTGACCGCTGTCGCGGACCGGATGGCCGAGGTGTTCCCGGGCCGGCCGGACCGGATCCACACGCTCCGTGACGTCCTGCACCGGCTGTGGGAAGACCACCTGGCACACGTCGATCTCGGGGGCGGCCGCCTCGACCCCGAGGCCTTCGAGCGGGGGATCCGACGCTCGGTCGCCGCCAGTCCTGTCACCCTGCTGGAGACCCTGCACGCGGGGGCTTCGGCTTGGCTCGCTCTCACTGACGTTGACGACGACGGACTGATCGGGCTGGACGAGTACCTGCTGCTCAGTCAGGCGATCGGCGGGGTGCCCGCGCAGCAGATGAAGGAGGCGTTCCACCGCCTGGATCGTGACGGGAACGGGACACTGGATCCGGCCGAAATCGACGCTGCCGTCGTGGAGTTCTTCACCAGCGACGACCCGAACGCCCCGGGCAACTGGCTCTACGGACCGTTCTGAACGGCTGCCGAACCCCCACCCGCGATCCTGAACAACCGAGACCGCCTCCAAACGGCCTGACCGAGAAACCTGGGCGGGGACCTTCGGCCCCGATGAGGTACCTAGGGCCCCTCTTCTGTCCGGCGCTGGGGTGCCAGCGTGGAGCTGCCCCCAATAGCGGTCGGCGAGGAGGAGCTATGGAGAACAACAGCAGAAGTCCGGACCTCGGATCGGTCATCGTCGGTGTCGATGGGTCCGAGCCTGCCCGGTGGGCGGCGCTCTGGGCTTCGGACGAGGCTGCGCGGCGCCGTCGCCCTCTGCACATCGTGTACGGGTCCGACGTCGACGGCCGGGTCCTCGAGCTTTCGGATGACGACATGGAACGGGTCCGCGTCGCAGGGCGTGAACTGCTGGACGTTACGGCCGAGGCCGTGCAGGCCCGGCATCCCGCGCTCTCGGTCACGACGGAGTTCAGCCGTAGCGGGCCTGCGATGAGCCTGCGCCGGGCCGCGAGCGACCGCGGGACCCTCGTCGTCGGCAACCGGGGACCGGGCGGATTCAGCTCCTTGACCCTGGGCTCGGTCGGCCTCAAGGTCGCTGCGGACGCTCGTACCCCCGTGATCGTCGTGCGGGGGAGCGAGGACGAGGCCGTGAACGGTGTCGTGCTGGCCGCCGTGCGCGACGAGCGCGATCTCGATTGCGTCCGTCACGCCGCGCGTGAAGCCGAGCTGCGCAAGGCCTCGCTGCGGCTGCTGTACGTACAGGGCGTCCTGCAGTCCGTCGTCTCCGCGGCGGGAGCAGCCGATGGCCAGAACGGGGTCGCCTGCCACCGTGGGCAGAGCTTGAAGGTCGTAGCCGAGCAGATCCGGGCCGAGTGCCCCTCGCTGACGGTCCAGGCGGACGCGGAGAGGAGTGTGTCCGTCGCCGGGGTGCTGGTGGAGGCCTCCCGCCACGCCGATCTGCTGGTCATGGGTGGGCGCCGTTCGCCCGGCTACCTCGGGCGCACCCTGGGGCGCGTGACGCACAGCCTGCTGCACCATGCGTACTGCCCCGTCGAACTGATCCCGCGGCATGCCGACGAGCCCAGGAGCGAGGCGTCATGACGATCACTGAGATGGCCACCACCGAAGCCGGCGAGATTCTCGTCCGCATCGACCCGGCGGAGAACTGGTACGCGAGCCTGGCTCGGGCGGCAGCCGAGGCCGAGAAGCGCGGGCTGGGGCTTCGCCTTGTCCTCACCACAGCCCCTCAACAAGATCTGCCCCCTGCCACCGAGAGCCGAAGTGCCACTACCGGCCAGTGCCCCCCAGAGGCGGAACGGTGGGGCGAGGAAGACGTCCGCCGTGAAGAACGAGACACAGGCGGAACGCAGTAGCGCCAGGCAGACGCCTAGCCCGGCCGGTGGACATCACCCGGCCGGGCTCGGCGCGCATGGGTTGCTCCCAGGTCTGTGGTCAGCCACGGACGGTCAGGGCAACCCGGCACACGTGATCGCTTCAAGCGTGGGGTACGACCGCGACCGGGGCTGTGGCGTGGTGGAGGACAGCGTGGACGACCGGGCCGAGATGGGTGCCGATGGCGGAGCGGCGTATCCGCCGGCCGACGACGACCAGTGAGGCGTCTGCCGAGGCTTCGACGAGCTGGTTGGCGGGTTGCCCCACCGAGCAGTCCACTTCGACACGGACTTCGGGGTACTTGTCGAGCCAGGGCCGCAGTTCGTCGGCGAGCGCCGTCGCCGTGGAGGTCGCCATGCCGTCCCGTACCTCGGGCGCGAGCAGCGCCGGGTCGAACGCGAAGGCGGGCGGCATGCTCCAGCGGTGGATCACACGCAGTGGGGCCCGGCGTACGGCCGCCGCGTCGAAGGCGTGGTCGAGGAGCTCGGTAGACGGGTGGGAGAGGTCCAGCCCGAGCACGACAGGCCGGTCGTTGTGCTTCCGTGGTGCGTCACCATCAGATGCGGGCAGGCAGTGGGCGTCCAGCCAGGCGCCCGGCCGCACGACCACGACCGGGCGCTTGGCGTGGGCGAGCACGGCCTGGGAGACGGATCCGACGAGGAATCCTGTCATCGCACCCAGTCCGCGCGAGCCGAGTACCAGTACCTCGGCCTCCTGCGCGGCAGCGACCAGGACGGTCAGCGGCCGCCCGTCCACCTGCTCCGTGGTGATCGGGGTGCGAGAGGTCCAGGCCGAGGACGATGCCGCCCTTCGGGCTCGGAGCGCGGCCCGGAACCAGGACGACAGGATGCCGGGTACGGGCGACCACGGACAGGGCCACCGAACCGGACACGAACCCGGCGACCCCACCCAGACCGCGGGAACCGAGCACCAACAGCTCGGACTCCTCGGCGGCCCCGCACAGAACGGTGCCCGGCTCGCCGCACAGCTCCTGCGCGACCACGTCCAGGCCCGGATGCGTGCGCCGTATCCGCTCGGCCGTGGAGCGCGGGTCCGCGTCGTACGGCTCCTGCCGGGGGCGAGAGCCGATGAGCGGTGAATGGACGTCCGGTCCCAGGCCCCACACATGCAGGAGGCGAAGGGCGAGACCGCGTCGGCGCGCTTCGTCCGCGGCCCAGGCGACGGAGGCCAGGCTTTCGCGAGATCCGTCGAGACCGACGCTGATCGCCCGGGACCGGCGGACCCCGAGATCGGGTGGCGGGGTTGGCACGGGGTGGAACACGGAAGGGCCTCCGGTCTGAAACGGCGAGCCGTGCTGTTGGGAGAGGCGAGCCACAGCTCAGGCGAAGACGGCCTTGAGGGCCCGCGGCGCCGTCAACGGGTCGGACAGCGCGTGGTAGACGGCCGGAACCTCCTTGTCGACGCCCAGTAGTTCGTACACCGCGTGCATCGCCCCACGGACGGAGTACTCGACGGTGAAGACGACGTCTTCGGGGATCTCGGTGAACTGGCCGAGGAAGGCGAAGTTTGTCGACCCGGAGGGGACCACCAGTGGCCGGTCGTGGATGTCACGGCGCTCGAACTGGCTGGTGATGTAAGGCATCATCACGGTCGTGACGGCAGTGGTGGCGCACACCTCGTCGGCGATGTCGTCGAAGCCGAGGTGCCCGAGCAGTTCGACGAGGATCTCCTGTCCCGTGGCCTCCGACATCTTCTTGCCGGTCAACTCGCCCGGTTCGTCCACGAACAGCCCGTACCCCCAAAGGGTGAAGACGTCCTCGGGCCGGCCGGCGAAGTGCGGCTGGTGGGGCACGACCACCGACATCAACCACCGGGAGTCCTTGAACGTCATCAGCGCCCCGGTGCCGGGGGCATTGCGAGAACTCCTCAATCCGCTTGAGCAGTGCCGGGCTGCGCATCGTCAGGGTGAACGACTCCCACTTGGCCTCGTCGACGTTGCCGTTGAAGGCCCCGGGCCGACCGAAGTCCGGGGCCTTGCGGGCCAGCGTCTCCCACAGGTTCCAGGCCCCGTCGCGCTTGTCGCGGACCAGCTCGGGGACGGTGTCGTCGCCTCCGTAGCGGGCGGCCGCGGTCCTGCGGGGCTGGTGGTGAGGGCGGCTGGTCCGGTCACTCATTCCGGCGACGCCCAGTTGTAGGTAGCGGCCGGCCCAGCGGGCGGCGGTGGTGTGGCTGACCTGGAAACGCTCGGCAGCCCGCCGCAGCGGCCAGCCGTCGTCACGACACAGCGGGCCAGGCGAAGACGTCCGGTCTCGGTCAGCGGGGCATTACGGTGGACACGAGGGCCTCCTGGCCCCGGTGCAGCCGTCGCAATCCACACCGAACCCGGAGGCCCTCACCCGTTTCAAGAACCCGGCACGCGTGTCACCAACGTCCCCAAACGGCAGACCTGGGCCGGTGGCCTTGTCCGGCGCTGTGTTCGGTCAGCCCTGTACAGGTCGATGGACAGCCCCGAGGCCTGGCTGTTGACCTTGCCCCGAAGGTAGGCCAGATTACGATATTTGGAGTACTGGCGACATGTCGTGATTGATAATCAGATATAACTACGCATACAACGTTCCTCGCAGCTCGAACAGGGACACTCCCTGAGCGGGTCGTTCGAGGAGGATCCATGCAGCACTTCGCCGTTCGCGGGAATCCGCGTGTGGGGAGCGTCCGGGGGTACGTGTCGAAGCACGGCGTTCGGAAAGCATCGTGCACGATACTCGCTGCCGCAGCCGTTCTGACGCCGTCCGTCGCCCTGGCGGCTCCTGCCGCACCCGGCACGTACGCATACGTCGCCAACACGGGCCAGAACAAGGTCCGGGTGTTCGACACCGCCACGAACGCCCTCGTGACGAGCATCGACACCGGAGCGTTCAGCGGGCCCCTGCAGGTCGCCGCTACCCGAAACGGCAAGAAAGTCTACGTGACGGAGCGGGACTCGGGCGCCGTGTCGGCGATCGACGCTCTCACCAACACCGTGGTGGCCGAAATCCCCACGGGGAACGGCACTCCGGAGAGCGTGGCCATCTCGCCGGACGACAGTCGCGCCTATGTCACCGTGGAGGGGAACGGACTGGCCAACCGCGTGGTGGCGATCAACACCGCCACCGATGCCATCGTGGGCACCCTCGAGACGGGGGCGGACACGCTCCCGAACGGGCTGGCGGTATCCCCGGACGGGAAGCGACTCTACGTCGCCTACCGGGGCGCAGGTGTGGCGGCAGTGATCGACTCCGCCACCATGACGCTCATCACGACGGTGGACGTCGGACCGGGCGCACCGCGAAAGGTGGCCATCTCGCCGAGCGGCGCACGTGTCTACGTCACCGAGAACACCTCGGGCGAGGTATCGGTCATCGACACCGCCACCAACACGGTCGTGGTCCCGATTCCGGTCAACCAGGGGCTGGACGGCGTGAAGGTCTCACTGGACGGGAAGCGCGTCTACGTCGCCGACCGGAACAACGCCCGGGTGGCGGTCATCGATGCCGCCACGAACAGCGTCGTCACTTCGATCCCCACCTCCGGGGATCCCGCGGAAATGGCGGTTTCCCCCACCGGAGCCCGGCTGTACGTCAGCCACCCCAACGGCGCGCACGGGGTATCCGTCATCGACCTCGCCACCAACTCCGTCTCCGCGACCATCGACAGTCCCCAAGGCGCGCTCATCGGAATCGACCTGGGCTCGGTGCCGGGGACCTCAAAGGTGTCCTGCCCGGCCGGCAGCGTGCTGACGGGCGGCGGCTTCGGATCCACCGGTCCCGCACCTGATCAGCTCGTCAGCAGGCCGGTACCCGGCACCAACGACTGGGAGGTGAACGGGCAGAACCGGACGCGGGACGACGTCACCCTCACCCCGTATGCCGTCTGTGCCACGCCATGACGGCCTCGCGACGACCCGAAGGCAGCCGCCGACTGCCCACGGCCCCGGGTCCACTTCCAGCGGACAATGATCAGGAGTAAGTGCATGCCGTCTGAAAGCACAGCAGCAACGCGGCGGAGCTGTCCGCCACGCCGGACCGGATGGGTCGCCGGAGCCGTTGTCTCGCTCGCCCTCACGGGTGCCGGTTTCGCGGCGCCCGCAGCCGCCGCCACCCCGCAGGACCCGTCGGACGCGCAGTACCTGACGGTGGATCCGCCTCCTCAGCACGACGAATGCGCCGAGGGGCGGCCATCGGTCGAGTCGTGCGAGTCCCACCCCGGAGAGCCTCCGTTCCCTCCCGGACCCCCCGGACCCCCCGGACCCCCCGGACCTCCCGGACCTCCCGGACCGGCTGGACCGGCTGGAGCCCCCGGTCCTCCGGGAGCCCAGGGCGCTCCGGGGGTCCCCGGCCCGGCCGGCACCCCGGGATCAGCCGGGCCCGCCGGACCCCAGGGAGTAGCCGGACCTGCGGGCCCTCCTGGTCCCCCCGGACGCGTTTTCACCCTCGTCGTCACGGGCCAGCCCGTCTTGATCCCCGCGGCCCCTTAGCGGCACCGGGCCCCGCGCGGGCTGCCGCACCGCACGGCCGGCACGACCACGTGCTGTCGGCCGTGCGGCGCACCTGGCGGCACGAAACCACCGGCGGGAGCGGCTTTTGGCGACAGGCACACGGAGCGGTTACTGCGGATGGTCGGGCCGTTGCGACGACACCATGCCCGCCCAGGGCGAACCCGACCCGCACTTCGTCTCCCACGGCGGCCGGCTGCGCGACCGATTCCCCGCCGGCAAGCTCCCCGCCTGGCTGAGCGAGCACGACCTCGACGTCTACGCCGCGGAGTTCGAGCGCACCGGTCTGACCGGCGCCCTCAACCGCTACCGCACCATGGACCGTGACTGGGAGGACCTCGCCCCCCACCGCGGAGCCCCGATCAAGCAGCCGTCCCTGTTCATCGGCGGCACCCTGGACGCCTCCACCACCTGGATGGCCGACACCATCGACGCCTACCCCGCCACCCTCCCCGCCCTGTCCGCCTCCCACCTGCTGGAAGGCTGCGGCCACTGGATCCAGCAGGAACGCCCCGACGAGGTCAACCGCCTGCTGACCGACTGGCTCACCACCCTCCAGAGCTGAACCGGACACGCCGAGCACCCGGCCGGACCCGGACACCCCTCTTACATAGGCGACTTGACCTTTGCGGGTATGTCGGCCGGCAGGTGGTGGCCTTCCCCGGTTCAAGCAGCTTGACCATCCACCACGGCGGCAGGGGCCCGGGCAAGCGCTTTCCCCGCGGGCAGTATGGGCCGACATGCCGCGCATGGCGCAATGAGCCGCTCCGGCGGCTGACCGGGTCACGGTGTGCTGAGGCGGTGACCGGCGCTTGGGTGGAAAGAAGGTGGCACACCGGGTCATGGGTGAGGAGAGGGTGGACCGGTCGGAGGGTTTCGGCGAGCGGCTGCTCGGTCTGCTGCTGGACCGGGCGCCGCATCTGCCGCCGCAGCTGATCGCCCCGCTGATCGCGGAGGAGGTGGGCAGGGTCGGAGGCCGTGAAGTCTCCGTCCTGCTCCAGGACTACGCGCAGGAGTTGCTCGTACCCCTGCCGGCCAGGAAGCTGCACGTCAGTCAGCCCGAGCCGGTGATCGACTCCCCTGCCGGCCGGGCTTTCCTGCGCGGGGAGGCAGTCGAGGTGCCGCTGGCCGGCGGCGGCGTCCGGATGTACCTGCCGCTGCTGGACGGCAGTGACACGGTGGGCGTGATGGTCCTCACCCTGGACGACGTCGGCCAGGACGACCGGCGCCTGCTGCGCCGGCTCGCCGGCCTGGTCGCCGATCTGCTGGTCACCAAGAACGCCTACACCGACCAGTTCTTCCTGGCCCGGCGCCGGGAGCCGATGAGCGTGTCCGCGGAGATCCAGTGGGGCCTGCTGCCGCCGCTGACGATGACCGTGCCGCAGGTCGCGGTGGCCGGCATGCTGGAGCCCGCCTACCGCGTCGCCGGTGACAGTTTCGACTACGCCCTCAACGACAACGTCCTGCACGTGGCCGTGATCGACGCGATGGGCCACGGCCTGAACGCCGCCGCGATGGCGACCGTGGCCATCGGCGCCTACCGGCATGCCCGGCGCGTGTTCGTCAGCCTGGCCGAGAAGTACACGTACATGGACGACGCCATCTCCGGGCAGTTCGGTCCCGACCACTTCGTCACCGCCCAGCTGATGCACCTGAACATCACCACCGGTGAGTTGGAGCTGGTCAACGCGGGCCATCCCGCGCCGCTGCTGATCCGCCACGGCAAGGTCCTGCGGCAGCTGGAGAGCGCGACGACGCTGCCCGTCGGCTTCGGTGGCGAGGAGCCCCGGATCAGGGAGCACACACTCCAGCCCGGCGACCGCGTGCTCTGCTACACCGACGGCATCATCGAAGAACACGTCACCGGCGGGGAACTGTTCGGCGAGGAACGCCTCATCCGCTGCGTCGACCGCCTCGGGGAAAAGCCGTCGGAGGGGATGCGGGCAGATCTGCGCCGGCTCTCCCACACGCTGAAGAGCGAACGAGGCGGACACACCAGCGACGACGCCACCCTCTTCATGATCGAATGGCGCGGTGGCGCCGCCGACCACCTCGCGATTCTCGACTGAACGCTTCGAAGCGGCGAATCACCCATCCTCAGTGGCGTGCGGCTGACAGTGCTCACCGCGCAAGAAGTAGCGCCCCGGCCGGGGAGTCGCCGTGCTCGCCGTAGCCGGGCGAGCGCAACCGCATCCGCTGTCGTTTCACGGCACCTGCCGCCCGCACCGCCGATCTCCCCACCGCCTCTGCCGGAAAATACCTGGTCACAACGGTCATTGCCCACCGACTAGGCGTACAGTTGAAGGACCGGAAGTACTTCGAGCACCGGCTACACGCGGGTGTCATTTCCGGCGATCGCCTAAAAACCGGGCTGCCGACGGGCAGTCCGGGGGCAGGTCCACATCATGACCACCACCTTCGACCGGACCGCGCCCCGCGACCTCGCCGCAGAGCTCCCGGCACGTTTGTCCCTCACCCCGAAGACCACCCTCGCAGGTCAGCTGGACGGTGCCTGGTGGCCCCGCTCGCGTGACCTCGAAGCCGAGCTTCCCGCTCTCGCCGCCGCGCTGGACGAGACCTGGGGGCGCATCACGCGCGTCAGTGTGAACCCCAGCCGCTGGCCGGTCGTCCCGCGCACGGTTGCCGTGGACGGGCGTGTGCTGCACGTGGGCTGGTTCACCGAACAGGACCCCGACAAGTTGATCCTGCTCTCCTACACCGTGGGCCGCTGGGACCTCTTGGTGATCCCGCCCGAGACCGAGCCCGCGGCCGCGGCCCGGCTGATGGCCGCCGCCGCGATCCCGGGCAGTGCCCTGGCCGCGGGCGTCCTGATGGCCAACGAAACCGTCATCGGGCGCGGCATCCGCGACGCCCGCCGCCGAGAAGCCGCCTGGGAGGACGAGGGTGGGGCCTGCATGTCCACCTTCGGGGAGCCGATGGGCCGAAGCGCCCTCCCACTGTCCGCGAACGGCTGGCGGTGAGCTCCGTGGAGACCGTCGTCCTCATCGCGGTGATCATCCTGATGATCGGCATCGGGATGCGTTGGATCCACGTCCTGAACGCCCGGGACGACGCACGGATCGAGGCCTACCGCTTCACTGACCCCCTGCCGAGGCCTCCCGGCCTGCCGGACGACACCGGTCGTCGAGCCCACCACACGGGTGCCGACCGGTGAGGAACGGATCTTCCTCCGACCGGGGGCAGCGGTCGGGGCGCCTCGGCGCCCCGACCCGCCGGCCTCCTCACCCGCCCTCGACGGGAACAGCCGCCTCCATGTACGAGATCTGAGAAGCCCCGACCAGCCTCGGAGCCCACTCCACCCCACACGCGAAAGGACGCGGCCATGGCCACACTGCACGAACGCCAGACCTACCGCGACCAGGTGCTCCGGGTCCTGTACGAAGCCGTCGAAGGTAACCGCCTCCTCGGCATCACCGGAGCACAGCTGCGGCGCGACCTCCACGTGCCGGAACAGGACCTGGCCGCCGCATGTACCTACCTGGCGGGCGAAGGACTGATCACCGTCGACTGGGAGCCCGGCAACACGCCTGCGATGGTCACCCTCACCCACGAGGGCATCCGGCACATGGAAGCCGACGAGGAAGAGCACGGCTGACCCCTCACACATGTGAGGGCCTGGGACGTGGGTAGCCGGTCAGTGCTTTCAGACGGGTTTCCGAGTCCCCAAGATCGAGATCAAGTGCTCGGCGTTACCGGCTGCTCCGCTGGTCCCTGCGGCAGCGGCAAGACCAGTGATGTCGGCGTACACATGAAAGTGGTCACCAAGGTACGGAGCCCCGTGTGCTCGATCATTCTGCACGGAATCCAATCCGCTCCTAAGGTGCGGCAGTCTGTCCGGTGATGAGCGGATTTCTCGGCGGGTGAAAGCGCGCGGGCGGGGTGCAGGACGCCGAGTCGCATAGCTCCGTCGGGTGTCCTGGACCGCTGTCCTGAACCTCGATGGAGACGCCGGCGCCGGCCCCGTGCGGGCGGGGCAGGGCGATGCCGAACCTCTGCGCCTGGGGATCGTGCGCAAACTCTTCCTGGAGTCCGAGGAGTTCGACCATTCCTGCGGGTGGTTCGGCCTGGACCGTCCCGAGTCCTCCCTCACCCATCACTTCAAGGCGCTGCGCGAGGCGGGCATCACGAGGCAGCGGCAGTACGGTCTGGAGCGGCGCAGCGACGTACGCGTCGACGACCTCGACGCGCGCTTCCCCGGACTCCTCGACCTCGTCACGGACTGGACGCCGGCCTCGCGGTAGCGGGGCGTGGTGGGCTCGCTGCAGTACCCCGTCCTCCCGGCCATCTCAGCCCTCGCTCGGCTGGGTGGGGCGGCAGTAGCGGTGGATGAGCTCGGCATGCGCGGGGAAGCGCGCGATGAGCTCGTCGGGCCGGCCGAGGGTCATGTCGGCGTAGTCGAAGCCGGGCGCGACGGCTTCGCTGATCAGGGCGTGGTCTCCAGCGGTGAGGTGGGAGGCCTTCCAGACGCCTCCCGGCACAGCGAGGGTGAGGAGCTGTCCTTGGCCGGGGTCCGGCCCGAGGACGGCGGTGGAGTGGTGGCCGTCAGGGTGGAGCAGGTGGTAGGTGACGGGTTCGCCGTGGTGGTGGAAGTGCAGGATGTCGGACCGGTTCAGGTGCCAGTGACCGATCGGGGACCAGTGGGTGAGCAGGTAGTGGATGGAGGTCAGTGTGTAGCGGTCCCCATGGGGTGTTCGGATCCGGGGGCGGTGGTCTGCCTGGAAGGTCCGGCGGAAGTACCCGCCCTCCACGTGGGCTTCCAGGCCGAGGGCGTCGATCCACTGGTGCGCTGTGAGCACGCTGCTGTCCTCCTGCAGTCGTTGACGGGGCTTTCCTGACGCACGCCCGCTGTCCGCGACAGGGACAGCAGTGAGTACCTGCTCCCGATGGGTCCCGGGCACTCGTGGGAGGCGCGGTTCACCTTCGGCGTGGGGGAGCCGCGAGCCCTTGGGACCCGTTCCCGTCGGTTCCGGGCCGCCGGCCGAAGCCGACGGAGACACGTCACCGGCCGGGGAGCGCGGAGACTCTCGCTGCGCACTGTACGACCACGCCTGGACGCCACGGCTGAGGATGCTTCCCGGTTCGGCCACGGCCCGGCCGCGGGAGCCGGCTGACCGCAGGCAGCAGCACCCCGTCGCACCCCGTCGCTCACGCCTCGCCGGGATCCGGGTGCCACACGGCCGGTCCGCGGCCTCGCCGGCCACTCGGCAGCGCATCGTCCGATGCGGGCTACGCGGTGCGTTCCAGGAGCATGGCCATGCCTTGGCCGCCCGCGGGCACCGCGGAATGCGCCGGCGCCGTCTTGGGCTCAGCGCCGAACACCACCCCGTCACCGGTGCGCGCGTAGGACAACCGCTCGATCCTCGGCCGGTCGCGCACCCGCTGACCGGTGAGGACGTCATCAACACCTGGCCACCGGGCCGTCCGCGCCGCTTTCTGCGACCGGGACGACCCACGCCGGTCCTCGCCACCGCGACCAGCCGCGATCGACCGGATGTGCAGCCGACTGTGCTCGGCGTCAGGCCGGTCGACGCCGCCCCTCCGACCGTCCAGTCGTCCTCGACGCCCCTGCGACCAGAGCGGCTCATCGTCGAATCCGATCAGCACTTCCGCTGGTGAGACAGGGGGTCGTCATGGGGGAGCGTCGCGTCGCCGTCACCGGGATCGGTGTGGTCGCGCCGGGAGGCACCGGGACGAAGGCGTTCTGGGAGCGCATCACCTCGGGCCGGCCGGCGACCCGGGGGATCACCGCCTTCGACCCGGCCCCGTTCCGTTCCCGGATCGCCGCCGAGTGCGATTTCGATCCGCTCGCCGGAGGACTGACCGAGGCGGACACGGAGCGCCTGGACCGGGCCGCCCAGATGCTGATGATCGCGGCCCGGGAGGCGCTGGCCGACAGCGAGCCGGGGATCGGCCCCGAGGAGGCGCACCGGACCGGGGTCAGCATCGGCAACGCCGTCGGCCTCACCCTGGGGCTGGAACGCGAGTACCTCGCCGTCAGCGACGGCGGCCGGGAGTGGGTCGTCGACCCGGCCGCGGCCTCCGCGCATCTCTACGACTACTTCGTGCCCAGCTCGCTCTCGGCGGAGGTGGCCTGGTTCGCCGGAGCCGAAGGCCCCAACTCCGTGGTCTCCGCGGGCTGCACCTCCGGCATCGACGCCATCGGCCACGCCTGCGCACTCATCGGTGAGGGCAGCGCCGACATCATGATCACCGGGGGCGCCGACGCCCCCATCGCCCCGATCACCGTCGCCTGCTTCGACGCGATCAAGGCCACCTCGCCCCGCAACGACGATGCCGCCTCCGCCTCCCGCCCCTTCGACCGGACCCGTAACGGCTTCGTGCTCGGTGAAGGTGCCGCGGTCCTCGTCCTGGAGGAGCTGGGCCGTGCCCGGGCGCGCGGCGCCCACGTCTACGCCGAGATCGCCGGATATGCCTCGCACGGCAACGCCCACCACATGACCGGGCTGCGTTCCGACGGGCGGGAGATGGCCACGGCCATCACCTCGGCGCTGGACCGGGCCCGGCTCGATCCGACCGCCGTCGACTACATCAACGCCCATGGCACCGCCACCCAGCAGAACGACAGGCATGAGACCGCCGCCTTCAAGCGCAGTCTGGGCGCCCACGCGCACGCCGTGCCCGTCTCCTCCATCAAGTCCGTGATCGGCCACTCGCTCGGCGCGGTCGGCGCGATCGAGATCGCCGCCTGCGCGCTGGCGCTGGAGCACGGAGTCGTACCGCCGACAGCGAATCTGCACCGGCCCGACCCCGAACTCGATCTGGACTACGTGCCGCTGACCGCCCGGGAGCGGCGGCTGGACACCGTCCTCACGGTCGGCAGCGGTTTCGGTGGATTCCAGAGCGCCATGGTGCTCAACCACAGGGACAGGAGGGCCGCGTGACCACGGCCGTAGTGACCGGAACCGGCGTCGTCGCCCCCAACGGCCTCGGGACGGAGGAGTTCTGGTCCGCGACCCTGCAGGGCCGGCCCGCCATCACGCCGATCGACGGGTACGACACCACCGCCTTCCCCAGCCGACTGGCCGGCCAGGTGCGCGACTTCGACGACGCCGGCCGACTGCCGAGCAGACTCGTGCCGCAGACCGACCGTATGACCCGGTTCGCGCTCGCCGCCGCGGACTGGGCGCTGGCGGACGCGGCACTGGACAGTGGCTATCCGGACCGGACCGCCCTGGGCGTCATCACGGCGGCCGCCGCCGGCGGCTTCGACTTCGGCCAGCGGGAACTGCAGAACCTCTGGGGCAGCGGCCCCGACCACGTCAGCGCCTACATGTCCTTCGCCTGGTTCTACGCGGTCAACACCGGCCAGATCTCCATCAAGCACGATCTGCGCGGCCCGACCGGGGTCGTCGTCGCGGAACAGGCCGGCGGCATCGACGCCATCGCCCAGGCCCGACGAGCCCTGCGCGGCGGCGCCACGGCCGTGCTCACCGGCGGCATGGAATCCTCCCTGAGCCCCTACGGCATGGCCGCCCGGATCGCCAGTGGCCGACTGTCCACCAGCGACGACCCCGAGCGCGCCTATCTGCCCTTCGATCCGGCCGCGAGCGGCCACGTGCCCGGTGAGGGCGGCGCGATGCTCGTCCTGGAGGACGAGGCACACGCGCGGGCGCGCGGAGCGACCGTACTCGGTGAGATCGCCGGGTACGGCGCCACCTTCGACCCGCCGCCGCACTCCGTACGCCCCGCCAACCTCGGCCGCGCCGCCGAACTCGCCCTCGCCGACGCCGGGCTCAGCACCGACGATGTCGACGTCGTCTTCGCCGACGCCGACGGCTCCGTCGAGGGCGACCGCGTCGAGGCCGAGACGCTGGTCCGGCTCTTCGGCCCGTACGGAGTCCCGGTCACCGCACCCAAGACCCTGATCGGCCGCCTCTACTCCGGCGGTGCGCCGCTCGACGTCGTCCTCGCCCTGCTCGCCCTGCGCGAGGGCGTCATCCCCCCGACTCCCGGGATCACCCCGGGACATCCGCTCGACCTGGTGAGCGAGCCGAGACCGTTCCACGGCACCACGGCGCTCGTCCTGGCCCGCGGCCACAACGGATTCAACAGCGCCCTCGTACTGCGTGGGCGAGGAAAGGACACCAGTGAGTGAGCTCACGCTGCCCGTACTGATCGACATCATGCGCGAATGCGCCGGTGAGGACGAAGCCGTCGCCGCCGAGGGCGGGGACGTCGGTGACGTCGAACTGGAGTACCTCGGCTATGACTCCCTGGCCCTGATGGAGGCCGCGAGCCGGGTCAAACGGGAGTTCGGCGCCGAACTCCCCGACGACGCCCTCGCAGAGATCCGCACGCTCAACCAGTTCGTGACGGCCGTCAACGAGACCCTGGCCTCGGCCGGGACTCGGCACTCCCACTGACGAGGCCACCGCCATGGACCGGCTCTTCATCGCCGCCACCGGCAGCTGGCTGCCCCCACGGGTGAGCATCGAGGACGCCGTCGCCGACGGCTGGTGCTCCGCGTCCCTCGCGCGGAGCACCGGCAGTCTCTCGGTCGCCGTGGCCGGAGAGGAGTCCGCGCCGCAGATGGCCGTGCGCGCGGCCCGTACCGCTCTGGCGCGGGCCGGGAGCGACGCCCCGGACATCGACCTCGTCCTGCACGCGAGCTTCTTCCACCAGGGCCACGACCTGTGGGCCCCCGCCTCCTACGTGCAGCGGGGCGCCGTCGGCAACAACTGCCCCGCGATGGAGGTCCGACAGGTCTCCAACGGCGGGATGGCCGCGCTGGAACTCGCCTCGGCCTACCTCTCCGTCGACCCGGGGCGTTCGGCCGCGCTGATCACCACGGGGGACAAGTTCTGCCCGCCCGGGTTCGACCGCTGGCACAGCGACCCCGGCACGGTGTACGGCGACGGCGCCACCGCTCTCGTCCTCTCACGCCGCACCGGTTTCGCGCGGATCCGCAGCCTCGTCACGGTCTCCGTACCGGAGCTGGAAGGAATGCACCGGGGTGACGACCCGTTCCAGGACGCGCCGTTCACCCACCGCCCCCAGGTCGACCTGGAGGCGTGCAAGCGGGCCTTCCTCGCCACCACGGGCGTCTCCTACGCGGTGTCCAAGGTCGCCGCCGCCCAGGAAGCCGTCCTGAAACAAGCCCTCGCCGAGGCGGAGCTCGAACTCGCCGACATCGACCGGATCGCCCTGCCTCATCTGGGGCGGCGCCGGCTCCAAGCGGCGTACTTCGGCCCGCTCGCCATCGATCCGGAGCGCACGACCTGGCCCTGGAGCCGGCGGATCGGCCACCTCGGCGCGGGTGACCCGTTCGCCGGACTCGACCATCTCACCGCCTCCGGGGCGCTCGGCCCCGGCGACACCTGCCTGCTCGTCAGCGTGGGCGCCGGGTTCACCTGGTCCTGCGCCGTGATCGAAATGCTCGAACGCCCGCCGTGGGCGGAGCGGCCATGAACGGACGACCGAACGCACCTGGAGGATGGGGACCATGGGGGAACGTCGGGCGATGGTGTTACTTCTGCCGGGGCAGGGGGCGCAGCACCTACGGATGGCCGCCGGACTGTACGGCGCCGAGCCGGTGTTCACCGCAGCGATGGACGAGGTCTTCGACACCGTCGAGGCCTACGCCCGAGGCGAGGGGGAGCGGCTCCGGGCCGACTGGCTGACCGACCGCCCCGCCGTCGACCTCGACTGTGTCACCCGCTCCCAGCCGCTGCTGTTCGCCGTCGATCACGCCCTCGGCCGGCTCGTCGTGAGCTGGGGGAGTCGCCCCGACGTCCTGCTCGGCCACAGCATCGGCGAGCTCGCCGCGGCCGTACTCGCCCGGATCTTCAACCTGCGGGACGCGACGCGGCTCGTTCTCGACCGGATCCGGCTGCTCGCCGACGGCCCGACCGGCGGAATGCTCGCCGTCGCCGCGTCCGTGCGCGAGGTCGAACCGTTCCTCGCGGGCGACGTCGTCGTCGGCGCGGTCAACGCGCCCAGGCAGACGGTCCTCGCCGGACCCGATCCCGCTCTCGAACTCACCCACAAGGCCCTGACGGAGCACGAGTTCACCTGTCGCCGGCTGCCGTCGCTCAGCCCTTTCCACAGCCCGGTGCTCGCCCCGGCCGTCGCCGGGTCGGAGCGGGCGATCGCGGCTCTGCCCGTCTCACCGGCGGCGCTGACGCTGCACTCCTGCTACACCGCGCGGCCGCTGACCGCCCGGGAGGCCGGCGACCCCGGCTACTGGGCCGCGCAGCCGGTCGCCCCGGTGCTGTTCTGGCCCGCTCTCGACGCCGTCCTGACCGGGCGGGACGCCGTACTGGTGGAAGCGGGACCGGGGCAGACCCTCGCCCAGCTCGCCCGGCGCCACCCGGCCGTACGGGCCGGCACCAGCGTCGTCGTGCCGCTGCTGCCGGCCCGCCCCGGCCCTCCGGAGCGGGACCTCGACTCGGTCGCGGCCGCCCGGGAGAATCTCGCCGAGCACGGGATCATCGGCGCACGGACGCGGTGACATAGCGCACCGGAGTGTCGATCACCAGCGGCCCGTCACCGTCCCGCATCGCGTCGAGGGCGGTGATGAGCCGCTCCCGCAGCCGGGCGCTCTCCTGCGCGGGCAGATGCGTCCACAGCAGCCGCATCCCCTGCGTGTGCGACCAGTCCACCCACGCCTCGCCCGAGGTGGCGACCAGCTCGACCGGCTCGTCGACCACCTCGACCCCGGTGAATCCGGCCTTCTCCATCGTCCGCCGCAGATCCATGACCTGTCCCAGCCAGCTGTTGAAACGGCGTCGGAGCGCCTCCGGCTGCCACTCGGCGGGCAGGTTCGCCAGCAGCGACCGGGGAATCAGCTCGGTGAACACCGGCGGCAGGAACGGAAACGTGTCGTCCGTGAAGACGGGGCTGGTGAAGGCGATCCGACCGCCGTCGGCCAGCAACTCCGCATAGCGGGCCAGCGCCGCCGGAGCGTCCGGCAGGAAGATCACGCTGTAGCTGCCGAGGACCAGGTCGAAGGAGCGCGGCGGCAGTTCGGGCCGCTCGCCGTCCATCACCCGGAGTTCCACATGGCCGGCGCCCTGCTTCAGCGCCTCCCGCCGGGCCTCCTCGATCATCGCCGGTGCGATGTCGATGCCGAGGACGGAACCCGTCGGCCCGGTCCGCGCGGCCGCCGGGAAGAGTGCCGCGCCCCTCCCGCAGCCCACGTCGAGCACCCGCTCGCCGGGCCGGGGGGCGGCCCGTTCGACCAGCCGCCGGCCCATCGGGCCGAAGAACTCGACGCCCATCCGGTCGTACTGGGCCGCCGCCCGGTCGAACGCCCGGGTGACCTCCGTCTTGTACGCCGTGTCGTCGACCTTGCCTTCACTCTTCGCTGCCATACCGCGAAGCGTGCGGCCGTCCTGTCGCGCCCCTCTCGCAGCCGACTCGAAGCGAGCTCCACCGCCCCTACAGCGGAAGCCGAGGCGACCGACAGCCGCCGTGCCTAGCGTGGGCGAGCGCCACTCGCCGGTCACCGCACGGGGGAAGGAACGATCTTCAGATGGCAAAATTGACACGCCGTCACATACTGTGGGGGGCAGCGGCAACGGGCGGCGCCGCCGCCCTGACCGGTCTCACCGGCACCACCGCGACGGCCGCCGGGCGGACCGGGGCGAGCTGTCACCCGATACCGGGCCCGGTCACCGTCGGCCCCGACGACACCCGGTACGCGAGCCTCAACAAGAGCTACAACGGACGGTTCACGCCACGGCCCGACGCCGTCCGGGCCGTGTACTCGGGCGAGCAGGTCGTCCAGGCGGTGGAAGAGGCGGTACGCACCGGGAAGCGGATCGCCGTCCGCAGCGGAGGACACTGCTACGAGGACTTCGTCACCGGGCCCGATGTCCGGATCGTCCTTGACGTCTCCCCGATGAACCACGTCACCTTCGACCCGGAGCACCAGGCGTTCTCCGTCGAGGCGGGCGCCACCCTCGCCAAGGTCTACAAGGACCTGTACTACGGCTGGGGCGTCACCATCCCCGGCGGCAGCTGCCCCAGCGTCGGCATCGGTGGCCATGCCGCGGGCGGCGGTTACGGCACCCTGTCGCGCGAGCACGGCATGGTCGTCGACCATCTCCACGGCGTCGAGGTGGTGGTCGTCGACAAGAACGGCCAGGCCCGCCGGGTGGTCGCCACCCGCCGCGCCGACGACCCGAACCGGGACCTGTGGTGGGCCCACACCGGTGGCGGCGGTGGCAACTTCGGCGTCGTCCTGCGCTATCTTCTGCGATCCCCGCAGGCCCGCGGCAAGGACCCGGCCGGCCAGCTGCCCAAGCCGCCCGCCACCCTTCCGGGCCTGGCCGCGACCTGGCAGTGGGCCCAGATCGACGAGCGGGCCTTCACCACTCTCGTACGCGACCACGGCAGCTGGCACGAACGCCATCCGCAGGCCGAGGTCTCCAGCTCGCTCGCCCTGACCCACAAGGCCACCGGATCGTTCCAGCTCCTGGTGGGTGTCAGCGGCGAACATCCCGACGCCGAACGGCTGATGGACGAGTACCTCGCGCAGGTCACCGCCGGCGTCGGCGTCGCCCCCGAGACGACCCGCAGCAACCAGCCCTGGCTCACCGCCACCCTCGGCGCCGCGACCTACGCGGGCGGCACCCCCTTCAAGTCCAAGGCCGCCTTCCTGCGCAGGCGGTGGACCGACCGGCAGATCGGGGTCGTCCACAAGTACCTCACCGACGGCGACACCCGCTGGGGCGCCTCCGTCTACGTCACCTCCTTCGGCGGCCGGATCAACACCGAGGCCCCCTCCGCCACCGCCTTCCCGCACCGCGACGCGCTGTTCAGCGTGGCCTACGACCTCTACTGGGCCGACCCCGCCGACCGCGAGGAGATCAACTGGATCCGCCGCTTCTACCAGGAGGTGTACGCGGAGACCGGCGGCGTCCCCGTCCCGAACGACGCCAACAGCGGCTGCTACATCAACTACCCGGACGCCGATCTCGCCGACCCGAAGTGGAACACATCCGGCGTCCCCTGGCACACCCTCTACTACCGCGACAACTACCCCCGCCTCCAGCGGATCAAGGCCCGCTGGGACCCCCGGAACGTCTTCCACCACGCGCTGTCCGTCCGTCCGCAGGCCTGAGGGGAGAGCAACGACCGTGGAGATCATCGGCGGCGGGTTCCTCGCCCGCCATCTGCGGCCCCTGAGCGGCGCGCACCCCGGGGTGACCGTCCTGGCCGCCGGCGTGCCACGCCACCCGCTGCCGGACTCCGCCCATGAGCGGGAACGCCGGCTCGTCGAGGACACCGTCGAGCGCTGCCTCGCCGACGGCCACCAGCTCGTCTTCTTCTCCACGGTCTCCATGTACGGAGCACCCGGCTGCCGCGGCCTGGAGGACGAGCCGGTGGCCCCGCTCCTCCCGTACGGACAGCACAAACTCGACCTGGAGACCCTGGTCCGCGACTCCGGCGTACACCATCTGATCCTGCGACTCGGCTATGTCCTCGGACCAGGAGAACCGGAGTACCGGCTGCTGTCCGTCCTGGTCCGGCAGCTGCGGGCCGGCCAGGTCGCCGTCCAGGAGGGCGCCCGCCGCGACCTGCTCCATGTCGACGACTTCGTCGGACTCTTCGACCGGATCCTGCGCACCGGGGCCGACAACGAGACCGTCAACGTGGCCTCCGGGGACTGCGCGGCCGTCACCGACATCCTCGACCACATGGAACTGCGTCTGGGCACCCGCGCCGAACGGCTGGCGGCCGGACACACGGTGTCCCACTGCCCCTCCGTGGCCAAACTCCACCGCCTGGTGCCCGAGGCCGCCCTGCGCGGATTCGGTCCCGGCTACTTCCGCAGCGCCATCGACCGGTATCTCGCCGCGCAACCGAACCCGGCCGCACTGCAGGCCGGGCCGACACCCTGAGGAGAAGGACCCATGATCAGCGAAGCCGGCATCACGCTTCCGCAGCTGGCCGACCTCAGCGCCCCGGTCACCCCGGAGGGAGCACGGCTCCTGGACATCCTCGGCGGACATCTGCCGCGTATCGCCGAGGCCGCCGCCGCCCACGACCGCGAAGGCACCTTCCCCACCGAGGTGTTCCGGGCCCTGAAAGCCGACGGCGTGCTGTCGGCCACCGTCCCGTGCACCTTCGGCGGCCTCGGCCTCAGCAGCGTCCACGACGTGGCCCTGGCCGTCATGCGGGTCGCCGAGGCCGACGCCGCCACCGCGCTCTGCCTCCACATGCAGCTGTGCCGCGGCATCACCATGTCGTACGAGCTCCGCCATGCCGACCCCGCCGGGCAGGCGCTCGCGGAACGTGTCCTGTGGCTGATGGGCAAGGACGACGCGGTCATCGGCGGGGCCCTGAAGGACGCGGGCCCGGCGACCGAACTGCGCCCGGACGGGGCCGGTCGCTGGCTGCTCTCCGGACGGAAGATCCTCGTCTCCATGGCGCCGGTCGCCACCCATTTCGTGGTGTCCACCCGCACCCGGCCGACGACCGGCCCGGCCCGGCTCGCCTCCGCCTTCCTCGCGGCGGACACCCCCGGCCTGACGGTCCCGGACAACTGGGACGGCATGGGCATGCGGGCCTCGGCCAGCTCCGAAGTGGTCTTCGCCGACTGCCCGGTCCCGGAGGCCGACCTCTTCCTGCGCGGGCCGGTCGGCGAGGTCAACCACGCCGCGATGGCCGGGCAGACGGTGAGCTCCATCGGGCTGCTCGGGGTGTACGCCGGCATCGCGCAGTCCGCCCGGGACCTCGCGGTCGCCGGGATCAGGCGCCGCGGCGGCGATCCGGCCGCGGCCGTACGCACCCTCGTCGCCGAGATGGACGTCAAGCTGTACACCTTGCGCACCGCACTCGGCGCCGCCCTGCTGCACACCGACCACCATGCCGGCCGGACCGGTGACGACCCGGCCGCACGCGGACTGCGGATGATCGCCCCTTTCCAGTACGCCAAGCTCGTGGTCAACCGGAACGCCTCGGCCGTCGTCGAGGACTGCATGACGCTCACCGGCGGCGCCTCCTTCACCGCCGGGCACCCGCTGTCGCGCCGCTACCGGGACGTCCGGGCCGGCTGGTTCATGCAGCCCTTCACCTACGCGGACGCCATCGACCATCTGAGCGCCCACGCGCTGGACCTGGACTCTTGACAGGACGGCCGCACGACAAGGGCCCCGGGAGGCGAGCAACGCCTCCCGGGGCCCTTCCACGTGTCCGCGGTCAGCCGCTGATGAGCGGGAACAGCTTCTCGTCGTCGAGCGGCTGCCCCGGGTGCATGTGGGACAGGTACTCGTCCATGACGCCGGGCAGATACGTGGCACCGGCGTCCATGAAGATCACGCCATGGCCGATCCGTCGCTCGTCGGTGTCATTGCGCCCTGCCATATGGACCGTTCGGCAGTGGTGGAAGGCCACATCACCGGCGCGCAGCGGCACCGTGACCCGCGGCTGCCAGGGGAAGTCCGGCCAGACCTCCTCGGCCGACCGGAAGTGCTCGAAGCTCGTCATGTGCACCAGCCGCTCGGACTCCTTGCGCAGATGGGAGCCGGGCACATAGCTCAGGCAGCCACGCTCGACGGGCACGTCCACCAGGGCGACCCACGCGGTCAGGGTCAGCGACAGACCGTCCATGGGTAGGCCGGCCTCGTCGTCGTGGATCAGGGTCGGCAGCGCCTTGCGCGGCTCCTTCACCAGGACCTCGCTGCTGTAGAGCCGCAGCGCGCCGCCCGCCAGCCGGGCGGCGATCCCGGTCAGGCTCGGATGCAGCGCGAGCGCGCGCAGCGTTTCGTCCTTGCGCCAGGCCTGGGTCACGTAGTTGACCTCGACCTGGCCGCCGTCCTCGCCGCCCGCCCAGATCTCCATGTCCCGTTCCAGGATGGCCTCGGCGGCCGCGCGGTAGGTGGCCACCTCCTCGGCGGAGAGCACTTGGGGGACGTGCACGAAGCCGTCGTCGCGGTAGCGGCGGACGGTGTCCTCGGACAGATTCTCGGGGGTGGTCAGCTCGCTCAGGGGCGGCACGTGACGGTCTCCTTCGGGTCTTGATCCAGCTGAGGTGGAGCACGGTCAGAGGGCGCGAGGTCGCGTGAGCGCACCGATGAACAGTCCCCGGCCGCCGTGGAGTCCCGGCACGTGGTCGACGCTCAGGCCGGCCGCGGTGAACGCCGCCTCGTACTGGGCCCGGGTGAACAGCGTGATCCGATGCGTCTCGCTGAAGTGCCGTACGCCGGCGTCCGAGTCCGCGACGAGGTAGTGCACCTCCATCCGTGACGTGTCACCGTCGCGTACCGCGTGCGACACCCGGGCCAGGGTCCGCCCTGCCTCGGTGGCCGTACCGCTGGACACATAGCCGTCCAGGAAGGTCTCCGGGAACCACCACGGGTCGATCGCGACGACCCCTCCGGGATGAAGATGGCGGGCGAACCGGTCGAGCACGGCGTCCAGTTCGACCGTCGAGGACAGATAGCCGATGGAACCGAACATGCAGGTGACCGCGGAGAAGGCGGAGCCCAGCGCGAAGTCGCGCATGTCCCCGGTGTGCACCCGCACCCCGGGCAGTCGTCTTCGGGCGGCCGCCGCCATCGGTGCGGACATCTCCAACCCCTCGACCCGCTCGAACTCCTCGCGGAAATGCAGGAGATGGGCCCCGGTCCCGCAGGCCACGTCCAGCAGCGACCCGGCGTCCGGCAGCAGTGCCCGGACCCGGCGGGCGACCTCGGCCGCCTCGGCGGCGTAGTCCTTCCCCTTGCCCTGGTGCAGCAGCTCGTAGATTTCGCTGGCTTCGGCGCCGTACAAAGCGACTCCCCACTGTTCGCGCGACCCCCGCGTGTCCTCATCGTCGGAACGCCGGCTAGAGGGCCCGCCGAGACCCGTTGGAGCCGGTCCGCGTCGAGCCGTCGTCGACATGGCTGCGAGAGCGGGATGGAAGGGTGTTCACCATGACGAGCTGCCGTATCTGCGGCGGCCGACTTCACGAGTTCGGTGATTTCGGCACGCAGCCGCTTTCCAGCGGGTTTCTCGAGCCCGACTACATCGGGGACGAGTACTTCTTCCGGCTCGCGTTGGGCGTGTGCGCCTCGTGCAGCATGGTCCAACTCATGGAGGAAGTGCCGCGGCACCTGATGTTCAACGGGCACTACCCGTATCTGTCCTCCGGGTCGTCGGTGATGAGGAAGCACTTCGAGCAGACCGCTCAGTACTTCCTGCGAACCGAGCTGACGTCCCCCGATTCGTTCGTGGTCGAACTCGGCTGCAACGACGGCATCATGCTCAAGGCCCTCGCCGAGGCAGGCGTACGGCACCTGGGTGTGGAGCCTTCGGAGAGCGTGGCCGACATCGCTCGCCGGCTCGGCATCCGGGTATCGACCGAGTTCTTCCAGGAGTCCACCGCCACCGAGATCCGCGCGGCGGAGGGACCCGCGCAGTTGATCTACGCCGCCAACACCATCTGCCACATCCCCTATATGGATTCCATCTTCCGGGGGGTGGACGCCCTGCTCGCCGAGGACGGGGTGTTCGTTTTCGAGGACCCGTACCTCGCCGACATCGTCGACAAGACCTCCTACGACCAGATCTACGACGAGCACTACTACTTCTTCACCGTCACCTCGGTCTCCGCCATGGCCGACCGGTTCGGCTTCGAACTGGTCAAGGCCGAGCGGCTGGCGGTGCACGGCGGTGAGGTCCGGTACACCATCGCCCGCAAGGGCCGGCGCACGCCCGACCCGTCGGTGACCGAGCTGCTCACCGAGGAGAAGGTCAGGCGCCTGGCCGACCTGGAGACCCTGCGGACCTTCTTCGGGAAGGTCGAGAAGTCCCGCGACGACCTCGTGGGCCTGCTCAGGCGGCTCAAGGAGGAGGGCCGGACGGTCGTCGGATACGGCGCTACCGCCAAGAGCGCGACCGTGGCCAACTACTGCGGCATCGGCCCCGATCTGGTGTCCTTCGTCTCCGACACCACGCCCAACAAGCAGGGGCGGCTCACCCCCGGCTCGCACATACCGGTGCGCCCGCGAGCCGCGTTCGAGAACCCGTATCCCGACTACGCGCTGCTTTTCGCGTGGAACCACGCAGAGGAGATCATCGCCAAGGAGACCCGCTTCCGGGACGCGGGCGGAAAGTGGATCCTCTACGTCCCGCACGTCCACGTGGTCTGAGCGTGCGTGTGTGGCGAGGGAGAGTACCTCCCTCGCCACACACGCGTGTACGGGTGCCGTCAATAGACGGCGGCGTGCCCGCCGCTGTGGGTGACAGCGTTGTCCAACTCCGCGCAGCGCCCGTGCTCCGACCGGTCACCGTGTGGTCCGCGCGCCGACCGCCCGTCACGGGCCGGCCGGCGGAGCGTGGCATCCAGCCGAGACCGGGCGTAGCGCCGGGTCAGCGACGGATAGGCGTAGTGCATGCCGTCGTGGTCGTAGTGGACGACCTGGAGCAGATACCTGTTGACCAAGCACTGGAGCACCCGCTCCACCACGGGCACCTCGCGGCCGAGCAGCTCGGCCGCGGTCGGGGTCGAGAAGGAGTCCACGGGCAACATGCTGAGCAGCCGGAACGCGGCGCGGTCGGTGTGGGACAGTCGGCCGTAGACGGCGTCGAAGCCGGACTTCACATCCAGCTCGCCCAGCCTCAGCTCCGCTATGACGTCCCGGGACCTGGCCAGTTGGTCGGCGACCCGGGCCAGCGGCAGCCCGGGCATGGCCGCCAGTCGGCCGCCGATGCATCGCAGCGCGAGCGGCAGCCCTCCGCACAGGGCCACCAGCCGGTCGGCGGCCTCCGACTCCTGCTCCAGCCGCTGCCGCCCGATGAGCGAGGCGAGCAGGTCCAGGCCTTCCTGGCAGGCGAACACCTGTAGATCGACGTTCTGCGCCCCGGCCAGACCGTGCAGTCGGCGGCGGCTGGTCAGAATCACCCCGCAGTGCGGGCCTCCGGGCAGCATGGGACGTACGTCGGCGAGCGAGGAGGCGTCGTCGAGGACCAGCAGCAGCCGTCGGGACGCGGTGGTCGACCTCAGCAGTTTGCTGCGCTCCTCCAGACCCTCCGGAATGTGCGTGCGCGGCACCCCGAGGGAGTGCAGCACCTCGTGCAGGGCGTCCATGATGTCCCGAGGTGCGTCCGACGAGCCGGCCAGCTCGACGTGGAGCTGGCCGTCCTCGAACCGGTGGCGCAGCTGGTGCGCGAGATGGACGGCGAGGGCGGTCTTGCCCACCCCGGGCATGCCGGCGATCACCACGACCCGGGTGGCGTTGCCGTGCGGCTCGTCGGGGGTCAGATGCGCGGTGATCTCGTCGAGAGCGTCGGCGCGTCCGGTGAAGTCCGGTGTGTCGGCCGGGAGCTCGGCCGGAACCGGCACCGGTGACGTGGGTGTGGGGGTGGGGGCGGGGGTGGCGTGCCGCTCCGGCGCCGCCCGGGCCGTGGTCGGGGGTATGCGTTCCGGTGCCGGCGTCTCCTGCCGGGCCGGCTCGTGCGCGACGTCGTCGGCCGGGGCCGGTGCGGGCTCTGCGTGTGGCGCGCTCACCGGCGCGCCCGGCGGAGCGGGGGTCGGACGCAGGGTCTGCCGGGCCTCGAACGGCGGACCGACGGGGGAGTCGCCGAGGAGGGCCTGGTGCAACTGGCGCAGTTCCTCGCCGGGTTCGAGGCCGAGATCCTCGATCATGTTGCGGCGCAGCACCCGGAACGCCTCCAAGGCCTCATGGCGCCGTCCGGAACGGTGCAGGGCGATCATGAGGGAGCCGTGCAGATGTTCGTGCAAGGGGTGCGTGAGTACCAGGGACTTCAGCTCGCTCACCAGTTCCCGGTGGTGGCCGAGCTGGAGGTCCGCCTCGATGCGCAGCTCCAGGATGCGGGAGCGGAACTCCTCGAGCCGCGTCGCGTACGAGGAGAGCAGGGTGCCCTGGTCCACGTCGACCAGCGCCGGAGCCTGCCAGGTGTAAAGCGCTTGGGTCAGAATGTCGCGGGCCCGGGCCGGATTTCCGGCCTCCAGTGCCGCCTGTCCCTCGGTGGCTGCTCCTTCTACCCGGTGGAGATCGATGGAGGAGTTCGGGATTTCCAGTAAATAGCCACCGGGGCGGGTATGGAGGAGTCCTTTTCCGCCATGCCGCACAAGAATTTTTCGGAGCTTGTACACATAGGTTTGGAGGGTGGTCAGGGCGCTGACTGGAGGGCCTTCCTCCCATAATTCGTCTATTAACTCATTCGTCTGCACCACGGCGTTGCGTCGCATGATCAGCAGGGCGATGACCTGCCGCGGCTTGGGTGCCGTCGGCGCTACATTCCGCCCTTTGTCGAGCATCTCTAGAGGTCCAAGAACCCTGAAATCCATGGCGTTCCCCCATTAGTTCAACGGCTGGTCGATCCGCTGTCGAAACTCGATCTTGACTTTAGGTTTCAAGGAAGCTTCTTGTCAATGGAGAAAAAAATCTTGGCCAAGCGCAGGCAAAGAATCTGACGGCTGGTGGCCCGAGGTGTCCCGTGTAAAGGCGTGATGAGTGACGGGCCGTCACCGTCGAAATTCGGCCGTAAGTAGTTCGAGGGTGGGCACGATGTCGGCGGGGGCGGGGGTGGCCCGCATTTCGTCGCGGAGGCGGGCGGCGGCAGTCGCGAACGACGGCTCTCCGAGCACCCGGGCCAGCAGGGCGCGGAGTTCGGCCGCGGTCAACTCTTCGGGGTCGGCGACTCTCAGGCCGGCGCCGGCCGCTTCGAGCCGTTCGGCCTTACGGGTGGTGTCCCAGAGCAGGTCGGGCACGATGACCTGCGGGATCCCATGGGCGAGCGCGGTGCCGAACGTTCCGGCGCCGCCATGGCTGATAACCGCCGAGCAGGTGGGCAGCAGGGCGTCGAGGGGAACGAACCCCACCACCCGTACGTTGGAGGGTGGGTCGCCGCCGAGTGCGGCCAGCTGGGCCGCGTTCAAGGTGGCCACGACCTCCACGTCGAGCTCGGCCACCGCGGCCAGGATCTCGGCCAGAGACGCCCTGTCGCGGCCGAACACCTCCTGCTGCGAGAGGCCCAGGGTCACACACACCCGTGGCCGCGCCGGTGGCTCGTGCACCCAGGACGGGACGACCGACGGCCCGTGGTACGGCAGGTACCGCACGGGCACCCGGATCCCCGGCACCGCGAGGGCGAGCGACGCCGGCACCGGATCGATCGTCCACTGCCCGACCACGGCTTCCTCCGCGAACGCGCAGTCGTACGCGTCGAGCGTCCAGCCCAGCCACTCGGCCATGGGGTCGTCCCGCAGCAGCGGATGCCGGGAGCCGAGCTCGGCCCGGTAATGGCCCCGCAGCCATCCGATCAGGTCCAGACCGAAGAGCAGCCGGGCGTGGGCGGCGCCGGACGCCATCGCGGCGACCGGCCCGGAGAAGGTCATCGTGTCCCAGACCACCAGGTCCGGCCGCCACCACCGGGCGAACAGCACGAGATCGTCGATCGTGCCGGGATCCGACTGGGTGGGGAACGCCCCCATCGTGAGCGCCAGTTGCCGGGCCTGCATGTACGGATACGTCATCCGCTCGGGGCGCAGCTCGCTGATGTCGGTCAGCGCGACGAAGTCCAGCGCCTCCGGGCCCGTACGGCCCTCCTCCTGCGCTTCGGAGCGGCGTGCGTCCAGCTCCTGGACGACCGACTCCTGGTCGAGTGGCTCGCCCACCGGTACGGCGGTGAGGCCGGCCCGCCGGATGTGCTCGACCCCGTCCGGCTGGCTGGCCATACGTACCTCGTGCCCGGCGGCGCGCATCGCCCACGCCAGCGGAACCTGCGTATGCACATGGGACGTCGCGGCGAACGAGGTGAACAGGACCCGCATGGCATTGCCTTTCCGGTTCAGCCGCGTGCGATGTCCTCGGCGTACTTCTTCGCATGCAGCATGGTGGTGGTGCTGTTGCGGCCGAGCGCCTCACGGACGAAGGCCCCCGCCTCGGCGACCCCGGCGTGCGCGCCGAGGATCCGGGTGATCGGCTCCGGGTTGATCACCACCGTGTGGGTGCTGGTGATCAGCGTCCGTGCCCCGTCCTCCCGGATCGTCCACTCACCGGTGTGCGCGGTCATCAGCGCGGGGGTCAGCAGCTGCTTGTAGACGATCCGCTCATACGGGAAACAGATCCGCACCGATCTCGTGGTGTGCGTGGAGCCGTCCGCCGTGCGGGTGTCCATCTCCAGGATCTGCTGCTGCGGGACGTCCTCGGTGAGCTCCACCCGGGCCACGTGCGGAAGTCGGTCCGGCCACCGGTCGGCCCGGTCGACGAAGTCGTACACGTCCTTGGCGGCGCCGTCGACCGGGATCGTGTCGGAGAACGACAGCAGCAGCTCCGCCCGCCGCTCGCGCTGTTCGGCCGCGTCGCGCAGCGCCGCCAGCTCCTTGTCGCTGTTACGGTCCACCGCCTGCCGGATCCACTCCACATGCGCCGGATCGTCGGCGACAGCACGGTAGTCGTGAAGCAGTCGGACCAGGGTGTCGCCCTCCGGCCGCGGCTCCATCACCCACTCGCCGCCCATCGCGGCGACCGGGGAGCGGGAGACCTCCTGCCGGAAGCGGATGCGCAGGCCCGCCCGGTCCAGCTCACGCCGGGAGACCCAGCCCTTCACCTCGCCGTTGGCCGTCGCCCAGATCCGTATGCGCTGGGTGTCCCCGTTCCGTTCGGCCTGCTCGGCATGGACGGTCGGCGGGAAGATCACCGGCCAGTCCGCCACGTTCTCGATCAGCCCGAACACCGCCTCGGGCTCGGCCGCCACGATGATGCGGTGTTCGGTGCGGTGTGTCTCCGGCTCCGTCATGGATCGCGTCTCCCTCGGTCCGTGCTCAGTAATTGCCGAGCCCGCCGCAGACGTTGAGCGCCTGCGCGGTGATCGACGCGGCCGTGTCCGTGACCAGGTAGCCGACCAGGCCGGCGACCTCCTCGGGCGTGGAGTACCGGCCCAGCGGGATCTTCGCCTCGAACCGGTTCAGCACCTCCTCCTCGGAGGTCTCCCAGAACGCCGCGTAGCCCTGGCGCACCCGCTGCGCCATCGGCGTCTCCACATAGCCGGGACAGACCGCGTTGACGGTCACCCCGGTCTTGGCGAGCTCAAGACCCAGCGCCTTGGTGAGGCCGACGACTCCGTGCTTGGAGGCCGAGTAGGGCGCCCCGAACATCACGCCCTGCTTGCCGCCGGTGGAGGCGATGTTGACGATGCGGCCGTGGCCCCTCTCCAACATCCCGCCGGTGGTGAGCACCTCCCGGGTCATCCGGAAGACACCGTCGAGATTGGTCTCCATCACATCGCGCCACAGCTCGTCGGTGATCTCTGCGGTCGTACCGCCGCCACTGCGGCCCGCGTTGTTCACCAGCACACCGACCGGCCCGTACCGCTCCTTCGCCGCGGTGACGAAGGAGCGGATCTCGTCCGCCGAACGGACGTCGCAGGTCTGCCCGTCGACGTCATGGCCCGCCTTGCGCAGCCCCTCCACCGTCGCGTCCACCTGGGACCGGTCACGTGCGCACAGGAAGACCTGGTGGCCGCGCTCCGCAAGCAGACCCGCGACCGCCGCACCGATACCGCTGGTCGCGCCGGTCACCACGGCGACGCCTCGATCCTGACGTGTCATGCCATCCCCTCACCAGTGGTCCGGCGACCCAGGCTGCCGGCGGGGCCTCGTACCCCACTGGACCCGACCGTCCGGGCCGTCCCGAACCGGCCCAGTGATCGTCGAGAGCCTTGCGAGAGGAGGGCCGCATACTCGCCGGGCAAACGGCTGGGGCAAGGGCCGGCCGGCGATCCGGGAGAAGCCCACGTGAGCAGTTCCAGCAGACAGCACGACGGCACACCCATGGATGCCCTGATCAACCTGTGCGACCTGGTGACCCCGATGGCGCTGCGGGTCGCGGCGACGCTACGGCTGACCGACCACATGCTCGCCGGCGCCACTGCTGCCACGGACCTCGCCGCCGCCACCGGCACCGATCCCGGCGCGCTGCACCGCCTCGTCCGCCATCTCGCCGCCGTCGGGGTGTACCACGAGACCTCCCCCGGCCGGTTCGAGCCCACGGACGTCGGGCTGCTGCTCGCCGACGACCACCCTGTCCAGCAGCGCCACTGGCTCGCCCTCGACCAGCCCGTCGGCCGCGCCGACCTCGCGTTCACCCGCCTCCTCGACGCGGTCAGGACCGGCCGGCCCTCCTACGAGGCGCTGTACGGGCGCCCCTTCTGGGAAGACCTGTCGGCCGTCCCCGAACTCGGCGAGGCCTTCGACCGGCTGATGGCCACCGAGGAGGAGGCCGTCCACGCCGCGCCGATCGCCGCCTACGACTGGAGTGGGGTGCGCCATGTGCTCGACCTCGGCGGCGCCCCGGGCGGATTCCTCCAGTCCCTGGTGCGCGCCGCACCGCATCTGCGCGGCACCGTCCTCGACCTGCCCGGCCCGGCCGGCCGGACCCGCGAACGGATCGCCGCCGCCGGAACGGACAGCCGCATCGACGTGCTCGGCGGCGACTTCTTCGACGAACTCCCCGTCCGCGCCGACCTCGTCCTGCTCTCCATGGTGCTGCTCAACTGGCAGGACGACGACGCCCGGCGCATCCTCGAACGCTGCCGCGACGCCCTCGAACCGGGCGGCCGCATCCTGCTGCGGGAGCGCGCCGAGCCGGCCGAGGGGCCCGAGGTCTCCACCTCCGACCGTTACTTCAGCGTCCTGGACATGCGGATGCTGGTCTTCCTCGGCGGGCGGGTCCGCACCACCGAGGAGTGGCGCGCCCTGGCCGCCTCCGCCGGACTGGCCGTCACCTCCCTGGTGACACCCATCAGCTCGCCGGTCGTCCCCTTCGACTTCTGCCTGATCGAAATGAGCCCCGTATGACCGAGCGCATCGTCCGGAGCGGAGACGTACGACTGTGGAGCGAGGCTCTCGGAGACCCGGCGCATCCCCCGCTGCTCCTCATCGCCGGCGGCAACCAGTCCTCGCGCGCGTGGCCCCGTGACTTCGTCGACCGGCTCACCTCGCACGGGCTGCGGGTGATCCGCTACGACCACCGGGACACCGGCCGCTCCACCGTCCGCGACTTCGCCGCCCATCCCTACACGTACACGGAGCTGACCCGGGACGCGGTCGCCGTCCTCGACGCCCACGACATCCCCGCCGCCCATGTGGTGACCATGTCCATGGGCACGATCATGGGTCAGCTCCTCGCCCTCGACCACCCCGGACGGCTGCTGAGCCTCACCCTCATGCTCGGCGGTGGCCTCGACGTCGACTTCGACGGCAACATCGAACGCCTCTTCAAGGGCGAACCCTCCGCCGACGGACTTCCCCTGCCCGGACCGGCCCTCCTCGACGCCGTGGAGCTGATGTCGCAGCCCGTCGACGGAGCCCGCGCCGAGATCGACCGGCGCGTCGAGCGCTCCCGGATCTTCTCCGGCGGCCAGGTTCCCTTCGACGCGGACGAGTTCCGCCGCTGGGAGCAGGACGCCGCCGACCACGCCGGCACGGCCACCGAACCGACCGCCCACCACATGCTCCCGTCCCACCCCCGCGAGCGCGCCCCCGAACTCGCCCAGGTCCGGGTGCCCACCCAGGTCGTCCAAGCCCTCAACGACCTGATCGCCCCGCCCCCGCACGGACGCCACCTGGCCGGACTCATCCCCGGTGCCCGGCTCGTGGAGATCCCCGGCATGGGGCACGCCCTGCCCGGCGCCGTCCACGCACCCCTCGCCGAGGCCATCACCGCACACGTCCTCAGCCCCCGGCCGCAAGGAGAGCAGTAGCCATGTCACCCGCCGACAACAAGCGCCGCGCCCTGGAGATGGTGGCCGCCTGGAACCGGGGTGACCCCGACGGGGTCATCGCGTTCTGGGCCCCCGACGCCGTCCACTACGACGAGGACGGCCTGCCCATGCCCGCCGACCTGATCGCGGACATCATGCGCGGCTCCCTGACCGCCTTCCCCGACCTTCACCTGGAGGCGAAGAGCATCGTCGCCGAGGGCGACCGGGTCATGCTCCGCATCACCGTCACCGCCACGCACAAGGGTGACTTCATGGGTGTACCCGCCACCGGAAAGCCGGTCACCTGGCACTACCTCGAAGAACTGCGGTTCGACGACCGAGGCCAGGTCGTCGAGCATTGGGACGTCATGAACTTCTCGCCCCTCTACCGCGCCCTGGGCAAGGTCCCCGAAGGCCTCTGACCCCGCACGTACGACGGTGCCGGGCCCCTCGTCCGTACGAGAGGCCCGGCACCGGCACGTCTCAGGCCGCCAGCTCCTCGAGTCGGGGCACCAGCGCGGCCGGGCTCGGCATCGTCCCGCGCAGTTCGTCGCGCAGCCCGAGGGCCGCTGTCCGCAGCGCCGGGTCCTCGAGCAGCCGTCGGCACTCGGCCGCGCCGATCTCCGCCGCGTCCACCGCGAAACCGGCCCCGCTGCCCACCAGCAGATCGCTGTTGGCCCGCTGGTAGGCGCCGTCCGGGAGCACACACTGCGGCACCCCCAGGGTCATCGCCGTCAGCAGCGTCCCCGACCCCGCGTGGTGCACGATCCCCGCACACGTCTCCAGCAGCGGCGCGAGCGGCACCCACTCCACCGTCCGGACGTTCCGCGGGAGTTCACCGAGCAGCTCCACATCCCCGCCGCCCAGGGTCAACACGAACTCCGCGTCCACCTCGCCCGCCGCCGCGACGAGCGGTGCGAGCACGGTGATGCCCCCCCACTGCGCCCCGATCGACCCCAGCGTGACCGCGATCCGGGGCCGGTCGGCCGGCCGGGACAGCCAGTCGGGCAGCACCGCGCCGCCGTTGTACGGGACGTACCGCATCGACCACTCGTGCTCGGGTCGTTCCCCACCCGGCAGCAGCGGCGCGAGCCGCTCGGGGACGGAGGCGATCCGCACGGTCCGGGGCGGCGTCCCCGGGATTCCATGGCGCTCGTAGTCGCCCTTCATGGCCTCGCGGAGCAGCCCCGCCAGCCGCGGATCGCTGTCCGCCGGGCCCAACGGCAGCTCCACGCAGGGAATCCCGAGCGCTGCGGCGGCCAGCGCTCCGGCGCCCTGGGCGGCCGAGTGCACGATCAGATCCGGCCGGTAGGACCGGGCCACCTCCAAGGCCCCGTCGACCTCGACCCCGGAGACCCGGCCGAACAGCGTGGCCAGGAACTCCACCCCGGCATCCTCGACGTACATCGGATCCTCGGCGCCGTCCGGCACCCAGACCTTGGTGTAGTCCAGGCCGGGGGTGATGTCGACGGCATGCAGACCCGCCGCCGTGACGGCGTCCAGCGCGTCACCGACGGCGTACCGCACGTCGTGCCCCGCCGCCCGCAGCGCGTGCGCCAGCGGCACCGTCGGAAAGATATGGCTGAGTACGGGAGATGTGACGAACAGCGCGCGCATGGTTCCCCTGTCGACGAAGTGCGCCGACGGCTTCCGGGCGGCCGGGGCGCAGGCTCCGGCGAGCGTGTCAGGACGATCTCGCGCGGCGACCGACAACCGGTCGACCCGCCCGGCGTCCGCGGCTCCAGCGGTCTGCGGGGGGAAGTCATGGGCGCGGCTCCATCGTGGACGGCATGGTGGACTACTGGAACCTCCCCGCCGACCTGCCTTCGGCCCCGCCGACCGTGCGTTGCGCGCTGCCCGACGGGCCCACGGTCCAGGTCATGAACGAGGCCGAGGCACAGACCCTCTGGACGGAGCTCACCGAAGCGCCGTTCTACCGGACCGCGGCCGCCGGTCTCGGCCCCGACGAGGCGATCGTCGACGTCGGCGCACACGTCGGACTCGCCGCGATCCGCTTCGCCGCCCAGGCCCCCGGCGCCCGAGTCCTGGCCTTCGAACCGGCGCCCAAGACCCATGGCTGTCTCGTGGCCAATCTCGCCGAACACCTGCCCGGCGCCACCGCCTTCAACATGGCCCTCGGCTCCGCGGCCGGCACCGCCGAACTGATCTTCCACCCGTACATCCCGTCCTCCTCCACCCTCTTCGAGGACGAGGAGGACAACGTCCGCAACATCGAGGCCAACCTCGACAACATCGACGCCGACCAGCAGACCCGGCAGGTCGTGTGGCGGATGTTCGACGTACGGGAGACCGTCCAGGTGGACGTGGGCACCCTCAGCGGAATCATCCGGGACCAGGGCATCGAGCGCATCGGACTGCTCAAGGTGGACGTGGAGCGCGGCGAGCTGGACGTCCTCAAGGGTCTCGACGACGAGCACTGGCCGATGGTGCGCCGCGTCCTGCTCGAAGTCCACGACATCGACGGCCGTCTCGACGAGATCACCGCCCTGATGGCCGAGCACGGGCTGCGCTCCGAGATCTCCCAGTTCGGGGTGTACACCGGCGGCACCGTCCATCTGGTCCTGGCCACCCGCGACTGACGCGCCCCGACCCGCCCCGACCGAACGGACCCACCCCCGTGACCTTTCTGATCACCGGAGCCACCGGCAGCGTCGGCCGCCATGTGGTCGACCTCCTGGTGGCAGCCGGGGCGCCCGTGCGCGCCCTGACCCGCACCCCGGACAGCGCCGCGCTCCCCGACGCGGTCGAGGTCGTCGCAGGAGACCTGCTGCGCCCCGACAGCCTGCTGCCCGCCCTGACGGGTGTCGAACGGCTCTATCTGTTCCCCGAGCCGTCCACCGCCGCACAGGTCGCACGGCTCGCCGCTCAGGCGGGGGTACGGCGGATCGTCGTGCTCTCCTCCGACGCCGTCACCGAGGGCAGCGACCCCGACCACCACCGCCCGGTCGAGGAGGCCGTCGAGCGGACCGGCCTCGACTGGACCCATGTCCGGCCGGGGGAGTTCGCCGCCAACAAGCTGAGTGTCTGGGGGAGTTCCATCGCCGACGCCGGCGTGGTGCGCGCCGCCTACCCCGACGCCGTCGGCGCCCCCGTCCACGAGGCCGACGTGGCGGCGGTCGCCGCCGCGGCACTTCTGGAGGACGGCCACGCGGGGGCCGTGCACAGCGTCTCCGGTCCCGAGGCGCTCACCGTGGGCGAGCAGGTACGGTCCCTGGCCGCCGGACTCGGGCGCGAGCTGCGTTTCGAGGAGGTCACCCCGGTCGCGGCCCGCGCGGACATGATCGAACAGGGCTTCCCCGAGCCGATCGCCGACTACATCCTGGCCTTCCAGGCTTCCTGGGTGGACCGGCCCGCCGCCGTGCACGACACGGTCGAGCGGCTCACCGGCACACCCGCCCGCACCCTGGCCCAGTGGGCCGCCGACCACCGGGCGGACTTCCGATGACCCCCGAGGACCGCTGATGCGCGTCCTGTTCACCACTCTCGCCGCCGCCACGCATCTGCACGCCCAGGTGCCCCTCGCCTGGGCGCTGCGCGCCGCCGGACACGAGGTGTGCGTGGCCAGCCAGCCCGACCTGGCCGACGACATCGTCCGCTCCGGCCTCACCGCCGTATCCGTCGGACGGGCCCTCGACCCCGGGCAGTGGGCCGACGTCTCCCCGCTGACCGAGCAGGAGGTGCGGGTCGAGGGCAACATCTGGAACGCCCAGGGCGGCATCGCCTGGGAGCTGTTCGACCTGTGCGAGCTGCGCCCGGAGCGGCTCACCTACGACTACATGCAGTGCGTCCTCACCGCCTGGACCAGCCACAGCTTCCGGCAGACCTCCTCACCGGGCACGGTCGACGACCTGGTTGCCTTCGCCCGCCGGTGGCGGCCCGACCTGGTGATCTGGGATCCGACGACCTTCGCCGGGGCGATCGCCGCCATGGCCACCGGAGCCGCCCACGCCCGGCTGATGTTCGGCTTCGACGTCATCGGCCGGATGAGGCAGAGCTACCGCGCCGCGCTGCGCGAGCGAGCGCCGGAGCACCGCGAGGACCCGTTCGAGGAGTGGCTGGGCCCGCTGCTCCGCCGCCACGGGCGGGAGTTCGCGGAGGAGGCCGTCCTCGGCCAGTGGACCATCGACCCCGTACCGACCTCACTGCGGCTCGACGTCGACCATCCGTACCTGCCGGTGCGCTACGTGCCGTACAACGGACACGCCGCCGTCCCCGGCTGGCTGCGCCGCCCCGCCGACCGGCGCCGGGTCTGCCTCACGCTCGGCCGGTCGTTCCGCGAACTGCTCGGCGGCGACCGGGCCTCGGTCGCCGAACTCCTCGACGCCGTCGCCGAACTCGACATCGAGGTGGTCGCCACGCTCAACTCCGCCCAGCTGGCCGTGCTGCCCCGGCTCCCGGACAACGTCCGCGCCGTGGACTTCGTCCCGCTGGACGCGCTGCTGCCCAGCTGCTCGGCCATCATCCACCACAGCGGCTCGGGCACCACCCAGACCGCGCTGGCCCACGGGGTCCCGCAGGTCGTCGTGCCCGCGCCGATGCTGGACAATCTGCTCAAGGCCCGACGCGTGGAGGAGGCCGGTGCGGGGCTGTATGTACGGGACGTACGCGCACTGACCGCGGCCGGGCTGCGCGACCTGCTCGTACGGGTCCTGGAGGAGCCGTCCTTCACCGTCCGGGCAGGCGCCCTGCGCCGGGAGATGCTCGGCACACCCTCGCCCCGCGAGATCGTGCCCGCCCTGGAGCGGCTGACCGCGGCCCACCGGCACTGACCGCAGCCCCGCCCCCGACGCCGGTCAGCGCGCCGCGGCCACCCGGCCGTGGTGGCGCGCGGTGAGTCGCTCCAGGACGTCCACCACCTCGTTCGGGTGGGGCGCCGCCCGGACCTCGTCGCGTATCAGCCCGGCCCGCCGCCGGAACTCCGGCTCCTCCAGGAGCCGGACGAGCCCGGCCCGCAGGCTCCGCGCCGACACCCCGCCGGCCGGTAGATGCAGCCCGGCCCCCAGCTCCTCGATCCGCCGCGAGCGGTACACGGCGTCCCACACGCGGCCGAGCGAGATCTGCGGCACCCCGAGGGCGGTGGCCGTCCCCCAGGTGCCCGCCCCGCCGTGGTGCACGATCGCCGCACAGGTCGGCAACAGCGCGTCCAGCGGGACGTGGTCGACCACCCGGACGTTGTCCGGGGTGGCGCCGACCAGCTCACGTTCCGCCGGGTTCAGCGTCGCCACCACCTCGATGTCCAGACCGTCCACGGCCGCGAAGACGTCGTCGGCGAGGACGGCGTTGTGGGCGCCGGTGTCCCGGGCCGTCATCCCCGCCGTCACACAGACCCGCGGCCGCTCTGGCTCCGCGCGCAGCCAACCCGGCACCACGGTCGGGACCTGCCCGTTGTGCGGGATGTACCGCATCGGCACCATCGGATGCCCCAGGGACAGCCGGACGCTCGGCGGCATCTGGTCGATGGACCACTGTCCGGTGACGATCTCCTCGTCGAAGGAGCAGCCGTACCGGCCGAGCGTCCAGGTCAGCCACTCGCCGAGGGTGTCGTCGTGGTGGGCAGCCGCCCCCGCCGCGAGGCGGTCGAGGAAGAGCCGGCGCGTGCTGCCGAACATGTCGGGGAACGACAGCAGCCGGGCATGGGCCGCTCCGCTCGCCCGGGCGGCGACCGCCCCGGCGAAGGTGAACGGCTCCCAGATCACCAGATCGGGACGCCAGTCGCGGGCGAACGCGACCAGCTCGTCGATCATCGACTCGTTGTTGATCCAGGAGTAGAAGAGCGACGCCATGACCGTGTCATGGCCCTTGAGGAAGGAGAACGGCAGCCGCTCATGGCGTTTCTCCAGATAGTCCGCCCGGTCGTGCAGCGCCATGATGTCGCCGCCCACCGCCCCGAGCACCGTGTGCAGGGCAGGGTCACCGCCCACCGGAACAGCCGTCAGTCCGGCGCCGACGATGGCATCGGTCAGGGCGGGCTGGCTCGCCACCCGCACGTCGTGACCGGCCGTCCGCAGGGCCCACGCCAGCGGCACGGACCCACTGAAGTGGCTTTCCTGCGCGAAACACGTCATCAGTACCCGCATCGGACCCCCTCAGCCGGCCGTCGTGGTGACGGGCAGATACAGCACACCGCCGGACACCGGGGCCCGCAGCCGCCGCAGTTCGGGTTCCGCCCGGCGCAGCGCCCCGAGCCGCCCGGCGACCGCCGCCACCGCCGCCGTGGCGAGAGGTACGGCGAACGGCTCCAGCACCCCCGTGGGGAGGCCGTCGGTGAACGCCAGCGTCCCCGGCCCGGACTCCCGCCCCGGATCGAAGCGGTCCGGGTCCGCGAACGCCTCCGGGTCCCGCTGAGCGGCCTCCACCAGTACGGTCACCTCGGCACCGGCGGCGAGCGGCACGCCCGCCACCTCCACGTCCTCGTACGCGAACAGCTTCTGCAGCCGCACCGGAGGGGCGTGGCGTACGGTCTCCCGTACCCCCGCCGCCACCAGTTCCGGGTCCTCGCGGACCGCAGCCGCCGCGTCGGGAGCGTCCAGCAGCGCGGAGACGGTCCGCGCGGTGAGGTTGGCGGCCAGCTGCACACCGGCGACGGCGAGCAGCATCCGCGACGCGAACAGGTCGTCCGCGGGCCCGCCGGGGGTCACCGCCGCGATCAGGTCGCGGATCTCCGTTGCGGCCGTGATCAGTTCACGGGCCGTGGACATCCGCGGCGGGCACAAGGTGGCGTCCAGCGCGGGCGCCGCCTGCGTGCACAGCGCGGCCAGCCGGCCGGGGTCCACCCCCGTCCCCAGCATCCCGGCCAGGGTCCGCGCGGCCAGCGGCTGCGCGAAGTCGGTCATCAGGTCGAAGGAGTCGCCCAGCCGGTCCAGCAGCGCGGTGGCCCGCTCCGCCACCCGCGCCGAGAAGCCCGAGTCCGTACCGACGGCTGCCACGGTCACCCCGCGCAGCCGCCGGTACGCCTCGCGATCCAGGGCGAGGAACACGTCGTCCAGCGGCAGGACGTCGTGCAGGGCGGGAAGCTGCCAGGCGAAGGACGCCTCCGCGCCGTCCGGTGCCTGCGGCTTCGGGTGGCGCACCCCGAACCGCGCATCGCCCAGCAGCGCGGCGGCCGTGGCATACCGCGCGGTCACCCAGCTCTCGGCGGTGCTCCACATCAACGGCCCGTGTTCCCGGGCGCGTCGCCCCAGCTCGTGCGGGTCGTCACTCTCGGCCCGCAGCAGCAGGGCGTACGGGTCGTCCTTGATGCCGTAGATCCACTGCATGCCGCGGAGCGTCATCAGCTCGGAACCCAGCTCGCTGTCGGTCTTGGTGGAAATCATGCCGCCGAAAGTAGGCCGGGCCGCTCTAGCTTCCCTCGACTCCCGCTGTGCTCGGGCCGGTCGGCATCGAGGGCACGGCCGGGGCGGCCGTCGCCGGTACGGCGAGCAGACTGTGCAGGCAGGCCACCATGCTGCGGGCCTGGACGTTCAGATAGTGGCTGTGCCGCAGCAGCTCCATCAGTTGATGGACCGCGATCCAGCGAAACTCCGGATGCTCGATCCCCTCCGCGGCCGTCTCCACGATCACGTACCGGCTCAGGGCGTGGTAGAAGCGCCCGCCCTCCTCCGAGAGCACCGTGTCGTAGCGGAGCTGGGAGGGGTCCGCCGACAGCACGGTGTCCAGGAACGGCGGCCGGGCCGCGGCCGGCAGCACGTCCACACTGTCCGGGATGCACTGCACGGTCGGGGCCAGTTCGGCCACGTCCAGGTAGCCGGGCTCCACGCGCGCGTGCATCAGCGCGTGCAGCACACCGTCGATCCGCGCCACCAGCAGGGCGATCACGCCCTGGCCCCGGGGCCGGATCATCGGCTGGTTCCAGTGGGCGACCTCCCGGCCCCCGGCGGTCACGTCCACCCCGATGACCGAGAAGAACTGGCCGCTCTCGTGCGTGATCGTCTCGGGGGTGCGCCGCCAGCCCCGGAGCCCGTCGAGCGCGATGCGGTCGGTCAGCACATCGGTGCCCGCGCGGGTGTCCGTGAGCCAGTTCAACAGTTCCCCGAGCGAGTGCCGGGCACCGGCCGACGGCCGGCAGGATCGCACCAGGGAGCCCCTGAAGCCCGTACCGTCGGAGCGCAGCACGGTGTCCACCCCGCTCGCCGACAGCGGCAGACAGGACAGCACCGACCGCAGATCCATGTTGACCCGGTCCTCCTCGGCGAGCATCGCGTACAGCTCGCCGAGGGTCAGCCAGGTGAACCCCTTGCGGAGTTCCACCTCCCGCGTGGTCTCCACCACCATGCTGCGATTGCGTTTGCGGTAGAACCAGGCGCCCTGCTCCGACTGGCGCACATCGGCGATCACATGATGGGCGCGGTGGTCGCGGAAGTACTCCAGATACGGCACGGCGCGGCCCTGATGGACCCGGGTGTAGTTGGAGCGGGTGGCCTGCACGGTGGGGGAGAGCTGGAGGCCGTTGCGGTTGCCCGGCTCGACCTTCGCCTGGACCAGAGCGCGCAGGACGCCGTCGTTCTCCTTCACCAGCAGGCCGAGCACCCCGATCTCCGGCTGGTTGATGATGGGCTGCGTCCACTCGGGAACCGGCCCGAGGGGCACCTGGGCCGCCAGGCCCTCGACGCTGAAGAACTTGCCGCTGTCGTGACGGATGTCGCCGGTGTCCCGGTCGCGGTGCCAGCCGCTGAGCCCGTCGAGCGGTATCGGGGCCACCTCGGTGTAGGCGTACCGGCCGAACTCGGTGAACCACCGTTGCACGTCCCGCACCCGCTGGGCCATGGGGGCGTCGCCGGACCCGTGGGCCAGCGACTCGGCGAGCCGTAGCGCGGTGTCGGCGGACCCGTGGAGCGTCCTCACGACCGCAGCGCCCGGTCGATCTCCAGGCACTTGTCGTAGTCGGGGAGCATGCCCGCCGCCTGCGCCTCGGCCAGGGTGGGTGCCTGGGTGTCCCGTTCGGACATGATCGGGTCGATGTCGCTCGGGATCGGCAGCCCGAGCGCGGGGTCGAGGACGGACAGGGCCATCTCGTCCTCCTTCACGTACTCGCCGGAGAGCATGTACGAGACCACCGTGTCGTCCTCCAGCGCGACGAAGGCGTGCGCGACCCCGACGGGGAAGTACATGGCGCGGCAGCTCGCCGGGTCGAGGACCACGCTGTCGGAGGCGCCGAAGGTGGGGGAGCCGACCCGGATGTCCAAGGCGATGTCCAACACCCGGCCCCGGGCGCAGTAGACGTATTTGGCGATGCCGGGCGGGCACACCGTGAAGTGCAGCCCACGCACCACCCCCCGCCGGGAGGTGCTGTGGTTGGTCTGGGCGACCTGGAAAAGGGAGTGCCCGGTCGCCTCGACGAAGGCGCTCTCCTGGTACGGAGAGGTGAAGGATCCGCGCCCGTCGTCGAAGACCCGGGGAACGAATTCGTAGGCGCCGTCGACGGCGAGTTTGCGTGACTGCATGGTGAAGGTCATCTGTCCGTCTCTCCCGAACTCAGCGGTATTCAGCGGTACTCGGCGGTCAGGCGTTCCAGGACCGGCACGATGTCGCGGGGCGCGGGCATGCCCAGCATCTCCCGGCGGACACCGGCCGCGTTCCGGGCGAAGGAGGGGTCCTCCAGTACGTGGACGAGCATGTCCCGCAGCTGGGCCGCGGTGAACCGGTCGACATCGGCCACGGCCAGGCCCGTGCCCGTCGACCGGAGGTGGCGCATCTTGTACGCGGAGTCCCAGAGCAGGTCCGGGACGATGATCTGCGGTACACCGTGCAGTTGGGCGTTCTGGAACGTCCCCGCGCCGCCCTGGTGGATGACGGCCGAGCAGCTCGGCAGCAGCGCGTCCAGCGGGACGAAGTCCACCACCCGGACATTGTCCGGCACCTTCGGTGACTCGCTCAGCTGCGCCGCCGACAAGGTGGCGACGACCTCGGCGTCCACGTCGGCGACCGCTTCCAGCAGATCCGTCACCGAAGCGCGGTCCGCCCCCAGCACCTCACGACCGGACGAGCCCAGGGTCAGACAGACCCGGGGGCGCTCCAACGGCTCGGCGAGCCAGTCGGGCAGCACGGACGGCCCGTTGTACGGGACGAACCGCACCGGCACATGGTGTTGGCCGGGCACCGGCAGCCGCATCGCGGCCGGTAGTCCGTCCATGGTCCAGTGCCCGGTGACGACGTCCTCCGTGAAGTGGCCGCCGTACTCGCCCAGGACCTCGCCGAGCCACTCGGCCAGCGGATCGGAGCGTTCACCGGCCGGCAGCCGGTCGTGCTCCTGGCGGAAGAGCTGCCGGGAGTGGCCCAGCAGGTCCGCGCCGAACAGCAGCCGTGCATGGGCGGCGCCTGTGACCGTCGCGGCGACGGCCCCGGCGAACGTATGGGTGTCCCAGACCACCAGGTCCGGCTTCCACCGCTGGGCGAAGCCGACCAGGTCGGCGACCGTGGACGCGGAGGAGAGCGTCGGATACACGTGGGTCGCCATCAGCTCGAAGGCGTTGCGTAGATAGTCGTAGGTACGGCGCTCCGGGCGCAGTCCGGACAGATCGGCATGGGTGAGGAAGTCCGGGTCGTCGGCCACTTCCTCGGAGTCGTTCCGCCGCCGGTTGACCCCGGACATCTGCACATCCAGATCCAGGCGTTCGCCGACCCCCACGGCCGTCAGACCGGTGTGGGAGATGTACTCGACGAGATCCGGCTGGCTCGTGACACACACGTCGTGGCCGGCCGAGCGCAGCGCCCAGGCGAGCGGGATCTGGATGTGCAGGTGGGACTTGGCGGCGAAGGTCGTGAACAGGACCCGCATCACAGCTCTCCTCTGCTTTCGCCCCGAAGCGTGGTGGGCGGCCCTCGCAGCCTGATCGACGACGGCTGGACGCCCGTTCGGCACCGGGCGCCCCGCCGTCTCGTGTCCGGAGGTCAGCCGGCCACGGCCGTGTCCCGGCCCTGGGTCGCCTGGTTGATCGTCGCGATCCGTAGCGCCGCCACCAGATCCCGGTACAGGTCGTCGGTGGCGAGCAGTTCGTCGTGGCTGCCCGTGGCCCGGCACAAGCCGTCCTCCATGACGAGGATCTGGTCGGCGTCGACGACGGTGGAGAGCCGGTGGGCGATGGTGATCACGGCGCCGCGGGCGGCGATCTCGACGACGGCGTCATGGATCGCGGACTCGGTCAGCCCGTCCAGCTGGGCGGTCGCCTCGTCCAGCAGCAGGATCTCGGGCTCGCTCACCAGGGCCCGGGCCAGTGCGATGCGCTGGCGCTCGCCGCCGGAGACGACGGTGCCGTCCAACGGGGTGTCCAGACCCTGTGGGAGGGAGCTGACCTTCTCGTCGAGCCGGACGGCCCGCAGTACGGCCCACAGGGCCTCGTCGTCCGCCTCGGGATCGGTGTAGCGCAGGTTCTCCCGCAGGGTGCCCGGCACCAGCGGGGTGTCCTGCTCGACGTAGACGATCCGCCGGCGCAGCTCGTCCAGCGAATACTGGGCGAGCGGGACGCCGTCGAGGGCGACAGCGCCGTCCTCCGGCTCCAGGAAGCGCAGGACGAGCGAGAACAGCGTGGTCTTCCCGGCGCCGGACGGGCCGACCACCGCGGTGTGCCCGCGGCGGGGTATGTCCATGCTGACGCCGTTCAACGCCCGCCTGGTGCCCGGTGCGTAACGGGCCGTCACCTGAGAGAAGGACAGTACGGGGGAGTGGATGCCGGCGACCGGGGCCGTGGTCCGCTCGGGCACCGTCGTGGTGTCCTCCACCGGCAGGTCCTGGATCTCGCGGATCCGCGCGGACGCGGCGAGGCCGGACTGGAGCAGGGAGACCGACTGGCTCAGTTGGGTGACGGGGTCGACGACCAGGAACGCGTACAGCAGGAAGGCGACCAGCCCGGAGACGGTCAGCTGGCCGAGGCTCACCCGCCAGGCGCCCAACCCCAGGATCACCAGGATCGCGCCCTGGAAGCCGACGCCGGTCAGCGTCCAACTGAGCGCCTCGATCCGCACCGCCCGCATCCGCTGCCGGAACGACTCGCGCGCCTCGCTCAGGATGCGGTCGCTCTCCCAGGTCTCGGAGCGGCTGGCCTTCACCGTACGGATCGCCCGCAGAGCGCCCTCGAGGACGCCGCCCAGTCGTCCGATCGCGGCCTGCGCCTCCTGCTGGGCCGCCGCCAGCGGCCGCATGACCAGGCCGATCACCGCGCCGATCAGGACGATCGTGGCGACCATGACGAGCAGCAGCACCCAGTCGAGCGCCGCCATCAGCACCAATGACCCGACCACCATGATCATCGAACTGAAGAACTCCAGCGCGGTCGAGGAGGCGGCCTCCCGCAGCAGCAGGGTGTCGGAGGTGACGCGCGTGACCAGTTCACCGGGCGAGCGCCGGCCCAGTCCGCCGACCGGTACGTGCAGCAGCCGTCGCACCATGGTGACCCGGGCGTCCAGGACCACCTGCTCCGCGATGCGGCCCAGCATGATCAGCCGGATCCACCCCAAGGCCGAACCGACGATCAGCAGGCCGACCAGGATCCAGATGGCCCGGGCCAGGGGTGCGGAGTCCGCCAAGCCGTCCAGGATGCCTTTGGTGGCCATGGGGGTGGCCAGCATGGTCCCGGTGGTCACGACTGTCAGGGCGAACGCCACGAGCAGCGGTCGGCGGTGCGGCCGTACGAAGGACCAGAGCACCCTCACGTTGGCGAACCGCACCGGGGGGCTCCCGGGGGGCGCGCCCCCTAAGACCATGCCCTCCACGCTCATGTCGCCGCCCCTCTCTCGATCCATTTCCGGAACGTCAGATCATCTAAATGGAACATTGATGTCCCAAAATAGCAGACTGATGACCCGAGATGGGTGATCCTCTGTTATGTTCGGCACATGGGCAGTGCAGATGTGGAGTCCGGAACACGTAGTCGTACCCGTCGCGCCATCCTGGGTGCGGCCGCGGAGGTGCTCGCCCAGGACCGCGCCGCGACGCTGGCCGAGATCGCCAAGGCCGCCCAGGTGGGACGCAGTACGCTGCACCGCTACTTCCCCGACCGGGACGTCCTGGTCCAGGCCGCGATCGCCGACGCCTATCTGGTGATCCAGCAGTCGGTCCAGGACGCGGCGGTCGGTGACGGTCCGCCGCTGGAGGGCCTGCGCCGACTGGTCGCGGCCCTGGTCGGCACGGGGGAGCGGCTGCTGTTCCTCTACGGCGACCCCCGCGTCCTCGACGGCTTCGACGCGGGCGACGAATCGGACTCCGTGGCACAGATGGTGACCGATCTGATCAGGCGCGGCCAGGCCGAAGGTGTCTTCGACCCCACGGTCTCGGTGGAGTGGATCCAGGACGCGCTCTGGGCGCTCGTCTACACCGGCTGCGACTCGGCCAGCCGCGGCGTTCTGCCGCGGCACGGCGTCGCGGCCTCGGTCATCCGCATGCTCGAGAACGGAATCCGAGCACAGACTTGAGGGGACGTGGACGTTGTGACGATCTTGGTGACCGGGGCGACCGGGAACGTGGGGCGCCAGGTGGTCCGCCGGCTGGTGGAAGCGGGTGAGGACGTACGGGCGTTGACCCGTTCGCCCGAAACGGCCGGCCTGCCCGCCGGAGCGCGGGTCGTCGCCGGCGACCTGGCCCGGCCCGAGACCCTGCCGGGGGCGCTGGCCGGGGTGGAGAAGATGTTCCTCTTCCCCGTCCTGGAGACGGCCGAGAAGGTGGTGGAGCTGGCCGTGGCGGCGGGGGTGCGGCGGATCGTGCTGCTCTCCTCCGCGACCGTCACCGCCGGCTACGACACCGAGTACCACCTTCCGGTCGAGCGGGCCGTGGAGGCGTCCGGCGTCGAATGGACCCACGTCCGGCCCGGCGAGTTCGCGGTCAACTCCCTGCACATGTGGGGCCCTTCCATCCGGGCCACGCGCAGCGTCGTCGACCCCTACCCCGACCGCGGCAGCACCCCCATCCACGAGTGGGACATCGCCGACGTCGCCGCTGCCGCCCTCGTCGAGGCCCGGCACGTCAACACCGCGTACACGCTGGCCGGCCCTCAGACGCTGACGCAGCGCGAACAGGTCGCCGCCATCGCCGCGGCCATCGGCGAGGACATCCGCATCGAGGAGCTCGGCGTGGCCGAGGCGCGCGCCTTCTATCACCGTCAGGGCGGCTGGGCGGCGGCCAACGCCGACTTCCTGCTCGGCTACGAGGACTACTCCGGCGTCGAATCAGCACCCGCCGAGCCCGCCGACCTCGCCGAGGCCGAACCGGAGCAGGCCCCGGGAACGGTCACCGCCGACGCGGTCACCGGACGGCCCGCGCGGCCCTACACGGAATGGGCCCGCGACCACGCCGCCGACTTCCGCTGAAGGTGCCGTCGCGGAGGCAGGGCCGGCGTCCACGCGGCCGAAGGCGGCGGCACTCCAGCGCGATACGAGCCGAATCCGCCCCCGCGCACCTACGGTGAGCGGCGAACGGACGTTCACGGCAGAGGAGTTGGGGATGCGGGTCCTGTTCACGACGTTCGCGGCACGGTCACATCTGTACGCCCAGGTGCCACTCGCGTGGGCGCTGCGGGCAGCCGGTCACGACGTACGGATCGCCAGCCAGCCGGATCTGGCCGACGACATCATCCGCACGGGACTGACCGCGGTTCCGGTCGGGGAACCGCTCAACCAGGCCGAGGACGCGGCCGTCGTCGACGACCGGGCCTGGGATCGGACCGAGGCGGAGGCGAACCCGTACGCGGTCGACCTGGCCACCTGGCCCGAGCTCCTCGACATCGCCGAGACCGCCCCGCAGCGGCTCACCCCGGAGCACACCCAAGGTGTGTTCGCGGCCTACGCCCCGCTGCTGTTCCGCTACTTCTCCTGGCAGATGACCGACGACCTGGTCCGGTACGCCCGCGACTGGCGTCCGGACCTGGTCCTGTGGGACCCGCTCACCTTCGCCGGCCCGGTCGCCGCACTGGCCGGCGGTGCCGCACACGCCCGGATGCTGTTCGGTCTCGACCTGGTCGGCTGGATGCGCGGGCACCATCTCGCCGCCCAAGCGGGGCGGCCGGCCCCGCTGCGGGACGACCCCATGTCCGAGTGGCTGGGCTGGACCCTGGCCGAATACGGCCTCGACTTCACCGAGGAGGCCGTCACCGGCCAGTGGACCATCGACCCCGTACCCGGCTCGCTCGCCCTGCCCACCGGCGGCCTGCGCGTCCCGATGCGCTACGTCCCCTACAACGGACCCTCGGTCGTGCCCTCCTGGGTGCACGAGCCGCCCGCCCGGCCGCGCGTCTGCGTCACCCTCGGCGTCTCCCAGCAGGAGGTGTTCGGCCGCGACCGGGCCTCCGTGGCCGAGATCATCGCCGCGGTCGCCGCCCTCGACGTGGAGGTGGTGGCCACCCTCAACGCCGCACAGGTGGCCGCCCTCGGTGCCCCGCTCCCGACGAACGTCCGCGTCGTGGACTTCGTACCGCTCGACGCGCTGCTCCCCAGCTGTGCGGCGGTGATCAGCCACGGCGGGGCCGGTACGTTCCAGACCGCGCTCGCCCACGGCGTACCGCAGATCCTCGTTCCCGACATGATCTGGGACACCGCCCGCAAGGCACAGCGGCTGGAGGCGGCCGGAGCCGGACTTCGGATCACCGACGTGGACCGCTTCTCCGCTGCCGAGCTGCGCGCGCTGCTCGCCCGGGTCCTCGACGAACCCTCGTTCGCGCACCGCGCGGCGCGACTGCGCGACGAGATGATGGCCGCCCCCGCGCCGAGCGATCTGGTGCCGACGCTGGAGCGCCTGACCGCACTGCACAGGCCCCCGCGTCATGGCCGTCAGGTGAGCGAGAGGCCGCCGTCCACCGGCACCACCACGCCATTGGCGTAGCCGGCCTCGTCCCGGGCCAGCTGGGTGATCCACCAGCCGATCTCGGCGGGCGTACCCACCCGGCCCGCCGGCGCCCGGGACCCCATCTCCGCGAGGAAACCGGCGTACTGCTCCTGCGACATGCCCGTCCGCACCCCGATCCCGCTGTCGACGACACCCGGAGCCAGGCCCACCACCCTGATCCCGCGCGGCGCGAGCTCCACCGCCCAGGTCCTGGTGAGGAAGTCCAGGGCCACCTTGCTCGCCCCGTACACACTCGCTCCAGGCCAGGTCCGCAGCCCCAGGGATCCCGAGGTGCTGACATTGACCACGGTGCCGCCGCTCGCCTCGAGCGCCTCCAGCGCGGCCCGGGTCAGCGCGATGGGCGCCAGCAGATTGGTGGCGATCTGAGTCTCGTCGTGCTTGCGGGAGTGGTCGGCGAGGGTGCCGTGCAGCGCCACCGCCGCGTTGTTCACCAGCACGTCGATCCGGCCGAAGACGCGCAGCGCCTCGGCCACCACCTCCTCGGCCGCGCCCTCCGTGGTCAGGTCGGCCACGGCCGTGCGGATGGAGTCGTACCCCTCGGCCGTCCCGGTCAGACTCTCGGGCGTACGTCCCACGACGAGCACCCGGGCGCCCTGCTCGGCGAACGCGTGCGCGGTGGCCCGTCCGATACCGGTGCCGCCGCCGGTGACCACGACGACCGGCCCGTCCTCGGCCGGCGCCGGGCGGACCGTACGGAGCGGGGTGTACAGCTGCGGATCGCTGGACGCGAGCGCCCGCAGGGCGGCCGCGTGCTCCAGGAACTCCGGCCGGGCGACCGCCCGCTGCAGCGACCCGGCGTCCCGCCAGCGGGCGATGTTGACGTACCGCCCCGGATCCTTCGTGTGCCGCACGAGCGTGTGCTCGATGAATCCCGGCTGCCGTGCCATGTACTGCGACGTCCGGGCGAACGCCGCCTCGAACTCGGCCGGTGAGGCGGACAACGTGAAGGTGTTGACGAAGGTGACCCCGTCACCGGGTACCTGAACGGTCATGCGCACACACCCCTCTGCAAGGTCTTCGACTGGGCCGGGCCAGCATGAGCGACGCCTCTCGCGGTCGGCTGGGGACGCGTTGGACGCCGTCGAGCGGAAGTCGACGCGTCGGCGATCACCGGATGTCACGTTGCACGCACCTGCCCGCCGAGGAGAAAGCCCAGGAGCGCCGCCGATGAGCCATCAGACAGACGCCGTACGACGGGTGATCAACGCCTTCAACACCGGAAACGCGGATGATGCCGCCGAGTACCTCCACGAGGAGTATCTGAACCCCGCCGTGCTGGAGCACGGCATCCCGCCGGGCCCCGCCGGCTTCGCCATGATCGTCAAATGGGTCAAGGCGACCTTCTCCGAGGAGGCCCACCTGGAGGAGGTCAAGATCGAGGAGAACGGCGAGTGGGTCCGCGCGTACCTCGTCCTCTACGGCCGGCACGTGGGCAACCTGGTCGGCATGGCGCCCACCGGCCGGCGGTTCGCGGGCGAGCAGGTGCACCTGTTCCGCTTCGTGGACGGCAAGATCCGCGATCACCGGGACTGGCCGGAATTCCAGGGCACCCTGCGCCAGCTCGGTGACCCCTGGCCGGAGGCCGGCGGCTGGCGGCCCTAGGCCGTCTCTTTCGGATCTTGCCGGGCCCGGCCCGCCCGGCACGGTACCTCATCCCCCAGACTCCGTCCGGGGGGACCCCCAGGTTGTCGGGGCACTCGAGTACGTCCAGTACACGAGCGCCCCTCCGCCTTGCGATGCACCGCACCGGACGACCCGGGCCCATACGACAAGATCCGAAAGAGACGGCCTAGCCTCCAGCGGTATCCGGTCCGTTCACCACCGGCCGTTCCTACGGTGGCGCGCATGGGCACCCTCATGGTCACCGGCGGGGCCGGATTCATCGGATCGCATGTCGTCAGGCACTGGCGCGGTACCCGTCCGGGGGACCGCGCCATTGTCGTGGACGCGCTGACATACGCCGGAAACACCGCACCTCTCGACGACCTCCGCGACGACATCGCCTGCGAGCACGCGAGCACCGACGACCCGGTCACCATCTCCGACCGCGCCGACAACCACGCCGAGCACCGCTCCTGGTGGGAGCCGCTCCTGGACCGAGTCCCGCTCGACGAGGCCGGACGCGGCGGGGGAAGGGGCGGTCGATGAGACTGCGGCTCACGGCACTCGGCGCCCTCGCCGCCACCCTGCTCGGCCTCGCGCTGCCCGGCCCCGCGCAGGCGCGGCCCCAGAACCCACCCGGCGCGCGCATGGCCTGGGCGGCCTGCCCGGAAGCGCCCGAGGACCCCGCACTGCGGTGCGGCCGGATGACCGTCCCGGTCGACTGGGCCGACCCGGACGGTCCCGCCCTCGACCTCGCGCTCGTGCGACGGGCCGCTGCCGATCCGTCCCGGCGCATCGGGGTCCTCTTCCACGGCCAAGGCGCACTCGGCGGCTCCGGTGTCGACGCCGTACTGCACAATCCACAGCTCTTCTCGGCCGGGACGAGCAGCCGGTTCGACCTCGTCGCCATGGACGTACGCGGCACCGGGCGGAGCAACCCGGTCCTGTGCGACGCGGCCGCCTACCCGGGCGGGGTGCCGGCCGTCCCGGCCACCGCCGCCCAGTTCGCCCGAGCGGTCGAGGCGCACCGCGCGTTCGCGAACACGTGCCGCAGTCGCACCGGACCGGTCTTCGACCACATGGACAGCCGCAGCGTCGCCCGCGACATGGACGCCGTCCGGGCAGCCCTGGGCGAGCGGCAGCTCTCCTTCTACGGCGACTCCTTCGGGACGCTCACCGGTCAGGCGTACGCCGAGCTCTTCCCCACCCGGCTGCGCACCGCGGTCTGGGAGAGCAACCTGGACCACACCGTGGACCTTTCCCGCTGGGTCGCCGACCGGTCCGCGGCCGTGGAGGACTCGTTCCGGGGCTTCGCCGACTGGTGCGACCGCACCCCCAGCTGCCCCCAGCGGGCCGGAGGAACGGCCCGCTGGTACGACCGGCTGCACGCCAAGGCCGAGCGGGGCGAGCTCACGGCCACCGTCCCCGGCGCGCCGCCCTTCACCCTCGACGGATATCTGCTCAGCACCCAGGTGTCGTTCTTCTTCTTCCAGCGGCGCTGGGCCGAGCTGTCCGACTGCCTCACTCAGGTCGACGCCGACCGGACCGGATGCCTCTTCGGCGGCGGCGAGCAGGGCGCGGCCGCGACGGCCCTCCCGCCGGGCACGCTCCACCACCCGCAGAGCGCCGCCTTCTGCGCGGACCACCGGATGCCGGTGAACGGCGTCGCCGACGTCCTGCGGCTGCGCGAGGTCGCCCTGGCCAACGCTCCGCACACCGGACTCACCGCCGTGGCCTGGGGCGCCGTCACCGACTGCCTCGGCATGACGGGCGAGACCAGGAACCCGCAGCGGCCGCTGCGTCTGGGCGGCCAGGCACCCACGGTGCTGCTCACCAACAGCCGCCACGACCCCTCCATGCCGCACCGCTGGGCCGAACGGGTCACCGCCCAGGCCTTCCCCAAGGCCAGGCTGCTCAGCTACGAGGGCTGGGGCCACGGAAGCTACTGGATCAGCGACTGCGTACGGGCCCAGGTCGACCGCCACCTGGCGCGGCCCCAGGCGTGGACGCCCCCGTGGACGAGCTGCCCGGGGCCGGCGGAGCCGTAGTCTCCTCGCGCGGAGGGGGCGGGCCCACCGGGTGGGCCCGCCCCCTCCGCCGTTCCGGCGCCGTTCAGCCGACGAACTCCCGGGCGATCGCCATCACATACCGCCCGTAGTCGGACTTGGCGATCCGCTCCCCCAGCGCGTGGCACGCCTCCGCGTCGATGAACCCCATGCGCAGGGCGACCTCCTCCACACAGGCGATCCGGATCCCCTGGCGGTGCTCCAGGGTGCTCACGTACTGGGTCGCCTCGTGCAAGGACTCCGGGGTGCCGGTGTCCAGCCAGGCGAACCCCCGCCCGAGATCGATCAGCCGTGCCTTGCCCCGCTCCACATAGACCTGGTTCACCTCGCTGATCTCCAGCTCGCCGCGGGGCGAAGGAGCGATGTTCTTGGCGATGTTGATCACGTCGTTGTCGTAGAAGTACAGGCCCGTGATGGCCCGGTTGGACTTCGGCCGGGCCGGCTTCTCCTCGACGGACAGCAGCCGTCCCTCGGCGTCCGTCTCACCCACGCCGTACCGGTGCGGATCGTGCACGGCGTACCCGAACAGCACGCAGCCGTCCACCTCGCCGGCGTTCTCCGCCAGGACGTCGGAGAACCGGTGGCCGTGGAAGATGTTGTCGCCGAGCACCAGGGCGACCGAGTCCGACCCGATGTGGTCCGCACCGATGATGAACGCCTCGGCGAGGCCGCCCGGATGAGCCTGCTCCGCGTAGCCGATCTCCAGACCGAGATGCGAGCCGTCCCCGAGCAGCCGCCGGAACTGCGGAAGATCCGCCGGAGTGGCGATGATCAGGATCTCGCGGACGCCGGCCAGCATCAGCACCGACAGCGGGTAGTAGATCATCGGCTTGTCGCCGACCGGGATCAGCTGCTTCGACACCGCGAGCGTGATCGGGTACAGCCGGGTGCCCGAGCCTCCGGCCAGAATGATGCCTTTCATGTCCGTCCCCTCCTCATGCCGTTCCGTCGTCTCCGGCCGGTGCTCACAACCGCCCCGCCTGGTGGGGGAACCGCCGGGCCCGTCCACGTACCTCGTCGACCAGCCGCGCCTGACGCAAGGTGATCTCCTCGTCCAGCGGCCCCTCGGCGCCCGAGCGGACGGCCGCGGCGAAGGCCCGTACCGCGCCGCGCACCTGATGGTCCGCGGCGACCGCCAGTTCGGTGACCCGGTCCTGTTGCGCGATCCGCACCGGCGGCTTCAACTGCTCGGGTGGGGTGAACGCGCGTTCCACCGTCACCCGGCCCGCCCTGCCCCACAACGCGTAGTGCGACCGGTAGGCGTGGTCGAACCCGAAGGAGACCTGCGCCGCCGTGCCGTCGACGGCCGACAGCAGCGCCGTCCCCGCCACATCGACGCCGGTGCGCTCGTCGATCCGCAGCGTCGCCGCCAGCACCTCCAGCTCACCGTGGAGATAGAGCTGAGCCGCGCGCAGCGGGTAGACCCCGGTGTCCAGCAGCGCGCCGCCGCCCAGCTCCGGCCGGTAGCGGAAGCCGGCCGGATCGAGCGGGGGCACCCCGAAGGAGCTGCTGAACACCTGCACCGCCCCCACCACGCCCTCGTCCAGCAGCCGCCGCACCGCACCGTGCTGCGAGTGGTGCAGGAACATGAAGTTCTCGGCGAGGACCAGACCACGGGCCCTGGCCTGCTTCATCAGGTCCAGGGTGTCGGTGTAGGAGGTGCACAGCGGCTTCTCGCACAGCACGTGCTTCCCGGCCGCCAGCGCCTCGGTGACCCACCGGTGGTGCAGGGCCGGCGGCAGCGGGATGTACACCGCGTCGATGTCGTCCCGCCGCAGCAGCGTGTCGTAGCCGACGGTGCCGTCGCATCCGAAGCGGTCCGCCGTCGAGGCCGCCTTGTGCCGGTCGCGACTGGCCACCGCCACCAGCTCGGCGCACTCCTCCTCCACGAGGACCGGAAGCATCCGGCGCAGCGCGATGTCGGCACACCCCAGCACGCCCATCCGCAACGGGCCGCGGCGGGCCTCCTTCACAGAGCGGCCAGTACGTCGCGCAGCGCGCCGATCACCTTGTCCTGGGTGTCGGGGGACAGGGAGGGATACATCGGCAGGGAGAAGATCTCGCCCGCCACCCTCTCGGTCACCGGCAGCGCGCCCTTCTCGTACCCGAGGTGGGCGAAACCGGTCATGGTGTGGATCGGCCACGGGTAGCTGATGTTGAGGGAGATGTCGTAGGCCTTGAGCGCTTCGATGATGGCGTCGCGCCGCGGGTGGCGCACCACGTAGACGTAGTAGACGTGGTCGTTGCCGGGCGCGATCGCCGGCAGCACCAGCTCGGTGTCGCCCAGGCCCTCCGCGTACCGGCGGGCCACCTCCCGCCGGCCCTCGACATAGCGGTCGAGCCGGGTGAGCTTGCGGCGCAGGATCTCCGCCTGGAGCTCGTCCAGACGGCTGTTGTGGCCGGGGGTGCGCACCACGTAGTAGCGCTCCTCCATGCCGTAGTAGCGCAGCCGGCGCAGATTCCGCTCCACCTCGTCGTCGGAGGTCACCGTCGCGCCGCCGTCGCCGTACGCTCCCAGCACCTTGGTCGGGTAGAAGGAGAACGCCGCGGCCCGGCCCATCGTGCCGGCGAGCCGCCCGTGGTGACGGGCTCCGTGAGCCTGGGCGCAGTCCTCGAAGAGCACCAAGCCGTGCCGCTCGGCGAGCGCCTGGAGCGGCGCCATGTCGACGCACTGCCCGTACAGGTGCACGGGCAGCAGCGCCCGGGTGCGGGGGGTGATGGCCGCCTCTACCTGGTCGACCCGCATGAGGTAGGTGTCGGGGTCCACGTCCACGAAGACCGGGGTCGCGCCGGTGCCGTCGATGGCGACGACGGTCGGCGCCGCGGTGTTCGACACCGTGATCACCTCGTCGCCGGGGCCGATGCCGCAGGCCTGGAGCCCCAGCTTGATGGCGTTGGTGCCGTTGTCCACGCCGACGCAGTGGGCCAGCCCGTGGTAGGCGGCGAACTCCTCCTCGAAGCCGCGGACGCTGCCGCCGAGCACCAGCTGCCCGGAGCGCAGCACGGTTTCCACCGCGTCGTGGATGTCGTCGCGTTCGTTCTCGTATTCCGGCAGGTAGTCCCACACATGGGTGGTCATCGCTGGTCGAGCCCTTCTGGTAGGTCGGTGGTGCTCGGCCGGCGGCGGACGCCGACGAAGAGTCCCCGGCCGGTCGGTGCGCCGGGCAGGTACTCGACGGAGCAGTCGGCGTCCAGGAACGCCTGGGTGTACTCGTCCTTGGTGAACAGCGTCAGCACGTCGATCTCGGTGAACTCATGGATGCCGGAGGCGTCGCCGACCAGGAACCGGACCTCCATCCGGGTCGCCCTCCCCTGGAGCACCGAGTGCGAGATCCGGGCGACGGTCAGCCCGTCCTCCCGCCCCAGGTCGCCGGCGACGTAGCCCTCGACGTGGTCCTCGGGGAACCACCACGGCTCGATCACCAGCACGCCACCGGGCGAGACATGGTCCGCCATCGCCCGTACCGCGGCCCTCATCTCCTCGACCGTGCCGAGATAGCCGATCGCGCAGAACATGCAGACCACCGCGTCGAAGGTGTTCTCCAGCGAGAAGTCGCGCATGTCTCCCTGGTGCAGGGGGACATCGGGCAGCCGCTGCCGCGCCAGCTCCAGCATGGGCGGCGCGATCTCCAGCCCTGCCGTCTGCTCGAACTCCTCGCGGAACGTGGCCAGATGGGCCCCCGTGCCGCACGCCACGTCCAGCAGCGTCTTCGCCTGCGGCATCCGCTCGCGGATCAGCCGGGTCACACCTTCGGCCTCCGCCGCCCAGTCCTTGCCACGGCTGCGGTAGAAGATCTCGTAGATCTTGGCCAGTTCCTTGCCGTACATCATTCTCCCTGGGGTCGGTCGGGTCGGTCGGGTCGGTCGGATCGGTCCTCGACGATGGCCACTGCTCTGGCCCAGCCCGCCCCCGCGCCGGTGATCTTCACGGGGAAGCAGGAGACCTGGAATCCGTACGGGGCGGGCAGCGCGTCGAGACCGGCGAGTCGCTCGATCTGGCAGTACTCCCGTCGCCGTCCGGCGAAATGGGCAGGCCACAGCACCGAACGGTCCCTGGTGGCCCGGTAGCGGGCGATGATGTCGCCGAACGGGGCGTCCAGGCTGAACGCGTCGGTCCCGATCACCCGCACGCCCATGTCGAGCAGCAGCTCCACGGCGGACCCGTCGAGTCCCACGAAGTCGGTGAAGTACGACGCCGTGCCCACCCGGGCGTCCGCGCCCGTCCGCAGCAGCACGATGTCCAGCGGCTCCGGCTCCCGCCCGATCCTGGCGAACTCCTTCGCCAGCCGCTCCGCGCCCACCACCCCGGTCGGCGCGTCGGTCAGGTCGAGGACCATCCCGGGGCGGTGGAACCAGTCGAGCGGCATCTCGTCGATGTGCCGGGGAACTCCGGTCCCGTACGCGGCCTTCGAGCCGTAGTGCGACGGGGCGTCGACATGGGTGCCGGTATGAGTCGTGAGCGAGATCCGGTCCAGGGAGAGGAACTCGCCGTCCGGGAGTTCGTCCGGATCGAAGTCGATGCCGAAGTGCTCCCGCATCTCCGCGCTCATGTGCACGGCACCCTGACGCGGTGTGAGGACGTCATGGACCACCGGGTCGGGTTCGACGAAGGACGAATCGATGGGCGAGGACAGATCGATCAGGCGCATACATCACCTTCGGGCCGCCGGAACGCAAGGGTGTTGCGATCGTGCGCGCAGCGGAGCGAAGCTCGATGGAGGATGGCTGAAGCGGCGCATTGAACGGATCTCGAAGCCGGTGCGGGATCGTCCTCCCGCCCCCACCAGCTTCGAGCATCGAGGAGAGCGCCCGTGTCAGACGCCGTGTCCGCACAAGTGGTCGCCGATGTCCAGCAGTTCTACGCACGCCATATGCAGCTGCTGGACGCCGGGGACGCCGACGGCTGGGCCCGTACATTCACCGAGGCCGGGGTCTTCGCCCCGCCCTCGCTCCCCGAACCGGTCCGCGGCCGCGTCGCACTCGCCGCCGGCGTGCGCGCGTCGGCCGCCGGTCTCGCCGAGGCCGCCGAAGTCCACCGGCATGTGCTGTCCATGGTGCATGTCGACCCGCGCGACGACGGCACCCTCGCGGTCCGCAGCTACGCGCAGATCTTCGCCACCCCGCGGGGCGGTGAGCCGCGGTTGCACCTGATGTGCGTCTGCGAGGACGTGCTCGTCCGTGAACAGGGCGAACTGCTCGTGAAGGAGCGACGGGTCACCCGCGACGACCGTCCCTGAGCCGGTCCCCGGGCCGCTCCCTCAGTCGCCCAGCCGCACCGTGAGCGAGGCGAAGTCACGCAGCGGCATGGACCGGCGGCGCACCGGCTTCGCGGCGAACGCAGCCCGGGGAGCCGGTGCGTGCGCCATCGCCATCAGCACCGCGGCGATCTCCGTCCGAGCCGGATTGATGCCCGGACAGTGGTGCACACCCCCGCCGAAGACCAGGGTGCGGGGCGCCGCCCGCGCCGGGTCGAACCGGTCCGGATCCACGTTGGCCTCCGGGTCCCGGTTCGCCGCGCCGAGCAGTCCTCGAACCGGGCGAGGACGTAACTGCCCAGCCGGCGGCGGAAATGCACCGGCGCATGGGTCCGCAGCTCGGCGTGGAGCGGGTACGGATCGTCCTACCCGGGGGCGAGAAGACGGTCCAGGACGTGGTCCGCGGTGTTCATCGGGGGCTCCCTCGATCGGTGGGCCGGCCATCGCACCGGCTCGGTACGGGTGCGGGCACGCGTGCGCGTGCGCTGCGCCGGGCGTGACGTGCGCAGTGTGGACGACGCCCTTCGAGCGCGGCTCAACGCAAACTCGATGACCCTCGGTCAGGGTGGCGGGATGACTCAACTCCCCGTCCCCGAACCGCCCCACGAGAGCCGGGTCTGGTTCATCACCGGAGCCTCCCGTGGGCTCGGCCACGCCTTCGCCGAAGCCGCGCTCGCGGCCGGAGACCGGGTCGTCGCCGCGGCCCGTGACACCTCCGCCCTGGACGTCCTGGGCCGCGGGCACGGCGGGCGCCTGGTGCCCCTGCCCCTGGACGTGAGCCGCCGGGCGGACGTCTTCGCCGCGGTGGAGCGCGCCACGGCGGCCTTCGGCCGGCTCGACGTCGTCGTCAACAACGCCGGGCAGCTCCTCTTCGGCATGGTCGAGGAGGCCACCGAAGAGCAGGCCCGCGCCCACCTCGACATCAACTTCTTCGGCGCGCTGTGGGTGACCCAGGCCGTCCTGCCCGTCCTGCGCGCCCAAGGCTCCGGCCATCTCTTCCAGGTCACTGCGATGGGGGCGGGCGGCGGCGCGGCGGGCACCGGGCTCTACGGCGCCGGGAAGGCGGCGCTGGCGGCGGTCGGCGAGGCCGTCGCCGCCGAGGTCGAGCCCTTCGGCATCCACGTCACCGTCCTGGAGCCGGGCGGCTACGACACCGGCCTCGGCCACCTCGGTACGACCGCCACCACCCCCCATCCGGCCTACGACGGCGCCCGTGCCGCCCTGGAGGCGTCCTGGGCCGCGTACCCGCCCCCGGCCTCCCCGGCCGCGGCCGCCGCGGTCGTCCTGGCGCTCTCCCGCACGGACAGCCCGCCGCGCCGGATCGTGCTCGGCGATCGGGCGTACGACGACGTGGTCGCGGACCAACGGAACCGCTTGCACGCCTACACCGATTGGGAACACCTGAGCCGCGAGGGCGGATGACGAGATGCGCGTGCTGTTCACCCCCTTCCCGGCCACCACCCATGTGAACACGCAGGTGCCGCTTGCCTGGGCGCTCCGCTCGGCGGGTCATGACGTCCGGATGGCCAGCCAGCCGGACGTGCACGAGGACATCCTCGCCGCCGGACTGACGGCGGTTCCGGTCGGCGAAGTGCTCGACGTCGGCGCCAAGATGAACCAGCAGGAGGAACCCGAGCCGGACGGCCCTGCCGGGCAGGACCGGGCGGAGGACTCCTGGCTCGACGTCCTCGACATCGGCGAGCTGCGCCCGGAGAAGCTGACGTACGACTACGTCCACGGGGTACTCACGACCTGGAGCCATGTCGTCCACCAGGCCACCAATCCACGCCCGGTGATCTCCGAACTGGTCGACTTCGCCCGGTACTGGCGGCCCGACCTCGTCGTGTGGGACACCATGTACTACGCCGGTGCCGTCGCGGCCATGGCCACCGGTGCCGCCCACGCCCGCCTGATGTTCGGCCTCGACCTCATGGGCTGGATGCGCTCCCACTACCACGACCTGCTCGCGAGCCGCCCGGCCGCGCTCCACGAGGACCCGTTCGAGGAGTGGCTCGGCCCCCTCCTCGCCGAACACGGCCTCGAGTTCGCCGAGGAGGCCGTACTGGGCCAGTGGACCGTCGACCCCCTGCCCACCTCCCTGCGCCTGCCCGTGGACCACCCCTACGTCCCGGTCCGCTACCTGCCGTACAACGGCCCGTCGGCCATCCCCGACTGGCTGCGCGAGCCGCCCGCCCGCCCGCGGGTGTGTCTCACCCTCGGGCGCTCCTTCCGGGAGATCGTCGGCGGCGACCGGGCCTCCGTACGCGCCCTCCTCGACGCCGTCGGCGACCTGGACGTCGAGGTGGTGGCGACCCTCACCGCCGGCCAGCTCGACACCCTGACGGACGTCCCCGGCAACGTCCGGGTGGTGGACTTCGTCCCCCTGGACGTCCTGCTGCCCAGCTGCGCCGCCATCGTCCACCACGGAGGATCGGGCACCGTCGCCACGGCGCTCGCCCACGGCGTGCCGCAGATCATGCTGCCCGCCCGGATGTGGTGCAACATCCCCAAGGCCCGGCGGGTCGCGGACCGCGGCGCCGGACTCGTCCGGCCTGCCGAGGAGTTCTCCGCCGCCGAACTGCGCGCGATGCTCGTCCGCGTCCTGGACGATCCGTCCTTCACCAGGGCCGCTGCCGCGCTGCGCACCGAGTCCCTCGCCGCCCCGGCCCCGGCCGACCTCGTCCCCGTACTGGAACGGCTCACCGCCGCACACCGACCGCCTCGCCAAGGAGTGAAGAACCGATGACCGACCTGAACGCCCTCCCCACGGCCGCCGTCCTGGGCGCGACCGGCTGCGTCGGCCGTGAGGTGTGCGCCGCCCTCGGCCGGGCCGGTTACGACGTCCTCGCCGTGGCCCGCGGGCCCCGGCCGGACCTCGCCCCGCACGCCTTCCACGCCCTCGACGTCGCGGCGGCCGACCCGGCCGCACTCGCGGCCCTGCTCACCACCGCGCGCGTGGAGGTGGTCGTCAACGCGACCGGAGGCTGGGTGTCGACCGAGGAGGCCATGCACCACGCCCATGTCCGGCTGGTGGACCGGCTCCTCGCGGCGACCGCCCTCATGCCCCGACGGCCCCGGATCGTCCAGGTGGGAACGATCCACGAGTACGGTTTCGTCCCTGACGGCGTCCCCATCGACGAGCGCGTCGAACCGAACCCGACGACGCCGTACGCGCGCACCAAACATGCCGGCTCCGAGGCGGTGCTCGCCGCCACCCGGGCCGGCGAGGCCGACGGCGTGGTGCTGCGCGCCGTCAATGTGTGCGGGCCGCACACCACCCGGGCGAGCTTCCTCGGCACGGTGATGGCCAAGCTGGCCGAGGCGTCCGAGGCGTCCGAGGCGTCCGAGTCGGAGGGGCTGGAGCTGACCATCGCCGACGCCCGGCGCGACTACGTCGACGTCCGCGACCTCGCCGACGCCGTCGTCCGGGCCGCCCGCGCCCCGGTCGTCGGACAGGTGATCAACATCGGGCGGGGCGAGGCGGTGAGCATGCGGGAACTGGTTTCCCTGCTGGTGTCCGCCTCCGGGATACCGCCGCACGCGGTCAGGGAGCGGTCCGCGCGGGTGGAGAGCAAGGGCGGCGGCTGGACGCAGGCCGACATCACCCTGGCCGGCCGGCTGCTCGACTGGCGTCCACGGATCCCCCTCGCGAGGGCGGTGGCGGACATGTGGGCCACCGATCGTGCCGTACGATCCGCAGCTCACGGCCGCCCGGCCGACTGAGCGCCAGCGACACCACCCACCCCTGCCCGGCCGGGCCCTGAGCAGTCACCCACTGCGCGAACTGCCAGTCGGCGCCTTCCGGATGCACGGCCGGGTCCAGCCGTGGCGCACCGGTGGTGGGCGGGCCGAAGACCAGACCGGCGAAGGGCAGCCGCATCCCGACCCCCAGCGCCTTGGCGTAGGCCTCCTTGAGCGTCCAGTAGCGCAGGAACACCTCCGAGCGGTGCTCCGGCGCGGCTGCGGCGAGGACGGCGGCCTCGGCCGGGGCCAACACGTCCCCCGCCAGGAGCGGCACGTCGACGGTCCGCCCGGCCGGCTCCACGTCGATCCCGCAGTCGGCGTCCCGTACCACCACACACACCACCTGGTCGCGGGTGTGGGACACGTTGAAGCGTACGGACGTGTGGCGCCGCGGGGCCGCGATCTGCGGGCGGCCGTGCGGTCCACGGGTGAATGACCAGGCAGCCGGGGCGACTTCGGGCTCCATCTCGGACAGCGCGCACCGCAGGAGACCCCGCGCCACCAGGAACGTGTGTCCGGCCCGGGGGTCGCGATGGGCGGCCAGCCGGGCACTCTCCTCGGGCGACAGCAGAGCCGCCCGGCCAGCGACACGGGTGGGGTCGAGCTGCCAGACATGGGCCTCATCCGGGTGCATCCGGCAGGTCTATCCGTTCGGTCGCCGGCTGTCCACCGCCGCAGACCGGGCCCGGATCCGTCCACGGTCCCGCCCGAGATGACAGTGGCGCCCTTCCAACGATCTGGCTGCGGTCGACAGCCCGGTCCTCTCGGCCTGACAGCGTGCGCACAGGAGCGGGTCGGGCCCGACGCCCGCAGGCGCGGCTGCGACACCTGACGGAGCTGCTGAGTGGTCGGGGAGGGGGGCGTCGTTCTGACGGGCAGGCTACTGCGAGGCGTCGGCAGCCGTGCGGTGGAGAAGGTGTTCGTCGAGGACGATGGTGTTGCTGCTTCGGACGGTGCCGTGGAGGTCTGAGAGGTTGCCGTCGAGGTGGATGGTCTTCCCTGCAGTGCGGTAGGTGCCGGTGTTGACGCCGATCTTGAACGCGGGGCAGTTCTCCAGGTTGCAGATCACGTTGTTGATCTGCTCGAATCGGCCGTCCGCGGTGAAGGTCAGCTTCTCGATGTAGAAAGTGATTCCCGGGCGGTCCTTGTCGACGGACTCGGTCCACTGCCCTGTCACCCGAGTCTGCCCTGCGGCCGGGGCGTCAGCCGGTACCTGTGCGGCGGCAGAGCCGGTGGTGGCCGTCATGGCGGCCAGGAGCAGCAGTGTGGTGCCCACTGCCGACCGGATCGTCGTCTTCATCTGTGCGCTCATTCCTGTTCGTCGGTCCGTGGTCCGTGGTCCGAGGTCTGTGGCCCGGGGAGGACGGGGCGGGGGAGGCGTGGGCGACCGGGTGTGACAACACCCTTGATTCGGCCCGTACCGCCCGACAGCACCCGCGGGACGTACTTCCGGGCGTGGCGGGCCAGACCATATCTGTTCACATGCTGCTCCTGTTTCCCGCCGGAAGGGGCCGCGTCTCGTTTCGGCTGCCTCGTGAAAGCGCCGAACAATCGACGTCGACCGCAAGGGACACAGAGACGGTGCCCGGGCCGCTGTCCGTCGTGTGGCACATGCACGGACGCGGATTGGCCGAGAGACACCACGCTCGTCCCCATGTGGCCGGGCAGGTCGGACTCGACCTCGTCCTGAGGGGCGGGCTTCTGACGCCGGGCGGTGGCGTCGGGCCGACGACCCGGAGCCGTGTCGCCGCCGGAGGCGGGGGGTGCAACGATGAACGGGGGCGCGGATCGAGGTGGGCGATGAAGGCTCCTTCCGACAGGCGGGCCGGGCGTGGCGAGAGCCTGTTCAGCAGGCCTGACCGGGCGGTCATCACCGCGGCGGCACTGTCGATGCTCCTCGTGCAGATGGACTGGTTCGCGCTCAACCTCACGCTTCCCGTGATCGCCCGGGACTACGGCGAACCGACCACCGACCTGCAGTGGCTGGTCAGCGGCTACATGCTCACCCTGGGTGCCTTCATGATCACTGGAGGTCGGGTCGCCGATGTCCACGGCAGACGCCGGACGCTCGTCTGCGGACTGGTCGGGTTCGGCGCCGTCTCGGTCTTCTGCGGCTTGGCACCGTCCACGGCCTGGCTCGTCGCGGGGAGGGTGGTGCAGGGCGTGACCGCCGCGTTCATCTTCCCCGTCGCCGTGGCCGTCGTCACGGGCTACTTCCGGGACGACCGGCAGGGCCGGGCCGTCGGCACGGTGCTGGCCTTCAGTGCCGTGGGCACCGCCCTGGGGCCGTTCGTGGGCGGAACCCTCGCCGAACACGTCAGCTGGCGAGCCGTCTTCTTCCTCAACGTGCCGATCTGCGCCGCCGCCGCCGTCCTGATGCTCCGCCACGTCCCCGAAACCCGCGACACCCACGCTTCGGGGCGGCTCGACCTGCCGGGCGCGGCCACGCTCGCGGGCGGCCTGACGCTGATCATGCTCGGCGTGGACCAGGGAGCCGCTTGGGGCTGGACGTCCCCTGCGACGTGGGGCTGTCTCGTCGCGGGAGCCGCTCTGCTGACCCTCTTCGTCCGGATCGAGCGACACAGCGTGGAGCCCCTGCTCGATCTGGGGCTGCTGCGGAACGGCCCGTTCGTCACCATCACGCTCGCCGGGTCCCTGTCCAACGTCGTCTACTGTCTGGTCGCCGTGTTCTCGGCGCTCTACCTCCAGCAGGCGCGGGGCCTGTCGCCCTTCACCGCCGGGTTGGTCTTCCTCGCGCTCTCGGTGGGCGCCGGTACCGCCAGCTACTTCTCGGGACATCTCGCCCGCCGATGGCGGCCCGAGGTGCTCATGGCCGGCGCCATGCTCCTCAGCGGCACTTCCGTGCTCGTCCTGACCTGGTCGACGCCGCTCGCCCTGTACGTGGTGGTCTTCGCGGTCGTCGGCACCGGTCTCGGCCTCGGCTGGGCCCTGACCAACGTCGCCACGCAGTCGTACGTCCCCCCGACCCGTCTTGCCGCCGCGTCCGGCTTCGTCCTGACGTCCCTGGTCCTGCTCGGCGCGCTGGCGGTCGCCGTCGCCTCGACGGTGCTGGAAGCCCTCAGCGGTTCGGCGCCAGGCGCGGCCTCCGACGGCGCGGCCATCGAGACGGTGCTGCGCGCCGCGGCCGTACTCGCCCTGCTCGGGGGAGGGCTGCTGCTCCGCCTGGTCCGCGTACCGGCCGACCGACGCCGGGGGACGTCACGCTAGGGTCCACGTACGGGCGGCCGTCCGGCGCAGGAGCAGAAACCCTGGCCACGCTCCGGCGCCCGGTGGGCACGGTGCCGGCTCACACGCCGGGAGCGGCCCCGTCGCCGCCGGCCTCCGGTCGGAGGGTGCGTGTCCGGCGGAGCTCCTCGGCGACTTCGTGTGCCCGACCCGGGTGGTAGACCGTCACCGTGTCCCTCGCAGCGCCCCGGGGTGTGTACCGGTACGTGCGAATGCCGTGGCGGTCGGCCAGTTCGTCGACCGCGCTGACGGGCACCTGCCACAGGTCGGCCAGGGCCGATGCCGTCCACCACTCGTCGGGGCAGATGAAGTTCCGGTCGATCTCCTTCTGGTATTCGACCGCCGTTCGAGCTGCGCCGAGTCGGTCGGTCAGCCAGGCGAGCAGGCATGGTGTTCCGACCAGGGACACGGGGGCGCGGAAGCCCGGCTCGCAAGCGATCTCCTCTCCGCGTCCCATGTGCAGCACGACTTTGATCGACTTCCGTTGCCCGAGTCTGAACCGCTCGACGATGACGACGCGCTCAAGATCGGCCGCGGCAATGGTGGACGACCGCAGGAAACGGGCGATCACGAGGTGCGTCGCGTTCTCGTGCGGGCGGAACTCGATCCACCGGACCATCGTGGCCGGCACCATCCACATCAAGCCCAGAACGAGCCCGACCACGGCCAGCACCGTCAACCCGAGGACGACCCAGAACAGGGCCCAGGCCACCGCGGAGTCCGTGAACAGGATGACAACCAGGAACGCCAGGAGGAGGGGGGCCGCGATCCACAACGGAACCAGGACGCTCGCGCCGAGCGCGACACCCAGCTCGCGCAGGCGACTTGGCACGAACAGCAGCCGCGCACCAGCTGCTGTCACCGACACGACTCCCGCCGGTGGATCCGGGTCACGAGTGGTCATGGGACGAATATAGGCACCGTCGGCGGAAGGGGTAAGGGGCGCGGACAGCGCGTCGGTCCCATCCGGTCCCAGCGTGCAGCCGTCGCCGGTGTCCGGCTCGCTCTTCGCCCTGTCCGTAGGGGACCGGGCGGTTCTCGTGGCCGCTCGATCGCCGAGGCCACAGGGGCAGGTGTCACCCGGGGTGCGTCCACGTTCTGGACGACGCCCGTTTCCCCGAGGGCGGACGGTCCTCGGCCGGGGTGGCTCGGCAGCCCCGGTCCCTGGGCAAGGCGGCAACCGCCGGATCGCGGCATCCGACTTCACCCCGTGCCGCTCATCCGCCCGCCGCCAGGACCAGCGCGAGGAGAAGGAGGAGTCCCCCGGCCGAGGCGATGACGATCGACAGCTGGAGCAAGCGGTGTTTGCGCCAGGCTATCGCGCTGCACGCCACGATGTCCCGCGCCAGGACCTCCAGTACGCCGCCGGTCAACGCCCCGGCAAGTGCGGCCGGGTCCCACAGTCGCAGGTGCCCGAAGTAGACGAAGTTCGTGGCGGCTTCGCCCGGTACGTGGCGTGCCCGCATGCGCGGCATCACTACCATGACCGCGCACGCGGCGGCTGCGACGAACAGCAGGGCACCGCACCAGAACAGGCCGGGCCGGATGTCTCCGGGGAGGCCGCGGCCCCCGGTCGAGAGCGTCACCAAGCCGGCCAGCACGGCCATTTCCAGTGTGAGCACCACGGAGGCCTTGGTGTCGACGCGACCGGTCCATTCGGCGACGGCCGTGTGGATGCGCCAGGCGGTGTCCAGAGCCGGAGTGGGAGGAGGCGGGGGAGCGGGCGTTACGGCGGCAGGTGGCATGACGGCGGTGTCCCTTCCTTCGGTGGCACGGCCGACGATACGGAGCGGGCGAAGCCCTCAATGCATCAAAAGATGCGATGTGGCGCCAGGGCTGTTCCTAGGCTGGGCGGCGTCCCATTTGAGCCGCACAGTTCGGGGAATCTCCATCGTGACGACCCAGACCACCCACGCCCGCAGGAGCGAGGCCACCGACGGGGAACTGGCCGACCGCGCCGCCCAGGGCGACCACCAGGCTTTCGCCGAACTTGTGATCCGCCACCAGCCCCGTCTGCTCGCCGTCTGCCGGCGCATCACCCGCGACGAGGACGACGCCCGCGACGCCCTGCAGAACACGCTGATCCACGCCTGGCGGGGCATCGGCGGCTACGGCCGGCGCTCCTCGCCCGGGACCTGGCTCTGTCGGGTGGCCATCAACTCCGCGCTGGACGAGGTGCGCGGCCGCGGCCGACGCCCGTCCCCCGTACCCGAGTTACCGGAGCCGGCCGGGGCCGTGGCCGCCGAGGATCCGATGACGGCCCGGGTGGCGTTGGTGTGGGCGATGGGCCAACTGCCCTCGCGGACCCGGGAAACCGTCCTGCTCCGCGACCATTACGGCCTGTCCTACCAGGAGATAGCCGACCGCCAGCACACGACCACGGACGCCGTGCGGTCCTGTCTCGCCCGGGGCCGCAGGACCCTGGCAGGTCTGCTCGACGCGCCTCGTCGGCCTCGCGGGCGCGGTGCGCGCGAGCGGAGCCGGCCATGAGCGGGCCCCGGCCCGAGGACCCCCGCACAGCACTCCGGAAAGCCCCTTCCGGAAGCCACCGGACGGCTAGAATCCCCCCTTGTGACGATCGGCCGTCATCCGGGAGGTGGGGGAAACGGCAGACGGTTCCAGTGGGCGCGGCGCGGCATCCTCGCGTGCCCCCGGCGGCCGGTGGCCCCGGCGCAGTTTCATGGCCGATCTGGCCCCCGCCGATCTCGGCGCCTTCCTCCGGCTGGGAACCGTACGACAGTACGAGCCACCCGAAGTCCTCATGCTCGAAGGACACCTCGACACCGAGGTCTACCTTCTGGTCAACGGTTACGTCCGGGTGGAGGCCGACACAGCGGGTGGACAGAACGTCCTGCTCGCGCTGCGCACCCGGGGTGACCTCGTGGGGGAACTCGCGGCGCTCGACGCCGGCCCCCGGAGTGCGTCGGTCCGCGCGGCCACGACCGTCCTGGCGCACTCGATCTCGCGCCCCGAGTTCCTGCGGTACCTGCGTGCCCACCCGGACGCGTCCGACGCCGTCCAGCGCTCCGTCACGCGCAAGCTGCGCATGGCCACGCGCCACCGGGTGGACACCTCGGGCGCCCCGGTCCTCGTACGCGTCTGCGGCATCCTGGAGGGGCTGCTCGCGACGCACGGCCGTCCCACCGCCGAAGGTGCGCGACTGGACGTCCCCCTCAGCCGGCACGACCTGGCCGCTCTCGTCGGAGCGTCCCTGCCGAGCGTGCAGCGCGCGGTCTCCGAACTGCGCGGCCGCGGCATCCTGTCCACCAGCTACCTGCGCCTGGTCGTACACGACATCGACGCGCTGCGCGCGATCACCCGAGATGCGGGCGGCAACGACTGACCGCCCGGAAGGAGAGGCGTCCGATGGTCGGACGGAAGAAGAGCGGCGGCGGGACGGACCGTCGGCGGGTGAGCACCATCGTGGACATCGAGGAGTACAGCAAACGCACCTACCCGGAACAGCTCGAACTGCAGGAACGGCTCGACTGGGTGATGGGCAACGCCCTGCGGGCCGCGGGCCTCGACACCCGGAACTGCTACCGCCAAGAGCACGGGGACGCCTTGCTGTTCGTGCTTCCCGACTCGATCAGTGAGATCACCGTCGTACCCGCTCTCATCTCGGGCGTGCAGACCGCCCTCCATGAAGTGAACCGGGTTCCCGGTCGCGACACCCGTCGGATGCGGATGCGGATGGCCCTCGGCCAGGGAAGCACCACGAGCGGCGCGACGGGCGCGGTGGGACAGGGCCTCGTGCTGGTGACCGATCTGGTGGGCTCCGAACCCGCCCGTCGGGCACTGACCGCGCACAAGGACTGCGACCTGGCCTTCATCAGCGACGAGTCCTACTTCCGGGACGTCCTGAGCCAGGGGATCGACGGCCTGCCGGCGGGTGCGAACTCCATGGATCACGTCGTCAACAAGCGGAGCAGCGGCCCTCCCGAGATCGCGGTGTGGGTGGCGGCGTTCCCCGTGGCCCGCACCAACACACGGATACCCGTCTTCACCCCCGGTTCCTCGGGCTCCCTCGCCTCCGACTCCGCCTATCTGGTGGATCCCCGGGTACTGGCGGGCGGCGCCGCCCTCGCCGGCCTGGCGGCCGGCCGCCTCAGCAAGCGTCCGCCGGCGAAACCGGACACCGTCCCGCCTCCGGCACCGGCCGTTGCGCCGGCTTCCTGGCAGGGCAGCGTGCCGCTCCCGGCCACCGGACGTCTGCCGGGCGTTCCCGACCTGAATCTGCCGCGGGTACCGGAGACCTGGGAGCTGCCGGCCGCCGACGAGGCCGGTGACGGGAAACAGCAAGGGTACGAGGACCGGGGAGACGGGCAGGAACATACCGAGGAATGGGACCCGGACCGAGAAGCCGACGACGACGGCGACGACGGCCACGGTGAGGGGAGCGACGAGGAAGAGGACGTCGACTGGGACCTGGACGAAGGCGGGGACGACACCGCCCACGGGGACGAAACGGACTTCGGTGATGTGGGCGGCGGACTGGACGCATCCTTCCCGTACTGACCCGGGACTGCCCGGCCGTGCGGTTCAGCGGCCGGGCTCCGCGCGCCGGACGGCCGAGAAGTACAGCGCCTCGCACAGCTCCCGCGCCGCGCGCGCGTGGATGCGCACGCGTCGGTGGGGCGCCGTCTCGTACGCCCGCCACCGGCCGGCCTCCTGTGCCGCCCGTGCCGCCGTACCGGCGGGCGACAGCCCCTCCGGCAGCCCCAGGGACGCGGCCGCCGAGCGGCCGTGTACCAGGGCGGTGAGGGCGGCGGACCGCTCCGCGTCCAGGGTCATGCGCCCCGAGCCCTGGTCGGTCAGGGCGGCGGACAGGGCGATCTGACGCAGCGCCGGCTGTCGGCGGATCACGGTGAGCGCGGACCGCAGGTGTTCCCGCGGCCCGCCGGGCGGCAGGCTCCGGGCCACCGCGGTCAGGGAGCGGAGCGCGGTGACGGCACGCAGCGCGTCGGCCCGCTCGACGAACTCCTCCCGTACCCGGGCCTCCAGGGCGTCGAATCCCGAACGCTCCCGCAGACCGGCCAGCAGGGCACGGGTGCTCCGTCCGTCGCAGAGACCGACGGCCTCCCGGATTCCGTACCGGCCGAGGAGGGACAGCAGCCGCTGTCGTTCCTCAGCGTCGAGCGGGCCGTCGTACCAGGCCAGGAAGGTGTGGGGAGAGCGTAGGGCTTCGTCCAGCGGCCCGTCCGGCAAGCCGGCCAGGGCCGCCAGGGACTCGGTGTCCCTGTCGGTGAACCGTTCGCCCCGGGCCGCCTGGGCGAGCAGGCCGACGACCGGGACGACATCGCCGACCAGCCCCGACAGCCGCCGCGCGTAGGTGGTGCGCAGCCGGTGTGCCTGCGGCCAGGGGTCACCGATGCCGCGGCCCAGTTCGTCGATCCGGCTGAGTACGCCCAGCGCCCTGGCGGCCGTGACTCCCCGGCCGGACTGGCGGCGCAGCGCCTCCAGTGCCTCGACGTCCCCCTCGCCGGGGTGCGGCATCACGTAGAGCAGGGCGTCCGACCGGTCCAGGGCCGCCAGTGCGGGCGCGTCCAGGCCGCTGAGCGAGTCCATGCCCGGGGTGTCCACGATCCGGTAGGCGTTCTCCAGCGCGTGATTCGGTGCTTCCACGACGAGTTCGGCGATGTCCGAGGGATCCGCGCCCAAGGCGGCCGGATCGTCGGGCACTCCGCCTCCGGGCGCGGCGGGGACGTAGTTCCCCGAGCCGTCCCGCAGCCGGACCAGGACCCGGTTCTGGGTGCCCGGCCGGAACCAGGTCACCAGCCGGGTGCACTCGGTGGCCCCGGTCGCGGCGAGGGAGTGCCCCAGCAACGCGTTCACCAGCGTCGACTTCCCAGCGTTCAGGCGTCCTCCGACGGCGATCCGCAGCGTCGGCGCGGCCAGCCGCGCGGCCACCGCGCCCACTGCGACGGCGGCGGGGCCGGGCAGCCCGGGACCGAGCCCGGCGCAGAGTCCGGCCAGCGCGGCCACGGACGACCGCCCGGCCGGTGCGTCGGACCCCGTCGCCGCCACGTCCGGCTCGCTCACTGTGCGCCCCTCCCGGTCGGACCGGCCTCCGGTACGAGGGACCGTAGCCGGTCGAGCAGGCCGACGATTCGTGCCTGGCGGGCGCGGGACTCGGCCGCCTGCCGCGTGCGCTCGGCCTTCTCCTGGGCCAGCACGGCCCGCAGTTCCTTGAGTTCGGCGCGCAGTTCCGTCTCCCGCTCCTCCAGGACGAGAGTGATGGACCCGGCGAGCCGGCTGCTCGCGTCCGCCACGATGCCCTTGACCACGGGCGGTACCTCGGTGGTGAGTTCGGCGACGGTCTGGCTGAGGTGGCGGCGGGCGTCGCCTCGCACCCGAACCAGCTCGCCACGCCGGCGCCGCCGGGTCATCAGGGCTCCGATCACTCCGGCGCCCATCATGAGCGGGCCGAGCAGGGCTCCGCCGGTGATGACGGTGGTGATGCCGAAGACGACGCTGCCTCCGCTCCAGGCGAGGAGGGAGCGTTCGAGGAACGCGCCGGGGCCTTGCTGATCGTGGGCGGTGGGCGCCGGACGCTTGAGGTCGCGCAGCCGGTCCGGTAGCCGCAGGGCGGGGCCGCCGCCCGTGAGGGGGCCGCCCCGGGCGAGGTCCTGGCCCGCCCTGGCGGCTGCGGCCCCGCCCAGCGCGGCCTCGATCTCCCGGCCCGTCTCCTCGACGAGCCCGCGCACGCCCACCTCCAGAGCCGCCTCCAGCTCGGCCCACACGGCGCGCACCCCGCGTTCCAAGGACTCGGGCAGGTTTGTCCGTTCGGCCGTTCTGCGCGCCTTCGCGATCTCGTCCCCCGCGGCCGACCGCAGGTCGTTCACGCTCCGCTTGAAGGCGAGCTGGATCTCCTCCTCCACGCTCTTCGTCCGCTTCGCGAGGGACTTGCGCCAGATGGCGCCCTCCGTTTTCTCCCGGGCCAGTGTCTCCTGCAGCCGCTCCACTTCGGCGGCGCCCTCCGTGCCGCCCGAGGCGGCCGTGAGCATCCGGCGCGCCTGCTCGGCCAGGGGGACCAGCTCCCCGTGGATGACCTGTGCCACGTTCCCCATGCGCACGTCCACCGCCCGTTCGGCGATCATCCGCACCAGGGCCGAACCGAGCTCCCCGCAGCCGCCGGAGGCCCGTAGCCGTGCGGCCTTCTCCGGATCGCCGGCCTCCTCGGCCGCCACCGCGTCCTCCTCTTCCGCCGCGCTGACGGCGAACCAGGGGGCGTCGGCGTACCGCGGGGCGTGCTCCCGTACGAGGACCCGATCGCGTTCCAGCACCTCGCGCCAGTCCAGGTACTTGTCGGTCTTGGTGAGGACGAAGACCACGGTGGCGATCCGGTCCGTGGCCTTCTCCAGGAAGGCGAGTTCGGAGTCGGTCAGCTCGCCGGAGCCGTCGAGGACGAACAGCAGGGCGTCGGCGCGTCGCAGCGCGGCCATCGTGAGCTGCGCGTGCCCGGAGACGAGACCACCCACTCCGGGCGTGTCGACGAGGACCAGGCCCGGGCGGAGGACCTCCGCGGGCACCGACACGTCCAGGTGGCTGACATCCTGGTGCCGGGCCAGCTGGGTCTCGGGGTCCAGGGCCGCGAACTCGGCGATCCGCTCCAGGGGCACGGGCTCCGCCCGCGACGGGCCGCCCTCGGGACCGCGGTGGACGAGGGCCTCGGGCCGCTCGCCGTAGCGCACCAGCACGTGGACGCTGCTCGCCACGTCGATGTCCACGGGCAGCAGGCCCGGGCAGCCGGTCAGCGCGTTGATCAGCGAACTCTTGCCGCGCTTCTTCTCGCCGACGCAGACGATCACCGCACTGCCGGAGTGCAGGGCTTCGGTCTCGGCCAGGATCCGGGCGCCTCCGGGCTCCTCGACTCCCGCCTCCGCGGCGGCCTCGTACAGCAGGTCCGTCAGTGCTTGCAGCCGTGCGGCGCGGTCGGTGTCGTTCACGGGGTCTCCTCCGACGGCTCCTCGGTGGGTGGGGCGGCCGTGCCTCCGGGGTCCAGGTCGTCGAACAGCTTGCTGTCCGCGAACTCGCCCGGGGAGACGACCCGGCGGCCCGGCGGCGGCCCGGGCGGCAGCGGCAAGAGCGCCGGGGGCGGGGGCTGGGGCGTGGCCACAGCCGGGGAGGGCTTCGGTTTCCCCTTCTTCCCCTTGGGCTTCCACCGCAGCGCTTTTGTGACGTCCGCCGCCATCCTCTGCGTGGCGTCCGCCACCTTCTGCTTGGCGTCCGCGGCCTTCTGTGCGGCGTCCGTCGCCATCGCCCGGACACTGTCGAAGGTGCCGTCCGGCTTGTCCGACACGCGGGGTAGCGGCTCTCCCTGGGAGTCCGCCTCGACCGGCCGCTCCGGTTCCTCCGGATCCAGTTCCTCCGGATCCGTCTGCACCGGTTGAGGCTCCGCCGGGGGCGGCAGCCGCCGGGGCGCCGGAGCGCTCCGGAACACCGGTTCCTCGATGCCGGCCGCGCACACGTGGGTCAGCGGAGAGCGGGCGGGGATGACCGGTCGGTGCCATCCGGTCATCAGGACGCACGGCTCCGTCGACCGGACGGCCGCGTCCCAGTACGCACCGGCGCGGGCTGCGGGCAGTAGCCAGACGCCCGGCTCCGCCGCGTGCGGCAGTTCCAGGGGTTCCGGTCCCCGCGGCGCCCGGTCCTCCCGGCCCCAGGGAGCAGGGCCCGCCGGACTGGGCCCGCGCGGCTCGGGGGTGGCCTTCGCCTCCCATACGGGCTCCACGGCGCGCTCGTAGAGCTCGCTCGCCCAGCCCTGGTACCCCTCGGCCAGCCTGTCCAGGGTCGGCGCCGCGTCGGAGTCGGCCGGGCCGAGCCAGCCGACGAAGCAGTACAACGGACGTCCCCCGCTGTCGGTGCGGTGCCGTTCGCTGAGCAGTTCGGCGTCACAGGCACCGCCCACCAGTACCCGGCCCTCCTGGCGCGCGAACACCATGCGGCGGCCGTGTTCGAGGTCCCGGCCGTTCTGCACGGCCGCGGTGATCGTGGCACCGAGCCACCCGTCGGCGCGGGCGCCTTCGGGCAGCTCGCGCCACCACTGGTCGACGTAGCGGAGCCGGCCCAGGACCACCGGGCTCCACGCTCCGCCGGTCACGAATTGTCCTCCGGCCAGTTCATGTAGATCTTGCCGTCCTTGATGATGGGGAAGTTCTCGAACGTCGCCATCATCTGGTCGGCCTGCGTCTGGCGGGTGTTGATCCCGTCCTCGATCGCCGACTTCTCGGCCTGCTGTGCCAGGGCGGACGCCTCCGCGGAGAGGATCTTCTTGCGCTTGCCCAGGAGCAGGGACTTCGAGCGCAGCTCGGCCAGCATTTCCTGACTCACCGTCAACCTCACCTGCGCGCCGACCAGTTGCTGCTCCTGCGCCCTCAGCGTCTCCGTCAGGTAGTACCAGAGGGAGAAGCAGATCGGCACGTGGAGATACTGGGGGCGGATCAGGGACGGATCCACGCGTCCGTTCTCCGTCTGGGACCTCTTGAACGTCCCGATCTGGACGGGGCAGACGAGGGTCGTCATGCCCTGCTCGAAGAGGGGGCTCAGGAGCTTCCGCATGTTGAGCGTGGCGGTCTTGAACGCCTTGGCGGTGGACATGCCCGAGGCCACGGACAGCATGTCCATCTTGGTGATCAGCAGCACGATGGACGGCGGGGGATTGCCCGCGGCCGTCCTGCCCGCGTGCGCCGCCCTGATGATCTGGCTGAGCCGGGCCGGGCCCATCCGGCCACTGGAGAAGTTCGCCCCCTCCTCGGCACCTTCCTTGACCCAGGTGCCGAGCGCCTCGCCGTCCAGGACGACGTAGAGGCTGTCGGTCTTCGGCAGGTGCTCCTTCCACTGTTCGATGTCCGGCTGGGCGTCGGCCTTGCGGCCGCTCTCGTACGCGGCACCTCCCCGGAAGTCGGTCCACGTCATGTCGAGCAGGGGGGTCAGCTGACGGGCGAACCGGAAGGCGTACTCCTGCGGGGCCTGGCCACCCCGAGGCACGTCTCCCGTATCCAGCAGCCGTTCCCAGGCTTCCTGCAGGTCGACGTCGTCGTCAGGATCGATGGTGTAGAGGAAGTAGTCGTGGAACCCGGCCGACAGGCGCGCGTACATGCCGTGCATGAAGGTGGTCTTGCCGGTGTTGGTGCCGCCTGCCAGTGTCACGGTGAGCTGCGGAATCTCCATGGGAGTACCTCCGGTCCGAAGGGTTCGCAAGGGTGCGGAAGGTCAAGGGTTCGCGGGTTCGCGCGAGTCAGAAGGAGTCGACGTTCCGGAGCAGTCCGTCCAACCGGTCCGCCGGCGTCAGCAGCGGCTGGAGCCGGGCATGCTCCGCCCGGGCCTCCTCGAGAGCCTCCTCGCTGATGCGCCGCCAGCTCTTCGAACTGTCGAGCCAGCTCAGGACCCGGTCCAGCAGGGTGTCCTGGCCGGCCGCCGCGATACCACGACGTAGGGCCTCGTCGGCGTCGGCCGCGGCCCGCTCGGCCCGGCTGATGAGGCCCGAGTTCAGCAGCCAGAGGGCCGGGATCTGGACGTTCGACGGGCGCGGCCCGCACACCAGGGGGACGAAGGCCCCGCGGACGTTGGGGTTCGCACCGGCCTGCTCGGCGAGACCGGCGAAGGGCTCTTTCAGGCGCTCCATCACGGACGAGCCGCGCCCTTCCACGAGGTCGAACTTGGTCAGGGCGATGACCAGCGGGGTCCTGCGCCCCTCCCGCTCGCCGAGGGCCCGCACCACGGCCGTGGTCATGGAGCGGACGAGCCTGCTCTGACCGGCGGCGAGCAGTTCCGGCGCCTCGGCGAACAGCATGATCCCGTCCGCGGCCCTGAGGTCCTCCTGCAGCTGTCCCACGTCGGCGTTGGAGGCCCTCGTCTCGGTGAGGGCCTTTCCCCTGTGGTCGCGCCACCGGAACGGCAGGACGTCCTGGTCCTGATAGCGCAGGACCAGGTCGTGGACCTCCGGCGCCGTGGTCTTGCGGGGGTAGGCGCCCGCCAGCACGCTCCGGCCGGTGTCCGTCAGGGTCTGATGGGCGTAGGGGTCGGCGGCCCGGCAGGAGAACCCGCCCACCCCCTCCCCGAGCCAGCGGTACATGAGCGACAGGTACGTCGTCTTGCCCGCGTCGGTGCCACCGAGCATCACCACGTCCATCTACGGTCCCCTCCTCGCATACTCACTTGAACAGGTCCCCGTCCTTGGCGAAGACGTACGGAGCCTTCCGCGGGCGCTCCTCGGTGGCCGCCACCGTGCTGCCGAGCCTCGCGGCCCCCAGTACGGTCGCGTTGACCGGATCGGGCAGCAGGTCCGGTACTCCGGTGCCGACCGCGTCGGCGAGCAGTTCCGACAGCAGGGGCGTGCGGGCGGCGCCACCGGCCAGCAACACCGCGTACGGGGCGCCGTGCCCGGAGACCAGCCGGCGGAGCATCTCGGCCGCCCGGTGCAGCGGCCGCCGTGCCACCTCTTCGAACTCGGCCCTGCGGAGCAGGAATTCACTGTCCTGACCGGGCACCACCAGAGCGGCTCCCGTGGAGGCCGACAAGGTCTCGCGGACACCGGTGAGGTCCTCGCGCAGCAGGGCCCGGGCGCGGGTCCCCTCGGGCCCCTGCCTGTCGAGCAGCAGCCGCCACGCGTCGGGGCCGACAGCGGTCGCCCGGCCCTCCACCAGCCCGAACAGGGCTTCGTCCAGGTCGTGGCCGCCGCTCGCGACCTCGCCCAGGGACACGTGGCCGGTCCTGCCGTGCCGCACGAGGGCGATCCGCAGCCCGGTGGCCCCTGCGTCGCAGACGGCCAGCGGGGTGTCCAGGGGCAGCTCGGCCCGGCGCGCGGACCAGCACGACGCGACGGCCAGTGGAGCCGGCACCCAGCGAGGGTCCGGCAGCCCGGCGGCGGCGACGGCCCGTCCCAGATCCTGTCGTTCCGCGAGTCCCCACCGGGCCGGAACGACCATCGTCAGCTCGGCCGGCGCCGAGCGGCCGAACCCCGGCCAGGCATCCCGCGCCACGCGCGTGAGCAGCGCCGCCACCAGGTCGGCGGAAGCCACCGGCTCCCCTCCCAGCAGTACGCCGTCCCCTCCGGTCAGCGTGTGCAGGGGCATGGTCTCGGCCCGCTCGGGTGCGGTCCGGGCGAGCCGTACCGCCTCGGGGCCGGTCAGCAGCCGGCCGTCCAGGTCCCGCAGAACGGTCGCCGGTATGACCGGCAACGGTCCGATTCCCCCTTCGCCGTCCCAGTAGGCCGACTTGACGAACGCCCCGCCGATGTCCACGGCGAGCCCCCAACCGCCCCCTCGCGGCACGTGGCCCCGCCTCCTCCCCGTCGTCCGGTCCGGGCGGGCGGCGTCCGTTACTCCGCCCGCACACCTTGGACGCCGCGCGAGGGGTATTCGTGTCACGCCGATGGTGATTCGTCACGGCGGTTCACCGCGACGGCAGGTGTTCCGGGCGCAGGGGGCCGAAGGTGTCGCGGGTGGCGCCGACGGCATCGGGCCGGCCGGTGCGTCGCGTACCACTCGGCACGCTCGTGATCGATGAACGCGGTCAACACATCGACAGTCGCGGCGGGTTGCTCGTCGGGAATGAAGTGTCCGGCTCGTGGGATGACGACGCCGGTCGCGTTCTCGGCCCACGGACCGACGGAGGCGGCCATGTCGGGGATCGAGCCGTGGGAGCTGGAGATTCCCAGGATCGGGACGGTCAAGTGCCCCCGTTCGAGAGCGTCATGGTTCTTACGCGCTGATTCCCCGGCGTCGCGGTAGTAGGCGAGCGACGCCGAAAGCCCTCCCTCGGCCGCGATGGCGGCGGCGTAGTGGTCGATCTCGGCGCCGTCGAAGGTGTGCGGGGACAGAGCTTTGACCTTCAAGAACCATTCGACGTAGTCACGTTCGCGGCCGGTGAGCAGGGTCTCGGGCAGTTCGGGCACCAGGTGGAAGGCGAAGTGCCAGGTCTTCCAGGCCCGGTCGGGGTCCGTCGGGACGGAGGCCGGGAGGGTGATTCCGGGGATGCCGGCGTCGAGCAGGGCGACACCGTGCAGGCGCTCTTCGTACTTCAGGGCCAGCGAGAAGGCGACCCAGGCCCCGATGTCGTGGGCGACGAGCCAGTACTTCGGCACGTCGAGCGCCGTCAGCGCGGCCTGGACACGCGAAGCGACGGTGTGCGTGTCGTAGCCGCCTCGGGGGCGGTCGGAGTGGCCCTGCCCCGGCAGGTCGATCGCGATCACGTGGAATCGCTCGGCAAGACCTGGCATCACTTTGCGCCATGCCCACCAGGTCTGCGGGAATCCGGCGAGCAGGACGACGGTGGGTCCGGCCGGCCGGCCGCCTTCCACGGCATGAAGTCGGATTCCTTCCGCGTCGACCCAGCGGTGGGTGAAACCCGCAAGGTCGTACAACGGCAACCCGGGGAACGGGTTCTGGTCGCGGGAGCGGTTCGGGCCAGGGCGTCGGCGGTCATGTTCGGAGCCTACTGCATCTTGAACTGATCAGTTCAAGATAGGATGGGTAGGGCCACAACGGCTGGTACGAGAACGAGGTGCATGCGTGATGGCCGGGAAGAAGCAGTTCGACGTGGGCATCGCGCTCGACGCGGCGATGCTCCAGTTCTGGCGGGCCGGATACGCCGATACCTCGCTCGACGACCTCTCCAGGGCGACCGGGTTGAACCGCAGTTCCATCTACTCCTCGTTCGGCGACAAGGATTCGCTCTACCTGCGCTGCCTGGACCGCTACGCCGCGCGGTACGGAACCAGGTACGACCAGGCGCTTTCCTGCGCGTCCGAGGAGCCGCTCCAGGCGGTACGGGCGTTCTTCGAGGTCACCCTGCAGCGCATCGCCGACCCTGACGTACCCGATGGATGTCTGATCGCCCAGACCGCGATGGCGGCACCGGCACTCAGCCCCACCATCGCCGCACGCGCGATCGCAGCCCTGGACTTGCAGCATGCGCGGCTGCGGACCGCCTTGAACGCCGCGCAGTTGGCCGAAGGCGATGCCGACGACTTCGCGGTTCACCTGACGGCGGTCAACCAGTCGCTGGCCGTGATGAGCAGGACCGGGGTGAGCCGGAAGCAGCTCCGCGCGGTCATCGACATCAGCGTGGGTGCGCTCTCGCACGCCGTGCGTGCCCGGAGCTGACCTCGCCGTTTCGCCTGGGCGTGGCGGCTGTTGGGGCGGAGCCGTCCTCGCGGACCCGGCGATGCCGGGGGATCTCCGGAGTGCTGCCACTGTGCCTTCGCGCCCCACTACCGCGGCCGGTCGGACAGGCGCCCCAGTAGCGCGCCTTGGCCGGACTGGAGAATGTGCGCGGCTTCCAGCGGGATCCAGAAGCACTCGAAGGATGTCGGCCTCTGCTCGCCGTCGTGGTCCTCCTGGCTCATCCACCGCTCCGGCGTCGGCTCGGTCAGCTCCAGGTGGAAGACGTGCCGGTGCTGGATCTCGAACCGGTACGGGCTGATGTCGTACTCGGTCTCGCCGAGCTTGCGGACGATCCTGAAGTCCGACAGGCCGGTCTCCTCGCGCGCCTCGCGTAGGGCCGCGGCTTCCGGGGTCTCACCGGGGCGGAGGCTGCCTGCGGGCACCTGGATGCCGACCTCCTCGTAGGAGTGGTCGGTGTGGCGGAACACCAGCAGGCGTCCGTCACGGACGACGTAGACGAGGACCTTCTCCTTCGTGACCTTCTCGGGCAAGGCGACTACCTCCAGTTGTTTCAGGAAGTGATGCGTGGGCCAGGCCCGGTGGAGGCCCGGATCGCGGCTCTCGAAGTCCGCTCTCGCAGAAAACGGGAGATTCCGGATTCGGCCAGTACGCATCTGTTTTGCGCCGGTCAGGGCGGATTCGGGTGTCGGGTTGTCCGGTAAGTGTTGTCCTGGAGGAGCTGCGCCCGTCAGGGCAAGCGTCGGACTGCGTAACCAGGGGGTCTTCAGCGATGGCTTCTCTGCACTACGACATACTCACCGATCCGGCTCCGCTGCACGTCCCGGTCGCGGGCGAGGAACGCCGGGGATCGGTCTACATCGTCGTCTCCAATCCGACCATGGACGAGGTGATCTGGTACTCCATCGAGATACGGGTGCCCTGCGGTCAGGCGGACGGTGATCTGACGGCACATCCGAAGACGATCACCGCGCGGGTCGAGCGGAACACGGCGACGAAGCAGGGGGAGGAGCCGATCGTCGCCTGGGACGACAACACGGGTGTCCTCACCGTGACCGCCCGGCCGAACACGCTGTTCCAGGAGGCCGGCTCCATGGCCCTGGTCCTGGACGGCTTCCCCGTCTCCAGCGCGTCCGGCCTGGTGCTGCTGAGGGTGACGGAGAGGGCGGCGAACGGTGCCAGGGTGCAGAAGAACCCCGTGACCTTGAGTCTGCTGAAGCAGCTGCCGAAGGTTCCGCGCAACTTCCGTGCGAAGCGGACCCTGGTGGCCGGCGGCCAGGACGTCGTCCTGCAGTGGGACGGGCCCGACACCCTCGCCTACCGGATCCAGGGTCCGGACGGCGCCCAGGAGACGGTTGCGCCGAGGCAGGGCACGGCCGGCTGGCAGTGGTCGCCGACGGCGGGTCAGGAGCCGAAGCGGGACGCCACGTACACCCTGATCGCCACCTCCCCGGGCGGGCAGCAGCCCGGCTACTTCCTCACCACCACCGTCCACCTGCGCAGCCCCGAGTTCGAGAGCGTCACCGCGACGACCGGTGTCCACAGCCCGTGGGTCGAGGGCACGACCGACAAGGGCCGGATCCTCTTCACCGCGCGGGGCGCCCAGATCCGCGACGCCGCCGACGACCTCGGCACCCTCTCCGCCGCCCGGACCGACGTCGAGACCGTGACCGCGGACCTGGTCCGTGGGCGTGAGAGCGACGCCGGTTCGATCCGGTTCCCGTCCGACGGAATCAGCGTCGGCCGCGGCGGTGGAAACGACTTGGGAACCGTCACGGCCGACAAGATCAGCGTGCACGGCATCAACACCGAGTGGGTGGGGGACCGGGACTCGGGCAAGGGATGGGTCGAGTTCCCGCAGTCGGGCGTGAACGTCCGCAAGGACGGAAAGCAGGACTGGGGCACCGTCGCCGCCGACCTGGCGGACCTGAACGGCATCAACACCAAGTGGGTGCAGGGCCGCACGGCCGCCGACGGATGGATCGAGTTCCCCGCCTCCGGCATGAACGTGTTCCAGGGCGCCGGAAGCCGCCAGTGGGGGACCGTCGCGGCCGACAAGGCGGACCTGAACGACCTGGCCACCCACCGGGCCCAGGTCAAGGAACGGCTCACCCTCCAGGGCGGGTTGAGCGTCGACAACGTACTGGAGACGCAGGACGGCCCGCCCCGGCTGATCGTCCACGGCCGCCTGGACGCCGAGGGCGAGGTGAAGGCCGACGGCACGGTCACCGTCACCGGAGACCTCACCACCCTCGGCATGCTGCGCGTTCGAGGCGAGTCGCGCCTGCAGGGGAAGGTGAACGCCGGCGCGCATCTGTCGGTCCGCAACGGAGACGCCTGGATCATGCACACGAACGACGGGAAGGTGGCGATCAACGGCGACCTGCGCGTCCACGGGGCATTCCGCTCCGATTCCTGAACCGGACGCCACCGCGGGCGGGCCCTGCGCGAGCCCGGCCGGGGGAGCTTCGGACGGCCTCCGGGGGTCTGGACGGACCCCCGGACGGCTCGTCGGGACCCGCAACCACCAAGCGTGGGGTTGCTGGGTTGTGGGGTTACTTGGCGCCGAGGCCGGCGTCGGAGACCTCGGGCTTGCCGGCGGCCTTGAGGACCTTGTTGAGGAGGGTCAGGTCGTAGATGCCGGCGAGGTCGGGCTGCTCGATGAGCTTGGCCTTGACCGCCCACTCCGACTGGGTCTTCAGGGTCGCGGCGAGCGGGTCGTCGGTGATGGCGATGCTGGGCCAGGCGGGGTCGATGACCTTCGGGTCGAGCGGCTTGCCGCCCTCGGCTTCGAGGCGGGCGTTGGCGGAGGCCTTCGCCTTGTCCTGGTTGGCGTGGATCCACTCGTTGGTCTTGACGGTGCCGCGGAGCACGGCCTCGACGACGTCCGGGTGTTCCTTGAGGAACTTCTGGGACACGATGATGTTCGTGATCACGAACTTCTTGTCGGGCCACAGGGCGGTCTCGTCGAGGAGGACGGAGCCGCCGTCGGAGACGAGCTTGGAGGCGGTGGGTTCCGGTACCCAGGCGCCGTCGATGGAGCCCTGCTTGAAGGCGTCGGGGGTGACCTTGTTGTCGGTGCGGACGACGGAGACGTCGCCCTTGCCGGACTCGGGGTCGACCTTCCAGCCCTTCTCGGAGATCCAGTTGAGGAAGGCCACGTCCTGCGTGTTCCCCTTCTGGGGGGTGGCGATCTTCTTGCCCTTGAGGTCGTCCAGGGTCTTGATCTTGTCGGGGTTCACGACGAGCTTGACGCCGCCGGAGGCCGAGCCGGAGATGATCCGCAGGTTGGAGCCCTTGGACTTGACGTAGCCGTTGATCGACGGGGAGGGGCCGATGAAGCCGATGTCGAGAGAGCCGCCGTTGAGGGCTTCGATCTCGGACGGGCCGGCGTTGAAGGACTGCGGCTTGATCTTGGTGCCGTTCAGTTCCTTCTCGATCAGGCCTTCCTGGAGGCCGACCAGCGCGGTGGCGTGCGTCAGGTTCGGGAAGTACCCGATCCGCACCTCGGAAGCCGAGAGCTTCTTGCCCGCGTCGGCCGCGGTGGTGGCGGCCTTGTCGTCCTCCTTCTTCGCCTCGGAACCGTAGCCGCAGGCGGTGAGCAGGAGGGGAAGGGTCGCGGTGACGGCGAGGGCGCGCAGGGCGGTGAGCGGTCTTGCGGCAGACACGGGGTGTCCTTTCACGGGATGGTGTTCAGCGAGGTACGGGGACGAAGACGGGCGACATGAAGAGATCGGCGCACACGGAAGTCACTCCCGGCCGTCGGCGGCGGGGTCGCTCGGCGGGGGAGTGAGCATCGGATGCCCGTGCTCGGTGGCACGCGGCCGGTGAGGCCGGCCGGGGCAGCACCCGGCCGAAGAGAGCGGGCCGGGGCGACGCCCAGGGGTGACCTGGGCAGGGGGCCGGACCCGGCGAAGGGTGTCAGCCGGGCTGACAGATGGCGCTGGACGTACGGACCAGGTCGATGTGCCGGCGGGAGGTCAGGGGCAGCGTTCGGCCCGCGTGATGCGGTGTTCGCACGGCAGCCTCCCCGGATTCCTAGTTTTCCCACCTGGTTGGTAGGCATATTGGCAGAGGCGGAGACTCGCCCCAAGGGGATGTCCGAATGATGGACGCAGAAATCTCTACATGTGAGAATGTGCAGGTGGGGACGGGGGTGCTAGAGGCGCGAGGAGGGTGCGGTCAGGGATTGGTCCAGGCCTCGGGCGCGTCGGCCAGTGCCGATACGCCGGCCGGCAGGTCGGACGACGCCACGTCGGCGAGCGACACACCGTCGAGGATCTCCCGCACATTGGCCCGCAGTGCGATCCACAGGGGGAGCAGCGCCTCGGCGGGGCCGGAGTAGGACAGGTCCGGCGGGCGGACCCCGCGCACCGAGACGAGCGGTCCGTCCACGACGCGGACCACATCCGCGATGCTGATGGACCCGGCGGGCTTGGCCAGCCGGTAGCCGCCGTTGCCACCCCGCTGGCTGAGCACGAGACCGCCTCGGCGCATGTCGTTCAGGATTCCCTCGAGGAACTTGTGCGGGATGTCCTGAGCGTCGGCGATGGCCTCGGCCTTCACCGGCCCGTCATCCTGTGACGCGGCAAGCTGCAGCGCGGCACGTACCGCATAGTCCGCCCTGGCTGAGATCCGCATACGGACATTGTCCGGCATGGCCGGGGCCGGCGAACGTCGCGGGTCCGCGACCGGAGCCGTGCCGGACGTCAGCGGAAGGCCGCCACCGCCCGGTGGGAGCCGTTGAGGTAGTGCTCGCCGACGGAGCGAAGGCGGTGCGCGACAGGGCGGTGCGCCGTCAGGACCCGGGCGTTGCGCCAGAACCGGTCCAGACCGGGCGCGTCGGCGAGCTCCAGCACCCGGGCGGTGATGCGCAGCGCGGCCTTCGACGTCACGGCCTCGGCCGTGGCGACCAGGGCGGCGACGCCCGCGGCTGCCTCCGCGTCGAGGTGCGGCCCCAGGTCGAGGGCCTGCTCCATCACGTCCGTGGCCCGGTCGACGACGGCGGTGGCCGTCTGGGCGGCGGAGGCGAGTTCCCCGTAGGTCAGGAAGAGGTCCGGGTCCTCGCCGGGCAGCCGGTGCGCGCGGCCGCCCCTGCTGAGGTCGCGTGCCTCGGTGAGGGCGCCCTCGGCGATGCCGAGGCCGACGTGGCACAGGGCGAGCCGGAGCGCCGGCTCCGCGAGCGCGGTGAAGGGCGTGGTCGACTCCTCGTCGTGCGGCCGGCGGCCCAGCACCTGCTCGGGCGTGATGGTGACCCGGTCGAGGACCACCTCGCCCGCGCCGGCGACGCGCTGCCCGAGGCGGTCGTGGGCCGGCACGACGCTCAGGCCCCGTGCGCCGGGTGGGATCCGTACGACCAGGACGTCACCGTTCGCGGCGCTGACGGCGTCGACCACGATCTGGTCGGCCGTGGCCACCGCCGTGTGCACGGACCGGTGTCCGCTCAGCAGATGGCCGGTGCTGTGCCGCCTCAGCGTGAGGTCGGCTCCGTCGGTGTCCTCGTCGGGCCACGGAGCGCGGACCGCGCCGGTCCACAGCCACCGCTCGCCGACCGACTCCTCCTCGAGGGCGGTCGCGTCCTGGTGACTCGCGTAGAAACGTCCGCTCCAGGTGTGCACGTAGTGGCGGGCGAGTACGTCGCCGACGGAGCTGTCCGCCGCGGCGATCTCCCGTACGACGGCGCATGCGGTACGCCAGTCCGTGCCGCGGTCCGGCCCGGGCGGGGTGAGGGCCGCCGGTAGGCCGGCTTCGCGCAGCCGGGCCGTCTCGTCGGTCGGCGGCTTGCCCGCCTGATCGCGGACGATGGCGTCGGCCGCGAGGTCGTCCGCCACGTCACGGGCGGTCCGCAGGAGCGCGCGGCGCCGTGCGTCGGCGGTGCTCGGCGTCATCGGCACCGGCGTCACCGACAGGCTCGCGTGCCGCTGTGTGGCGCGCGAGCTGGGTGGACGGCGGTGCCATGGGGGACGGCGGTCGTCATGTCGACTGCTCCGGAACGTTGTCGGGCGGCGTCGGCCGGTTGCTGAACGTGCGGGAAGGGGTGCGTGGGGCAGGCCGACGGTATCCCCACCTTTCCTATCGGAGTGATAGGGATACTCGCCCGAAGCGGCCTTCCCGGCAAGGGAGTGACCGGATGGTGGACGATTCGATCTCGAAATGAAGGATGATGCAGGTCGGCGACCGACCGGAGGGTTTTCCTATCCAACTAGTAGGAAAGTATTGACGCCCGCCCGGCGTACGCCTCACCATGTGAGCATGCCCCCGTCCCAGCCGTTGCTCGTACGCCGCAGGCACGTTGACTTCCGTCGCGTCGCCAGCGCCGTCTGCCGACCCGTCTAGGACTTCTTCGACAGGGCATTTCCCCGACGCGCACCGATGTCCCGGATGCCGTCCCTCTCCGCACGCCGCGCACGTACGTCGTGACCCCGGCCTTCGAGCCGTAAGGGTCCGCCCGGCGTACGACGCGCCGCGCTCCCGCTCGATTCCGTCGCGGAGACCCCTGCCCCGTCGTGGCCGGACACCCGGCATCCGTATCCGACTCCGAGCAGCCGAAGGGGTTCATCATGACCGCCGCAGTCCCCGCACCCGTACACGTACCCGCCGCGGTACCCGCACTCCGCCGTTCCCCGGCCCCGCGCCTCCAACTGGTCGGCGAACGACCGCCCTTCGTCTCCGTCGACGGAGCCGACGGCGGTCGCGTCGGATACCTCGTGTTCCTGCCGGCGCATGTCGATCCCGTGGCGTTGATGAGCGCGCACGGCATACGCCCGGAGGCCCCGACCCATCCCCCGGTGCCCGGGACGCCTGCGGAATTCGACCACTCCGATGACGCCATCCGGGTCGATCGCGCACGGCGGCTGGTCGAGGTCGACGGGCGCGCACTCGACCTCACCTACCTGGAGTTCGACCTCCTGGCCCACCTCGTGGCGCACCCGTACACGGTGCACACACGCGATGCCCTCATCTCTGGCGTCTGGGGTTACGGGCACATCGGTGACGGCCGTACCGTCGACGTCCACGTGGCCAGGCTGCGCCGCAAGGTCGGTCCCGCGTACCGGGACCGCATCTCCACCGTGCGTCGCGTCGGCTACAGGTACCTCCCCGACCACCGGTAGCCCCCCGGGTCGGCCGGGGCACCGCATCGGTGGACCGGCCCGTCAGGGGGTAGCGCGGGCGACCGGATCCGGTGCGCCGTCGAGGAGTTCCCCCACCAGTGCGGCGACCTGCTCGGCCTCCAACAGGAAGCCGTCGTGCCCGTACGGGGAGCGGATGATCCGTACCCCGCCCGCGGAGGGGATACCGGCTGCGAGTTCCTCCTGCTGGGCGAGGGGGTAGAGGCGGTCGGAGTTCACTCCGGCGACCACCGTCCGGGCCGTGACCCGGCCGAGTGCCGTACGGATGCCGCCGCGGCCCCGCCCGATGTCATGGGCGTTCATGGCTTCGGCCAGGGCGACGTAGCTGGCCGCGTCGAACCGTCGGACGAGCTTGGCGGCCTGGTGGTCGAGATAGGACTCCACGCGGTACCTGCCGCCGAGCCGGGGCTGCTCGCCGTCCTGGGCGAGGTGTCCGAAGCGGGCCTGGAGTTCCTCGGCCGACCGGTAGGTGACGTGCGCGATGCGGCGGGCGATGCCCAGCCCCGTGTGCGGCCCCTGTCCGGCTCCGGCGTCGTGGTAGTCGCCGCCCCGCCAGTGGGGGTCGGCACGGATCGCGTGGATCTGCGCGGTGGCCCAGGCGATCTGGTCCGCGCTCGCGGCCGCGGGGCAGGCGAGCAGCAACAGCGCGGCCACGCGCCCGGGTTCGCCGACCGCCCACTCCAGTGCCCGCATCCCGCCCATGGAGCCCCCGACGACCAGCGCCCAGCGTTCGACGCCGAGCGCGTCCGCGAGCCCGGTCTCGGCGCGCACCTGGTCGCGCTGGGTCAGACGCGGGAAGGAACCGCCCCAGGGCCGACCGCCGGGGCCCGCGGAGGCGGGCCCGGTACTTCCCTGGCAGCCGCCCAGGACGTTCGGCGCCACCACGAACCACCGGTTCGTGTCGAGTGCCCGGCCCGGTCCGACCAACGCGTCCCACCAGCCCGCGGTCGGATGACCGGATCCGGCGGCGCCCGCGACATGGCTGTCGCCGGTCAGGGCGTGCAGCACGAGCACGGCGTTCGAACCGTCGGCTGCGAGCCGCCCCCAGGTCTCGTACGCCAGCCGCACCCCCGGGAGCACCCCGCCCCCCTCCAACTCCAGCGGCTGCGATCGCCGGTGCCATCGGCGGTGCCCGGGCGGGTCCCCCTCCCGCCACGCACCGGTGGCGGGAGGGGGACCCGTGGAGGCCGGGGCCGCCGGGACGGAGGTCAGGACGCTTCCTTCGCGGCGCGGAACCCGGCTTCCAGGTCGGCCTTCAGGTCGGCCGGGTTCTCGATGCCGACCGACAGGCGCACCAGCCCGGGGGTGGTGCCGGTGGCGGCCAACTGTGCTTCGTCGAGCTGACTGTGGGTGGTGGAGGCGGGGTGGATGACGAGGCTGCGGACATCGCCGATGTTCGCGAGGTGGCTGAACAGTTCCAATCCGTCCACGAACCGCCGGCCCGCCTCCACCCCGCCCCGCAGCTCGAACGAGAGCACGGCCCCGGCGCCGCGCGGCAGGTAGCGGCGCCCCGCCTCGTACCAGCGGCTCGACGGCAGGCCGGGGTAGTGGACGGCCGACACCTCGTCGCGCTGTTCGAGCCACTCCGCCAGCGCCTGGGCGTTCGAGGAGTGCCGCTCCAGCCGCAGGCTGAGCGTCTCCACGCCCTGGAGCAGCAGGAACGCCGAGTGCGGTGCGATGGCGGGGCCGAGGTCGCGCAGCAGCTGGACGCGCAGCTTGACGGCGTACGCGCCCGCTCCGAGAGCCGGCCAGTAGCGCAGGCCGTGGTAGCTGGGGTCGGGTTCGGTGAAGTCGGGGAAGCGCTCGGGGTGCGCGCCGAAGTCGAAGGTGCCCGCGTCGACGACCACACCGCCGATGGTGGTGCCGTGCCCGCCGAGGAACTTGGTGGCCGAGTGGACGACGACGTCCGCCCCGTGCTCGACGGGGCGCAGCAGGTACGGGGTGGGCACGGTGTTGTCGACGACGAGCGGCAGGCCGGCGGCGTGCGCGACGTCGGCGACGCCCCGGACGTCGAGGACGTTGCCGCGCGGGTTGCCGAGGGTCTCCGCGAACAGGGCCTTGGTGTTCGGTCGTACGGCGGCCCGCCACGCGTCGAGGTCGTCGGGGTCCTCGACGAAGGACACCTCGATGCCGAACCTCGGCAGGGTGTGCCGGAACAGGTTGTACGTGCCGCCGTAGAGGGAGGCGCTGGAGACGATGTGATCGCCGGCCGAGGCGAGGTTCAGGAGCGCGAGGGTCTCCGCGGCCTGCCCCGAGGCGAGGGCGACGGCGGCGACACCGCCTTCGAGGGCGGCGACGCGCTGTTCGAGGGCGTCCTGGGTGGGGTTGTGGATGCGGGTGTAGATGTTGCCGGGTTCGGCCAGGGAGAAGAGGTCGGCCGCGTGCTGGGTGTCGCGGAAGACGAACGAGGTCGTCTGGTAGATCGGGACCGCGCGGGCGCCGGTGGCCGGGTCGGGCGTGGTGCCGGCGTGGAGCTGCTTGGTCTCGAACGACCAGGCCGGCGTGCCGACTCCGGCGGGCTCGCTCTCGGGGGTGTGACCTGCGGTGACGGCGTCGATGGGCTGGTTCATGGGTCTCCTCGGAGGTGAGGGTCACTGGTACGCGGAAGGGCGGCGCAGTGCCCTACGGGTGGGCGCGGGCATGGGCACGGGCATGGGAACGGGGGAGCCGGTGCGGGCGGAGCGTCGGCACCGGACGGGTCCCGCCGGGCAGCCGCGCTGGTTGCGGCAGACGCGGCTGCGGCAGCCGTCGGCACGGCGAAAGGGCGGGACGGGAGTGCGTACTACGCGACGGGTACGCGGGGTGTGTGGTGAAGGGCGCGGGAAGAAGCCGCGCGGCGTCGCGTCAGCGGGTGACGGGACAACCCGTGGTCGTGACACGCACGTAGTCGACGTGGCGACGGGTCACGAGTACGGTCATGGGCCCAGCCAACCACAGGCGGGCCGGGGTGCACCAGGTCTTTCAGCCGATCCGGTGAGATGTGCGGCCACGCCGTCCGCGAGGTGTTCCGATCGGCGCTCGGAGATGCGGACCACTCCGGTTTCGGCGCCCTGGTGGAGGGCGCCGTCCAGGGCGGAGGCCCCCCGCCTCCGGAGCGGGTGAAGGTGTCCACCCCGTGTACGAGGCGGACACCTCCTCGCGCGGGCGGGAACGCCTCAGCCGCGCATGATCTCGGTCAGGCGGCCGCGCAGCCGGGCGAACTCGGGCGAGGACCGCAGTGCGGAGACGTCCGTGTCCGGTTCCCGGGCCAGGCTTACGGGCAGCTCCGCCACCACCCGGCCGGGGCCCGCGGCCATGACCAGCACCCGGGAGCCGAGCAGTACCGCTTCCTCCGCCGAGTGGGTGACGAACAGCACCGTCATGCCGAGCCGCCCGGCCAAGACCCGCACCTCCTCCTGGAGCCGCTCCCGGGTCAGGGCGTCGAGCGCGGCGAACGGCTCGTCCATGAGCAGGAGTTCGGGCTCCGCCGCCAGAGCCCTGGCGAGCGCCACCCGCTGCTGCTGGCCGCCCGACAACTCCCACGTCCGCCGGCCCGCCATCCCGGGCAGCCCGACCCGCTCCAGCAGCTCGACGATCCGGCGGGGCCGCTCGGCGCGGGGTACCCCGATGCGGGCCAGCGCGAAGCCGAGGTTCCCGCCGACCGTGCGCCAGGGGAACAGCCGGGGCTGCTGGAACACCACCCCGGCGCCCGCGCCCGGCCGGGGGAGTGCGCCCCGGACCCGGGCCCGGCCCGAGGCGGGCCGTTCGAAGCCCGCCACCACGCGCAGCAGGCTCGTCTTGCCGCAGCCGGACGGCCCGACCAGGACGACGAACTCGCCGGCGTGAATCCGTAGGTCCACGCCTTCGAGCGCCGTGACCGGCTGCTTGGCCGTTCCGTACCTGACCGCGACGTCCGTCAGGTCGACGACGGCGACCTGCTGGCCCGGTGGTACGTCAGTTCGCGGCACGGCCGAGCTCCTCCACGGCGAGCGCCCGCCCGAAGACCGTCGCGTCCGGCACCGCGTCGACCGCCTTCTGCCCCTTCAGGAACACGGCGGCGTCGTACAGGTTCGTCGCCAGCTTGCCGGGGGCGCCCGGCGTGCCCAGAGAGTCGGGCCCGGTCTGCTCCTTCGCGCTGAGGAGCACCAGTTCCGACAGCTGCCGCTTCGCCTCCTCCGTCGGCAGCCCGAGCTCCGCCCCGATGGACCTCGCCGCCTCGTCCGGTGCGGTGCGCGCCTGCGCGACGGCCTTGTCCTGGGCCTTGATCCAGGCGGTGACGACCTCCGGGTGCTTGGCCGCGAACGCGTTCGTGACCACCCCCAGGTCGGCGGTGGGCTTGCCCTGCTTCGCCAACTCCCGGCTGCTGATGAGCACTTTGCCGTCCTTGGTCAGTTCGCTCAGCGTCGGCGTCCACACGTAGGCGGCGTCGATGTCCCCGCGCGTCCACGCGGCGAGCGTGTCCTGCGGCTGGAGGTCGATGGTCTGCACGGTCGACGGCTCGACACCGGCAGCGGTCAGCGCGGCGAGCAGCGAGTAGTGGGCGGTCGACCCGAAGGGGGTGGCCACCTTCTTGCCCACCAGGTCCTTCACCGAACCGATCCCCGGCTTGGCCACGAGCGCCTCGTTGTCCCCGATCAGGTCGTGGATCCACACCACCTTGTACGGGATGTTCAGCGGCGCGGACAGGCCTTTGGCGACCGGGCTCGACCCGGCCAGGCCCAGGTCGACCGACCCGGCGATGACGGCCGTGTTGACGTCGCCGCCGGACTCGAACTTCACCCACTTCACGTCCACTTCGGGGAGCGCCTGCTCCAGCAGCTTCTGGTTCTTCACCACCAGGTCGGCGTTGGGTATCGCCTGGTAGGCGATCCGTACGGTGGTCCGCCCGGCGGAGTCGCCGGCCGCGTCGCCGCCACTCCCGCAGGCGGTGGTGGCGGAGGCCGCGAGGGCGATGGCGGCGGTGAGCAGGAGGGTGCGGCGGGACAGACGTGCGGGCATGGACGATCTCCGGTCTGAGGTCGGACGACAAGAAGGGGGATGCGGGATACGGAGGAAGAAGCGGAGGGTCAGGCGCGGCCGCGCCACGGCACGGCGAGCCGCTCGACGAGTCGCAGGAGCGCGTCCAGCACGATCCCGGACAGGCCGATGGCGAGGATGCCCGCGATCACCAGCGCGGTCTGGTTGTAGCGCTGCGCGTCGCGGATCATGCCGCCGATGCCGGGCACGCCGTTGATGGTCTCCGCCGCGACGACCGAGGTGTAGGCGACTCCGACGGCGATACGGACGCCCGTGAGGATCTCGGGCAGGGCGGAGGGCAGCCGTACGGACAGCAGGAGCACGGTCGGGCCGGACCCCAATGCCCGTGCGGCTTCGACGAGTCGGTCCGGCACCGTGCGTACGGCCGCCGCGGTGGCCGCGGCGATCGGCGGCAGGGCCGCGATCACCAGGAGCCAGATCTTCGGGGCCTCGTCGATGCCGAACCAGATGACGAGCAGCGAGAGGTACGCCAGCGGCGGCAGCGTCCTTAGGAAGGTCACCGCGGGCTCCAGTACGACGGCCAGCGGCCGGACCGTGCCGATCAGCAGGCCCAGCGGCACCCCGGCCAGCACGGCGTACGCGGAGCCGGTGCCGATCCGCCCCAGGCTCACGCCCAGGTGCTCGATCAGCAGGTGGCCGCCGTAGCCGCGCACCCCGTCGTGCACGGTGGAGGCGAGGACGAACTGCCGCCACACGTCGCCGGGCGAGGGAACCAGGACCCGCGGCCACACCTCGGCGGACACCACTGCCTGCCAGGCGGCGAGGAGCACCGCGAGGGCGACGATCCGCAGCGCGCCCCAGCGGAACGCTTCCCGGAGCCGGTCCCGCCGCGGGGACCCGGCCTCGGCCGTATCCGGGCCGGGCCGCGAGGGTCGATCCGGCCCGGCCGCCGCCGTCGCCCCCGCCGCCGTCGTCGTGAGAGCGGTCACGCGGCAGCCGCCCCGGTCAGGGCGCGGAGGCGCGGCGCCACTTCCTCGCCGACCCGGTACGCCTCTTCGAGGTGCGGGTAGCCGGAGAGGACGAACTCGTCGATGCCCAGGGCGCGGTACTCGGCGAGCCGTGCGGCCACCTCGTCGTGCGAGCCGACCAGCGCGGTTCCGGCGCCCTCGCGGACCAGACCGATGCCCGCCCACAGGTTCGGCGCCACCGTCAGGCGGGAGGCGTCCGCGACCCCGCCGTGCAGTGCCGTCATCCGGGCCTGCCCCGTGGAGTCCATGGCGGCGAACCGCTCCTGGCTCGCCCGTACGGCCTCCGGATCGATCCCGGCGAGGATCCGGTCCGCCTCCGACCAGGCCTCGGCGGCGCTGTCCCGGCTGATGACGTGCAGCCGCAGTCCGAACCGCACGGTGCGGCCGGCCGCCAGGGCCCGCGCACGCAGCCGGGCGATGCGCGTGGCGACGGCGGCGGGCGGCTCGCCCCACAGCAGCTGTACGTCGGCCTGCCGGGCGGCGACCTCCTCGGCGGCGGGCGAGGCCCCGCCGAAGTAAAGGGGTACGGGGTGGCGGAGTTCGGGATCGGTGAGCCGGGCCCCCTCGATCCGCAGGTGCGTACCGTCGTGGTCGGCCGTTCCGCCGTCCAGCAGGGTGCGCAGGACCGTCATCACCTCATCGGTCCGGGCGTAACGGGCGTCGTGCTCCAACCGGTCCCCGTACGCGCGCTGTTCGGTGGGATCGCCGCCCGTCACCACGTTCAGTGCGAGCCGACCTCCCGCGAACCGGCGGAACGCGTCGGCCTGTTGGGCGAGCAGCGTCGGACTGGTGAAACCGGCGCGGAACGCCACGAGGAACCCGATGCGGGTGGTGTGCTGCGCGAGCGCGGTGGTGACGATCCAGGGATCGACGCAACCGAGCCCCACGGGCGTGAGCAGCGAGTGGAATCCGGCCTGCTCGGCGGCCCGTGCCACCTGGGCCAGGTACGGGATGTCCGCGGGCCGCCGGGTGGCGGCTCCGGTGCGTTCCTGGACGGCGGTGACGCCGCCGGGATCGCGGCCGTCCCCGCCGGTGGGCAGGAACCAGTGGAGCAGGAGGGGGTTTTCCGGCATGAGGGGACCTCGTCGAAGCAGCGGCATGACACGTGCCGCCACCGAGGAGCCGAGAGGTGACACGTGTACACGAGCGGGAGGGCAGGCGGAAGGAGACGCGTGGGAAGCGCGTGGACGTCCGCGCGGTGTCAGGAGCGGCGGATCAGCGGATCAACAGCCGTGCGCACGGGGGAGGTCGGCCCGACACAGCATGGTCGAGACACGCAGCAGATCTACGTGACGACGCGATACGAGGGCGGGGGCCATGGCCGTATCCTGTCGGCGCGGCTCAGGCGCATGCAAGCGTCGTCCGAATATTGGACCATTCCGTCCCGCATTTCAGGACCTGGGTCAGGGGCAGGTCTCTTCGGTCTTGGCGACGGTGAAGGCGACCGGACGGCCGCTGAGCGCGGTTCCGGGCTTCGGGTCCTGGCTGCACACCTTCCAGTTCGACTCCTGGAGCACCATGCGGCTCTGCACCGCGTCCTTCACGGTGATGCTCGCGTTGGCCGGGAGGGCGCCTCGTACCGCCTTCATGCCCTGGCCGACGAAGTTCGGCATCGTGTCGCCGGCGGGCTTGGGGGCGGGGGCGTCGGTGGCCGGACAGGTCTCCTCCAGCTTGACTGTGCCGAAGTCGACGCTCGTGCCGGTGTCGACGCTCGCGCCGGCGGCGGGCGTCTGGGAGCAGACCTTCCAGTTCCGGTCGAGGGCCTGGAGCCTGTCGCGGCCGAGGGCGTCGTGGGACTTGAGGGCGTAGAACCCGGCGGCCTGCGCCTCGTCCTGGGCGGTCTGGAGGCCCTTGCCGACGAAGTTCGCGAGCGTGGCCGTCTTGGTGGCCGGCGCGGCGCTGGAGGGTGCGGACGAGGGGCCGGGGGTCGCTGCGCTCGGCGCTGCGGGCTTCCCGTTGCCGGAGGTCTGGGGGTTGCAGGCGGTGAGGGTGAGGGCGAGGACGGTGGCAGCGGCGGTGGTGAGCAGGGTGATCGTGTGGTGTGTGCGCATCGCGCCATGTTCGCCGGGGCTGGATGCCTGTGTGGTGGATGTGACCGGTCTGTGACGCGCCGAAGTCCCGCGCGGTGCGCGGCGTCGGTGTCCGGGCGCGCCGGACGTGAGGTCAGGAAGCGCGCATCTCGGCCGTTGTACCCGCGGCGCCAGGTGAACGATCGCCTCCGGAAAGCGGTGCACGGGCCGCTCGATGCCGGTGGTGGACCAGGAGAGAGCCCCGCCGCACGGGGGTTGCGGCGGGGCGCCTCAGTGGGGCGCGCCAACGGGTGGGAGGTGACGCGCCCCCTTTCGGGGAGGCTCACGCTACGCCCGGAATGGCTGGAACAACACCCCTTGATGTGGCCGGATTCAGAGCTTTGGTGGTCCCGGGGTGGGCCGAGGCTCGGTCAGGGAGCGGCCGCGCGAGGCGCGGTACGCAGTCCCGGCTCGGCGGCCGCCGTCGATGGAGGGGTGCGGGTGTCGGACGGCATGGCGTCGCCGGCATCGGGCAGTTCGCAACTGCCGCGACCGTCCACGTGGCACGAGCCTTTCGGGGTGTCCGCCGGAAGGCGTGGGCTCGCGAGCGCGGCACCGAGGTCGGCGTGAAGGTGACCGCGGCCACGGCCTCGCGGTCGCCCACTCGACGCGGGCCGCCCCCTGCCGGTCGTATGGCTTTCACCTGCGGCACAACCCGCCGGAGCGGCACTCCCGACTCGTCCGGTACCGGCTTCCCGGCCAGGCCCCGCTCCGGCCGGGAGCAAGCCGATCTGCTCGTTCTCCCGGCTGTTCGTCGGCGACGAAGGGCGGATTCGCCCACTCCGATTCGACTACGCTGGCGGAGCCGGCACACGTGAACGAAGGACGCACATGGCTCGCCCCTACAAACCCGGACCGAAACAATTCGTCTTCGCTGTCGGTGACGGCAACGATCAGCGAGTCTCCGTGGGTGACCCTCAGGAAGCCTACGTGGCGTTCTCCGCGTTCTTCCGCGATCGGGATTCCGACACCTACACCATCAATGACGAACCGTCGGGTCAGAGTTTGGTACTCATGCCCGGGCGAGGTGTGATCTCCCGGATCGAAGTCGACGCGGACCGGTCTCGGTCGGAACACCTCCAGGTCGACAGGGGCAATCGCTACCTTCCGAGCGCCATGCTGTTCTTCGAGAACGGATATGCCGGCCTCGACCGCTTCGGCCAGTGGTTCTCCGAGCTCGGCGACCTCGACGCGTCACCGGAGACTCGCGGTGCCGCCCGCGCCGCCACGTTCACGACGGAAGCGGCGGCGATCGAAGAAGTCGCTCGGATCTGGGTGGATTCGGGCATCGTGGACCCGAGTGACCAGTACTACGTCTTCTTCGACTCGCATGATGTCGACGACGACCGAGCCGAACGAGCCGAACTCCTCAAGTTGATCGCGTTCCTCGGTCTCGAACGAGTCGACGCTCCGGCCGAGGCCGCCGGGGGCGAAGTCTGGGTGCGCACCGACCCGCGCCTCGACGTCGAATGCGCACGGTGGTCGTGAACAGATGGTGCGGGGGCGGGCCGCGACATCGCCGTGATGCCGGCCGGTGCTGTAGCGGGAAAGGCTGAGCCCATGAGAGACATCGTTTTCACACGCATGGGCGGCTGGATCCCGAAGGTGATCCGCGAGGACGGCGAGCTGAAGCTGATGCTCGGTGCCGGGGCCGACGCCAACCACGAGCCTCGCACCTTCACGTTCTCGATCAGCGAAGCCCATCTCGCGGTGATCCGGGAGGATCTGGCCAGGCACCTGCTGCTGTGGAGTGCGGTCCTTCCCCTGTGCGACGCCGCCGGCACCCGAGGCCGGCTCGACGAGAACGCTGCCGTCGCGCTCCTGGACCCCATCCTCCTTGCCGCGCCCGCGGACGTCGACGCGCTCTTCCGTCGCATCCGGTGGGAAAGGAGTCGGCTCATCGCCCACGGGGCCGACATCGGTCTGCTTGAGCGCGGCCGGATATCCGCGGCGATGCGCACGGCGACAGAGACGTCGAACGGGAAACGAGCTCAGGAATACCAGGCGGACCGCCGTCGCGCCGAGCGCGGAACGGTACTCGGTCCACTCGACGCCGCGCTTCTGAGGTACACGGGCCGGTATCTGCACGGCGCGACGGTACCGAGGCGGATGCCCGATGCCGTCGACCCCGCGCTGCTGCCCGAGGTCATGCGGGTGATCGCCTTTGCGGAGCAGGCGTGCGCCGGGATGCGGATCGGCCGCGATCCGCGACGGGGAAAGCGCGCCACGGACAAGCGCGACCGGGACCGGATGGAGGCGACGGTCGAAGCGGCCGTGCGCCGCGCACACCCTGACCTCGTCGATGACGCGGTGCGTACCGTGAGCCTCCTGATGTGCTCGGAGGCCGCGGACCGCTCCAGGAGCGCACCCATGGAGGAGGACGAGGAGGCTGCCGGCCACCACGGCGCCGACCTCGGCGGGGGTGCGCGGAAGACGGCCCTGTCGTTCACCGACGACAAGGACGTCGAGAAGAAGTGGCGACGGGACAGCCCTCGCACCGCCGCCGCGGAGTTCTGGGAGTTCGTCGGCGATCGCTCTGCCGCGGACAACGAAGTGTTCACCATCGAGGACGAGAAGATGGGCGAAGGGATCCAGCTCCACTTCTACGCGGACTCCATCGCCCGGATCACGACACTGCGCGAGGGTGACGGCAGGTCGGATCCGGAATACCGGGTCGAGTACAGCCTGGTCGACGGGATCGGCGGGTACCGGATGCTGGTGAGCGCCTTCGTCCGCGGCGGCTGCGCCGCACTCGAACAGCACGGTCCCTGGATGTCGGACGTCGCCGAGTTCGAGCGCGCGCGTCGGCGGCGCAAGGCCCGGTAGTCCCTGCGGGAGCCCGCGCACGGAGACGGAGGGGGCAGCGAGGCGAGGTCCGGGAGCCGAGCCGGCGTCCGCTCGCCCGAAGAAGGGGCGATGGAACGGGGCGGGGAGTACGTCAACGCCGATTTCCCGGGTATGCGCAGTACGACGGGGAGCTTCACCCGCGATGCGGGTGTGCCCCGGCACAGGGCGTTCCGCGGGTGCCGCGGCCGCTCCTGCGAGGCGGACTACGGAAAGCGACTCTTGATCATGAATTCCTCCCAGACGGTGCGCCCCCCTCCCGTACGGGAGGAGTCGGGGAGCGACTTCGCCCGACTCTCCCGGAAGATCCAGGAGGCGGGTCTCATGGCCCGGCGCCCCGGGTACTACGCACTGCGCATCGCGGCCGTGACGGCCCTGTACGCCGCCGGGTGGACGGCCTTCTTCCTGATCGGCGACAGCTGGTGGACGCTGCCGGCGGCCGCCTTCCTCGCCTTCGTGTTCGGGCAGGTGGCCCTGCTCGCGCACGACCTGGCCCACCGGCAGGTGTTCCGACTGCGCAAGGCCAGCGAGGTGTCCGGGCGTATCGCCGGAAACCTCGGCATCGGCATGGGGTACGGCTGGTGGCAGGACAAGCACACACGGCACCATGCCAACCCCAACCACGAGGACCTCGATCCCGATCTCGACGCGGACATCCTCGTCTGGACGCAGGACCAGGCCCGCACGGCCAGGGGACTGCCGCGGCTGCTCGGCCGATCGCAGGCGTTCCTCTTCTTCCCGCTGCTCACGCTGGAGGGGTTCAATCTGCACGTGTCCGGAGTGCGGTCGCTGTTCGACCGCTCGCTCAAGCACCGGGTGGGGGAGGGGGTCCTGCTCGCCGCGCACTTCGCCGCCTACCTCGCAGCGCTGTTGCTGGTGCTGCCGCCCGGCAAAGCGGTCGTATTCCTCCTCGTCCACCAGTGCCTCTTCGGCGTCTACCTCGGCTCGATCTTCGCCCCGAACCACAAGGGCATGCCGGTCCTGCGGGGTGACGAGCGGCCCGACTTCCTGAGACGCCAGGTCCTGACCTCCCGAGACGTACGCGGCGGCCGGTTCACCGACATCGTCCTGGGCGGTCTCAACTACCAGATCGAGCACCACCTCTTCCCGAGCATGCCCAGCCCCCACCTGCGCAGGGCCCAGATCATCGTCCGCGGGTACTGCCAGGAGCTCGGGGTCAGCTATCTGGAGACCAGCCTGGTCGCCTCCTACCGGCAGACCCTCGCCAGTCTCCACGCGGCCGGAGCGCCACTCAGAGCGCCGCAGACGATCTGAGTGGGGCCGCAGACGTCCCGGCGGTGGGTGTCCGGGCAGGGCCGCATCGCCGGGAGGCCGTCGCGGACCGAGCGAGGGATCCCGGGCTGACCGTGGACGGCCGTGAGGCGATAGGAGGAGCGCAGTGGTGACGGAGAAGCGCCCGAGCGTCGTGTTCGCGAACTTCCTCTCGGACTTGGCGGTGGATCTCGACGAGGGGCAGATCCTGATGACGTGGGCCCAGCAGGCGCCGCGGAAGGCGTGGCTGCTTCGGTCGGGGGACGTGTTCGTCACTCCGGTGCCGTTGAGCCGGGAGTTCCTGCGGTACGTGTACGACCTGACGGGGGTGCCCCCGGAATCGGTGGCGGTGATCGAGGTGCCTCCCGCCGGGGCCGTTCCGCTGGCGCGGGCGGTGCGCGAGGCGGGCCTCGTCGAATACGTTCGGGCGCTCGCCGGTGACCGGGGTGCGGCGCTGCTGCCGACGGCGCTGGACGCGTCCGCGATCGCGTTCGCCCGGGACATCGGCATCGACGTCCACCCGTACCCCACGGTCGAAGCCGCAGAGGCCGCCCTGAGGACGACCATGCTGCTCAACACGAAGACCGGCTTCCGCGAGGCGGCCGAGCGACTGCGCATGCGGCTGCCGGCGGGGCGGACGTGCCGACGCCCGGAGGCCGAAGGTGTGGCGCGCGATCTCCTGCGGGACCACGAGCGTGTCGTGGTGAAGCCCGACCGTTCGGCCGGAGGACACGGGATGCGCTTCGTGTCCCGCGACGAGCTGCGGAGTGGGGCGGGCCTGCCGCTGGACACGGTCGGTGGGCCCGAAGGCCTGTGGGTGGTGGAGGAGCACCTCGACGTGGCCGAGTCGGTCAGTGTGCAGGTGGAGGTCTCCGCCTCCGGGACGCGCGCGCTCTTCAGCGGAGCGATGCGCACGGCTCAGGGCTCTTTCACCGGATACGCCTCCCCGCTGCCGCCGTCCTGTGCGCACGTGGCCGGCGAGCTGGAGGAGTGGGGGACGGCCCTGGGCCGCCACCTCGCCGACCACGGCTACGCCGGGCCCTTCGGGCTCGACGCGCTGGTGGACACCGACGGTGTCGCGTACGCGAGTGAGAGCAACATCCGCCGTACGGCCACCACCACGCCGCACGCCATGGTCACTCGGCTGACCGAGGGATCTGCCGACGCACAGCCGGCATGGTCGGTGTCGAAGGGCTGGACACGGACTCCCATGGACTTCGACGACGTACTTGCCCGGCTGCGCGCCTCCCGCCTCGCCTTCGACCCGGATCGAGGTGAGGGCGTGGTCCTCTACGCGGACGTACCGCCCGACGGCCGCTCCTGGCGGTATGTGGTGATTGCCGGGAGTGCTGGGGACGTCGAGGAGCAGGAAAGCGCCTTGACCGAGATTCTCGAATTCGAGGGTGGCTGACCCCACCATGACGCCGGTCCCGACACCCAGGGGGTGTCGGGACCGGCGTCATGGTACGGGGGCGATCAGGCGGGTCGGCCGCCGAAGGGGGCGCCGGTGCCGTAGTAGGTGCCGAGCTCTTCGCGGTAGCCGGTGTCGCCGAGGTGCTTGTCCCGGTGGAACTCGGGGGCGGCCTTGATCTGTTCCTTGGTGCGGTCGACGAAGATCTTCTTGTCGTCCGGGTCGACCTTGACGACCGTACTGGCCGGCAGGAGGACCTCCTTGCCGAAGATCCATACGCCGGTGTCCACGACCAGGTAGGCGTCACCGACCTCGTCGGAGTGCTTGTCGACCTTGCCGATGCTGCCGTCGGTCGCCTCGACCTTGTAGCCGGTCAGGTCCGTACCGGCCAGGTGGCCCGCGGTCGGCTGGTAACTCCACACATTCTCAGTCACGCGAAAACAACTCCTCGGTCAACGGGGGCGACGGGGAATGGAATATCCGCCGATCCTCCTCATTCTGTTACGTCGTTCTCGGCGGTTGTGCTGCGTTCCGCCTGGACTTCACCTGCCCCGACTTTTCGACTTCACGCACTCGGATCGAATTCGGGACCGGCCCTCGCCCTGCAGTGTCTGAACTGCACTGTTGCCGTACGGCTACCAGCGATACCAGCGGCCGCTACTGCCCTTCGGGCGGGCAACGAACCCGATCAGCCACAGGATCAGGACTGCGATCGCGGCCCACCAGAGAATCTTCACCGCGAAACCCGCGCCGAAGAGGATCAGGACCAGCAGAAGAACGAGAAAAAGGGGAACCATGGTTATCAACCTCCGAAACATCATCTGCCCGACCGCATCCGACGCATGCGTTCGATTTTTATTTGTTTCTTATCCTGGTGGCCGGGCAGGAGAGCTCGCCTGAATCCGTAGGTGTCCGTCATGGCGGTTCGAGATAAAAGGCCGGTGGTCGGGCCGTCCGACGGGATTGCTTCACGCCGCTCAGCCCGATGGGCCGCCGGAGTCGGGCCGGAGCGGGGGCACATGAGTGTCCCTCGTGGAGCGGCCGCGGAGCGTGCCGTCAGTGGCGATACAGCGGGCCACCGCAGCGACATCGGAGGTTGCGTGGGAAGCCGGCCGCAGTTCCACGCAGAAGATTCGGCATCACAGCGCGGCGGACAGAAGCCCGGAGGCGCAGGGGCGGGTACCGAGCGGTACACGGTCGCCCGGAGCGACACCAACGCGGTGAACGGCGCGACGGTCGCAACCGGCGGCGGCAGGTGGCGGGGCCGGCGCCCACGCAGCCATCGACACGATCACGGTCTTGGCACCGAGCGGTCCGGGTCTACCAAGGGGAGTGGGCACAGATGGTCTTGCCGCCCTCGGGGGTGGGTTCGATGTGGATGTGGGTGGTGAGGTCGTTGATCAGCAGCCATCCCCAGCCGCCGGTTCCGTCCGTGTGGGGCGGGCGGGGCTGGGGGCGGCAGGGGCTGGCGTCGGTGACAGAGATCGCGAGGTGGTCTCCGTGCAGTTCCAGGTGGAGGGCGCAGGGTCCCCCGGTGTAGCGGAGGGCGTTGGTGACGAGCTCGGTGACGACCAGGAGGACGCTGTCAGCGTTCGATGGGTGGGCAGGGGGTCTGACCTGGGCGGCGCGGTGGAGGAACGCGCGAGCGGCATCGCGTGCGGCTGTCGCGGGCTGACCGGTGCGGGTCACGGGCTGATTGAGGACGGGTGTGGCCATCGAGACCTCCTTCCGTTGGCGGACCTACACAGCGCCTGCCCTGTCTACGGTGAAAGACCCGCCTTGTCCCCCGCGCAGTCGGTTCCGCCGACGCCGCGGTTGCCAGGCGCGTGGCCCCCTGTGCGACCCGAGTCACGGCCCGGGAGAGTGCCGTCCTGTCCTCGACGGCCGTGAGGCGTCGGTGAGGTCGGCGCCTGTGGCGGCGTCACGCCGGGAGTTGCCGACGCCGTGCCAATCCAGGCACATGACGGTCGCGTCGTCGTCCAGATGGTCGTCGCAGGCGTCGACCATGGCCCCGATGAGGGTGCGGGCGGCCTCGCGGGGATGCAGCGTGCGGGTGCGGACGATCAGGTCCGACAGGTCGAGACTCTCGGCGTTGCGCTCCAGCATGCCGTCCGTCAGCATCACCAGCCGGTCACCGGGCAGCAGGTCCAGCGACTGCACCCGGTAGGCGTCGGAGTGGGAGGCCTGGAGGCCGAGGCCGAACGGCAGATCGATTTCGGGAACGATCTCTTGTACCTCTCCGTCGCGCATCCGCAGCGGCCAGGGGTGCCCAGCGTTGACGAACTCGGTCCTGCCGTCGAGCAGGCTGATGCGCAGCAGTTGACCGGTGACGTAGCCCCGGCGGCCGTGATCGTGCATGGCCTGGTCGGCCTGGCGGGCCTGTTCCGCCAGGTTCTCACCCGCCCGCCGAGCCCGGCGTAGGGCGCCCACCACCAGGGTGGCCAGCAGCGCAGCGTCGACGTCGTGGCCCATGGCGTCGGTCACGGAGAGCTGGACCGTATCCCGGTCGATCACGTAGTCGAAGGTGTCGCCCCCGACGTGATCGGCGGGTTCCAGCGCTCCGGCCACCGCGAACTGTGCCGCCTCACATGCCAGCGACGCCGGGAGCAGCCGGTGCTGGATCTCGGCGGCCAGGCTCAGCGGCTTGGTGCGCCGCCCCCACTGGTACACATCGGTGTGGGACCGGTTCGCGATGACGATGTACGCCAGCGCGTGCGCGGTCTCGCCGATCTCCCGCATCACCTGCGAGCTCGGCGCCGCAGGCAGGAACAGTTCGAGGAGCCCGATGGCATCCCCGCGGCTGGTCACCGGCGCGACGACCCGAACCAGCTCACTCTCGCCCCTGTCCTCCACCCTCGGCCGCTGGCTGCGGATCACGTCGTCGTACAGGGTGCCCCGCAGCCTGATGCGCCGGGCCGGCTCACCGGTCTCGACGGTGCCCGCGGCGCCCAGCCGCACGACCGAACTGCCGGTGAAGTCAGTGATCAGGAACGACACCGAGGCGGCCCCGAGGTGTTCCTTGAGCATGCGCGCGACCACGTCGAGCGACTCCACGGGTGCTGCGGCCTCGGCCGCTTCCAAGGTCCCCGCCAACGTCATTGCCCTGCCCCGCCGGCTTCCGCCCACGGGAGGGCGAGAGGCCTGCCCGTCGTCCGGCTCTCCTGCGGTCACAGAGACCCCTTACTGCTCGATGCCGGCCGGGACTCCGTCCCTGATGCACGAGGATCCGCGTCGAGGCGGCACCCGACAGGTCACATTGGACCACGGCCCCCGGAGCCCAGCACCCTGCCGCCGCGTCCCGTTCCCCGCCTACCGTCCGGCGCTGACGACCCAGGGTGGGTCGGCCGGTCGAGCCAGCGGGCCGACCGCGACTTCACTGCATGACGCCGAAACTGCTACGAGCCGCCCGATTCTGCCGCTCGGCCCTTGTGTGCCCTTCTCGCAGTGGCTCTACCGGTGGGTCGACGCGGACGCGTGGGCCATTTTGATTACCTGACGAATCCGATCGGGGGTCAGCCTGCTTCGCTTCTGCAGCCGACACTTCGCTGTCCATGTTCTGAATTCTTCGTCATTCTCCGAATGGTGCTGGTGGCGTGGAGGCATCGAGGAATCGGAGGCGCGTTCTTGGTCTGATCCTCCGAAGATCGAGGCTTTATCGGATGGGGAGCCTCGGTCAGGGCAGGCGCAGTACGTCGTCCATCGCAGTGACTCGCTCTGCGAGCCGCGGCGAAACCGGAGGTACGGTGCCCAGTACTGCTCTCTCCCTGACCACACTGCCCGGCGGCCTGGTGGCCCTCCCGGGCGTCTACCAGCCGCAGGCGGACACCAGGCTGCTCGCCGCGGCACTCGCCGATGAGGACCTCGGACCCCGTACCGAGGTCCTGGAGATCGGTACGGGCACCGGCGCCCTGGCGCTGCACGCCGCGGCCAGGGGCGCCCGGGTCACGGCGGTCGACGTGTCCTGGCCCGCGGTCGCCACAGCCCGGCTGAACGCCTGGCGTCGCCATCTTCCGCTGCGCGTCCTGCACGGGGACTTCGAGGCACGCACCACGGGACGGCGCTTCGACGTCGTCTTCTCGAACCCCCCGTACGTCCCCGCCCCGGACGACCGGCCGCCCTCGCGCGGGCCGGAACGGGCCTGGGACGCCGGCCTCGACGGGCGCGCGGTCATCGACCGGATCTGCGCCGACGCCCCGGCCCTGCTGCGGCCCGGCGGAATCCTGCTCATGGTGCACTCGGAGATGTGCGGCGCCGAGGAGACCCTGGACCGGCTGGCGGGGGCAGGGCTGGCCGCTCAGGTCAGGACGACCGTCTCCGTGCCGTGGGGCCCGGTCCTACGGTCGCGACGTTCCTGGCTGGAACAGCAGGGCCTGGCGGCCGGAGCCGAAGAACGGGAAGAGCTGGTGGTCATCCGTGCCCAGCGACCCTGAGCCCACCCCGTGCCCGGTCCCCGTCGCGGGGGACGCCCGGCGGGTTGCCGTGGAGCGCCAAGGCCCGGTCCTGATCGAGGGCCCGGTCGAGATCGTCCTGGACGACGCGACGGTCGCCCGGTCCGACCGCTTCATGGTCGCCGTGTGCACCTGTCGCCGCAGCCGTACGTACCCGTGGTGCGACACCAGCCATCGCGACCGCGACCGGCCCGCGCCCAAGAACAGGAACCCCGAATGACCCCTCCCAGCCCGACCACCACCACGACCGCCGCCGGCCCCCGCCTCGTCGAGGGGCGAGGCGAACTCTCCGACGCCGTCATTCGGGCCCTGCGGAGGGGAGCCCCGCCCGTGCACGCGCCGGGAGCCGTACTGAAGGCCGACCCGTGGGGTGAGGACCTTCAGCTCGCCCTCTACCTCCTGTACGAGCTGCACTACCGCGGCTTCGAGGAGGTGGACGACGCGCGGGAGTGGGATCCGGACCTGCTGCGCCTGCGCCAGGCCATGGAAGCGCGCTTCCTGCACGCCCTGCGCATCGAGCTGTCCGACGCTCCTCGGTCGGTCGAGGACGCCTTCGGCCCGCTGCTCGTCGAGCCCGTGGACCTCTCCGACAGCCTCAGCCACCACCTCGAAACCCGGGGTGAGCTCTGGCAGCTGCGCGAGTACGCGGCCCTGCGCTCCCTCTACCACCTCAAGGAGGCCGACCCGCACGTCTGGGTCGTCCCCCGCCTCACCGGCCGCGCGAAGGCCGCGATGGTGGCCATCGAGTACGACGAGTTCGGCGCCGGCCGCGCCGACCGCATCCACGCACAGCTCTTCGCCGACCTCATGACCGACCTCCAGCTGGACCCCACGTACGGCCGCTACCTGGACCAGGCGCCGGCACCCCTGCTCGCGACCGTGAACCTGATGTCGCACTTCGGGCTGCACAGGGCCATGCGCGGAGCGCTCGTCGGCCACTTCGCGTGCGTCGAGGTCACCTCCTCACCCGGCTCCCGCCGCCTGGCCAAGGCCATGCGGCGCTGCGGCGCGGGGCCGGCCGCCGAGCACTTCTACGCCGAACACGTCGAGGCCGACGCCGTCCACGAGCAGGTCGTCCGCCACGAAGTCATCGGCGGCCTCCTCGTCGACGAACCGGACCTCGAAGAGGACATCGCGTTCGGCTGCGCGGCGACCGTCCTGCTCGAAGACCGTCTCGCGCGTCACATCCGCGAAGCCTGGGACCACGAACGCAGCGCACTGCGCACACCCCTGCCCCACCGGTGATGGTGCAAAGGACGTGGCGAGCATGTCGTGACCGCGGCGCTCGACGAGCCCGTCGGTGCAGAGCAGGAGCGTCGGGCCCCGCGAGGCCCGCGCGATCGCAGGCTTCCTGCGGCAGTCGTACGCCGTCACCGACGCGGGGGAGGAGTTCCTCGACCTCGACAAGCTCCTCGACGAGTTCTTGGCCGGCTGACATGCCCGGGAGCGCCGGCTCCGGAACTCGGGGGAGCACGGCATGCTCCGGATCGACGTGAGCGGTGCGGGTCCGGAGTGGTCAGCGTTCCGCTGCCATGCCGTACTCCAGCCGGGAAGCCTCGATCTCGGCCCACACGGCCTTCCCGGTCCCGTACGTGTGCGTGCCCCAGCGGTCGGACAGGCGCTCCACTATGTACAGGCCGCGGCCGCCCGGGACGCCGCGTTGTGGCGCCGAGTGGCGGACGGGCGGGGATGTCGTGCCGTCATGGACCTCGATGTGCAGGGCCGACTCATCCGCGGTCAGGACGAGTTCGCGGCAGCCGTTCGCATGCAGCGACGCGTTGGTCAGCAGTTCGGACACGAGGAGAAGGGTGTCCTCGGAGGTCTCGGTCCTGTCCCAGCCCCAGTCCCGAAGTGCTTGGCGCGTGAAGGCGCGGCCCTTGGCGACCGACCCCGGGACGCCCATGAGCGTGAGCCGACGGCGCTGCCTCCCGGAGGGAAGACCGACGCTCATCGGACCGCTCGCCTCCGGTTCCTTGGTCTCCACTGTGGCCCCACCCCCGAGTTCGGCCCTGGCTACAGCTCCCGGTACCCGACCCAGGCCGCCGGCGCTGCCGGCGCCCTCGGTCGGTCGCATGCCCCCAGGCGGTGCGGGAAGCCTCAGCAGGGTCGTGACAGCGTAAGGGATCCCGCGTGTCAGGGCATTGCCTTGTGAGGCCGCACCGTGAAGCTGCTGCCGGTGGTGCGGAACTCGACCGGTTCGCCGAGATGGTGGGCCGGCCTCGGACCACGGCACGGCGCTCCCCGGTAGGGACGTCATCGGTTGCCCCTCTACCCGGCGAGCATGCCGGCGCGAAGCCGGACGAGAGTGCGGGACAGGAGGCGGGAGACCTGCATCTGGGAGATGCCCAGTGCGGCGCCGATCTCGGCCTGGGTCTTCTCCTGGCCGAAGCGCATCCGCAGGATCAGCCGGTCGCGCTCGTCCAGCTGTCGCAGCAGCGGTGCGAGGGTGTGGAAGTCCTCGAAGAGTTCCATGGCGGGGTCGACGTCGCCGACGAGTTCCGCCAGCGGCCGGGTGGTCCGGCTGGTCGGGGACGGTAGGTCACTCTCCCCGGCGGCGGTGTCGAGGGAACCGCTCGTGTAGCCGTTCGCCGCGATGAGTCCGTCGATGACCTGTTCCTCGGTCAGTTCGAGGTGGTCCGCGACCTCCTTGACGGTCGGGGCCCGGCCCAGGACGTCGGTCAGGGCCTCTTGGGCCTTGGCGAGCTCGCTCCGCAGTTCCTGGAGCCGACGGGGGACGTGGACGGCCCAGGTGGTGTCGCGGAAGTGGCGCTTGATCTCCCCGATGATGTAGGGGAGGGCAAGGGTGGAGAATTCGACCTCGCGCTCGAGTTCGTAGCGGTCGATGGCCTTGATGAGGCCGATGGTCCCCACCTGGATGATGTCGTCCATGTCCAGCCCCCCGCCGAGCACGCGGGCGCGGAAGCGCCGCGCCGCGAACTGCACGAGGGAGAGGTTCATCTCGATGAGGGTGTTGCGTGTGTACTGGTACTCACGCGTGCCCTCCTCCAGCGTTCGCAGTCTGTGGAAGAAGACACGCGAGAGCTCGCGCGCGTCGCCGGGTGCCATCTCACGGGCGTTCTCCACTCGAACCGGTTCCCGGTCCTCCGCCGGCGCCCCCGAGGTACCTATGACTCGCGCTTCCTTCGCCCGAACGGGGCCCATCACGGTGGTCGAGCGAGACATGACGACCACTCCCTCCCAGTTGACTTACGGCTGTCCGCACCGTCTGCCCCGTCTTCGCGGTTGTACGCACTTGCTCGTGGAACGCACCTGAGGGAGGTGGGCGTCGGATGAGGCGGGCCCGGAGCCGGTCACCTCGCTCGCGATCCGGTCCAGCACTTTCGTACGAGCGGCACACCGATGGTCAGGAGGTGGCCGGCATCGGGTCGAGCAGTGGCCGACGACCTTGCGGATGTGGACGAGGAGCAGGCATTCCTCGCCCGGGCCCGTGGGGTCCGGGACGTGCGCGGACAGGAATTCGATCCCCCGGTACGCCAGGACGCGGCGGCGAAGCCGGCCGCTGATCCGGTTCCGGCGCGAGTGCTCGGCCCCGGCTCGGCCGGACGGTGGCGTCCGGGCTGCTGATGCCGGGCCGAACGGATCGCTCGCGGGACGCGCATGTTGTCCGTGCATGACGGCTCGTGTTCCCGGAGCGCGGAGCGATACGTGCTGGGGCGCATGAAATGGAGCTGGTGAAGCATGCGCGGGAGATGGAATGTGTCATATACGACCGGGACTCGGGCCGGTCGGAGCATGTGGAGTGCGAGCTGCCGGACGATGCCTGCCAGTCCGCCCTCAAGCGGCTGCGGGACATGGGCGAGGACGACTTCGCCTGGGTCCGGCTGGCAGGTCCCTCGGTAGGTGAACTGGTCGAGCTGGCCGAGGAACTGGGCCTTCACCCGCTGGCCGTCGAAGATGCTGTGCACGGGCGGCAGCGTCCGAAACGCGAGCGCTTCGGCGACGTCCTGGCCGTCGCGCTGAAGACCCTGCGATATGTCGAAGAAGAAACGGCGGTGGAGACCGGCGACGTCATGATCTTCGTAGGACCCCGCAGTGTTCTCACCGTGAGCCACGGACCGATCGATCCCTGCGCCGAGGCCGCGCGTCGACTGGACGCCGATGCGGACATGCTGAGCCATGGCCCCTGGGCTGTGGTCCACGCCGTGCTGGACGTCGCCGTCGATGCGTACAGCGACGCGGCCCGAAGGGTGCGCGCCACCCTCGACCGGCTCGAGGACGAGGTGTTCTCGACTTCCCGCGTCGACCACACCGAGAGCATCTACTCCCTCAAGCGGGAAGTACGCGAGTTCCGTGACGCCGTGCAGCCGCTCGTTCCGGTGGTCCAAGGCCTCCTGTCCGGTGGTCCGGGGGAGAAGGACCACCAGCCGAAGATCGCCCCGTACATCCGTGACGTCGCCGATCACCTGCACCGCACGGACATCGAGGTGCGGACCCTGGACGAACTGCTGGACTCGGTGCTCGGCGCGCAGCAGGCCCGCGTGGGCACCTGGCAGAACGACGACATGCGACGCATCTCCGCGTGGGCGGCGATCTTCGCGATCCCCACGATGGTCGCCGGCGTCTACGGCATGAACTTCGAGCACATGCCGGAACTCGGCTGGACCTACGGCTACCCGCTCGCCGTCGGTCTCATGGTGCTCGCGGCAGGTGCCCTCCACCGTGCCTTCCGCCGCAACGGCTGGCTGTAGAAGCCCGCACCAGAGCCGCCCCGGCCCTGCCGGCCGTCGAGCGGGCCCCGCGACACCCACGCACTGGAGCGAGGCCGCTCGCCGCCGGACGAAGCGCTGACCCGTGGCCTGAACCACGGCTCGTCGCACAACGCTGGTTGCCGCGCGGGTGACAGCGCGGTTGCGGGGTAGTCGCGCCGAGACGACGACATGACCGTCTCCACCCGGAACGGCCCCGACTCGGACAAGCGCAGCGCCAATGTCCCCGTCCGGAGCGCCAGCCGTTCCAGCGATCGAAGAAGGGCAAGGTGTCCCCAGCGTGAGCACGGTGGAGCGGCGGCCGCCCGCCGCCGACGACTCGGTGGGCGAGATCGCCCGGGCCGGTACTCCGGCCCCCGAGCAGACCATCGACAGCGTCAAGGCCGACCTGGCCGAGATCAAGGAGAAGGCACACCGATGAACGACGACGCCCGAACCAACATCGGCACCCCCGCGCCCACCCCCGCAGGCTCTGGCTCCGCCGAACTGCGCGATCAGGTCGAGCGCACCCGCGACGAGCTCGGCCGGACCGTCGAGGCCCTCGCCGCCAAGGCCGACATCAAGGCCCAGGCCAAGGAGAGGGCGGCGCTGGTCACCGAGCAGATCCGCGAGAAGACGGGCCACGCCGCCCGGCTGGTCAAGGACAAGACGCCCGACCCGCTCCTGGAGAAGGCCGCGCAGGCCGCAGAACAGATGGAGGAGACGGCGGCCAAGGCGGCCCGGTACGCGACGGACCAGACGCCCGACCCCCTCCTGGAGAAGGCCGGTCAGGCGGCGGCCGCTCGCGCCAACCGCACCCCGCTCCTGGTGGTCGGAGCCGCCGTGGTCGTCTTCCTGCTGGTCCGCCGCGGTAGGGGACATCGCCGATGAAGGCATCCAAGATCGCCTACAAGACCGTCGGGCCGGCCCTGGGCGCCCTCAGCGGCTTGATGGCAGGCGCCGCCTTCAAACAGGCTTGGAAGATCATCGAGGGTGAGGGCGATGCTCCCGACGCCACCGACGAGGACCGGACCTGGAAGCAGATCCTGCTCGCCGCGGCCATCCAGGGCGCGATCTTCGCCGTGGTCAAGGCCTCGGTCGAACGCTCGGAGGCCGTAGCGATACGCCGTCTGACGGGCACCTGGCCAGGCTGACCGGCCGCGGTGCCGGCCACCTTCCCCGAGCCTGGCCGGCACCCGCCTGGGGCGGTGCCGGCGCGGTTCCCGAGCGTGTGGTCGGTCTGCACGCCGCCCTCCTCGACCTCGACCGGCCCCGCGCTGTCCGTGTCCGGCGTACCGGGACCGGCACCAGCAGGCCAACCACGGGAGGAGAGCCATCGTTGCTCGGCTCTTCTCATCCGTCCCGGGCCGAGCGGTCGAGCCAGGCCGTAACGGGTGTCGCCGCGACGCCGTGCAGGACCACGGAGAGCAACACGGTGAACGTCACCACGGCCCAGAGCTCGCGCACGGGCGCGGCGAAATCGGCGTCGCCCAGAGCGTACGCGAGAGAGAAGAACGAGCCGATGCCCCGGATACCGAACACCGCGATGACGACTTGTTCCTTCCCCGTGGCATTGCCCCGCATCTGGACGACCCAGCCGACGGCAGGCCGGATCAGCAGGAAGAGCACCAGCCCCGGAATGGCCCCTTGCCAGGTCAGCGCGGCAAGGCCACCGTCGGCGATGAAGCCACCGACGAGGAAGAGGATGACGGCGGTCAGAAGCCTCTCGACCTGATCGGTGAAGGCGTGCATGACGCGGTGGTAGCGATGGCCGCGTTCGGCGTTCCGGATCGTGCAGGCCGCGACGAACACGGCGACGAACCCGTAGCCGTGGAGGAGTTCCGTCAGACCGTAGGCCGTGAAGGTCGCGGCGAGCGCGACAAAGCCCTCGCGGTGTTCGGACAGCCGCAGCGCCTTCCAGGAAGCCTGGAAGAACATCCGGCCGAGGAGGCGCCCGACGCCGAACCCCACGACCAGTCCCACCGCGCTGCGCACCAGGATGTCGCTCCACACCCATTGCCAGAGCCCCTCCATGGACCAGCCCGTCGGCGAGGCCGTGGTCAGCGCGACGGCCGCCAGGACGAAGCGAGGACAGCCGCGATCATGAGAGCGACGGCAGGCGGCCACTCCACCAGCCACCCCGCCACCGCTGCGGTGAGCAGGATCGTCAGGGGCATGGCCAGGGCGAGCAGCCGTCACGTCGTCGACCAGGCACGCCGGCCCGGAGGCCTGTTGATGGTCAGTCCCGCGCCCATCAACGCGACCACGACGCAGACCTCGGTGAGGTGCTCCACCAGGCTCCGGTGCCGGACGGGATCCAGTGCGGGGAGCGCGTCGAGCGGCAGCAGGAACACCAGGAACCCCGCCGCCAGGAACACCATGGGCAGGGACAGGGGCCGCTTCGCCAGGGCGGTCGGGAGCACCGCCGCGCACAAAGCCCCCAACCCCGCGCAGGCGTACACCACGTCGATCCCGGTCAGACCCAGCAAGCCGATCACCATTCCCGTACGAATCCCTTGCGGGGGTCGCCTACCCGATCTTGCAACGGACGGCCCCGGTACACCTCCCGGTGCCGCCGACTCGACTGTGCCTGGTGCCGAGGTGCGGGCCGCCGCGGTGGCGGGAACTGGTCGTACGCCGTCGGCTGCCTGGTGTACTGCCCGCATGGCAGATCAAAAGCAGTGCACGGTGGTGCGGACCGGCACGTATGAGGGCATCCAGGGCGGTACTTTCGGGGCGGGAATCAGCGCCCAATCTGCGGGGGCGCAGCACTTGTGTCTGCACCGGCTGGTGATGCCGGCGGGGACGCGGGGGCGCCCTCACCTGCACGAGGGGCACGAGTCGGCCATTTTCATCCAGTCCGGGCAGGTCGAGGTCTGGCACGGAGAAGACCTGGCCGAACACGCGGTACTGCGCGCCGGAGACTACATCCACATTCCCGCGGACACGCCCCACATGCCGGTCAACACCGGAGCCGAGGACATGGTGTGCCTGGTCGCACGCACCGACCCCGAGGAACAAGAAGGCGTCCGGCTGCTGGATCTTCCGTCCTGGCTGGAGTCCCGTGTCGGCGCGCTTGCGGTCGGGGTCGGCTGAGCCCGGCGACCGGAACGGCGGGGCGGTCGGGCATGGCGGTGGGACACCGCACGACCGAGCACGGCCGGGCGCCCGTACGCGTCCGCGCCGCCTGACGGCCATCGGGCGGCGGGCGCGCCTTCAAGATCGCTGGTGTGCCAGGCCCGAACCGGGGGCCAGGAGCAGCGGTGCAGGGCCATGAAGTCGCAGGTCCATGAAAGAGACAACGAATGCGGAGCTGGGTGCGGACGCGCAGCATGGAGGCATGGTGGTACTCCCGCGGCCGGAGAGGCTTCCGAAGGCCTCCGCGTCCAGCGTCGGACCGGGATCCCCGTCGAGCGACTTCCGTACGGGTGCCGACCAGGAGAGCTCCGGGACCCGTCGACGCCCGAGGCCGCCCGGCCTGGCCCGAACGTCCTGCACGGCTCTCGCAGCCGTCCTGACGGCCGTTCTGGCCACCGTGCCGACGGACTCCGCCTATGCCTTCACCGGCGGCAATCACGAGGACATCACCCGGGCCGCGCTGCCCTGGGAGCCCGTCACACTGACCGAGATGGCCGACGCCCACGTCGGGGCGATCAACGCCAACGACCGCCCCCCGTACTTCGACGTCGGCCCCCTGCACTGCGACAACGCCGACCATCTGGCGCCCCGCCACGCCTCCGACTACCCCCGCACCCGGGACGAGGCCACCACCGAGCTCCTCGCGTGCGTCCGTACCTCCGTCACCCGCTTCCGCGATGCGGTCGAGGCCGCCGACGGCCTCGTGGACGCCGACGGCAAGGTGCGGGCCGACCAGAGCGACCTGTCCTCGCACTGCACATGGAACGGGAAACCCGGGCGGGCCAAGTGCGCCGTTCTCGAACATCTCGGCCGCGGCTGGCACCAGATCGAGGACTTCTATGCGCACTCCAACTGGAGCGACCGGCCCGCGCCCGGCCCGGTCGGCCTCGACAACCCGCCCGGCCTGGAGCGTACGGACGTCGCACCGTTCCTCGACATCCGCCGCTACAGCGCCATGAAGGACGCCGACTGGACCCGCGACGCGCGTGAGCGTGTCCCTGCAGACCTCGCCACCGGCTGCTACACCGACATCGATTCCACCGGGCTCAAGCCGGCCGACTGTGACGGGCGCGTCACCCACAACCGTGCCCTGAACAAGGACACCGCCGCATCGGCACGCTCCAGGACGGGTGACAACTTCCGCCACGCGAGGGCCGGAGCCACCGCCGAGATCACGCGTCAGTGGAACGACTTCAAGGCCGAGCTGATCGCGAAGTACCCGGATCACCGGCGCGGCGCACAGATGGTCTGCGCCCTCGTCCACGACGACCCGGCCGTTGCCTGCCCTTGACAGTGGAGGGAACGGCCGGACGCCGTCGTGGTTCCGACAGGTCCACGGTACGGTCCACCTATTGGCGGGCCATGTGCATGCGGATCTCGCTCTCGGCGTCGACGATCAGGTCGCCGGACAGGTCGACGGTGACGCTGTGCAGGGTGCCGGTGAAGTGGAACGGTGCCTGGTAGTCGGGGGTGACGGCCGATCCGGGGTTGTGGCCGCAGGCCATGCCGCCCGGGTTGAAGGCGATCGGCGTGGTGACCGGCATCTCGGTGTGGCCGACGAGGCGGCCGTCGATGTACAGCTGGGCCCGGCCGGGCGCGCCCTTGCCGTGGGCGATGTCCGGGGCGCCGGTGGGCTCGAACTCGAAGCGGAGCGTGTGGCGTCCTGTGGGCACGCTCTCGCTGGACGCCACGTGGTGCAGGGCCCGTTGGACGTAGTTGTGGGCGTAGTGGAGGTGGCCGTCCTTGATGTAGAGGGACCAGCCGCCGGCGTTGGTGCCCTGGCTGAGGAGGACGCCCTCCGCGCCGTCAGGTGGGATCTCGACGTCGGCGGTGACGCTGTGCGGGCGGTTGAGGACCTTGGGGGCGACCGCGGCGGGGAGGACCTGGGTGTGGGGGCGGAGGGTATAGCTGGTACGGGCCTGCGTGATCTGGGGGCGTTCCTGCATCATGCGCTCGAAGGCGCTCCCGTCGATCGGCAGCACGTTGTACTTGCCGGCCTCCATGTACCACAGGGCGATCATCTCGATGAGTTTGGTGCGGTGCTCCTGGGCGAGGTTCCGGGTCTCGGCGACGTCCTCGTCGATGCGGTAGAGCTCCCAGTGGTGGGCGTCGAGGTCGTCGAGGTCCGCCATGGTGATGGGGGTGCCGAACTGCCGGCCGGTTTCGGCGAAGGAGGGGCCGGGCCAGGGGCAGACCGCCCGCCATCCGTCGTGGTCGATCGCCCGGTGTCCGAACATCTCGTAGTACTGGGTGAGGTGAAGGCTCGCCGCCGCAGCGTCGTCGAAGGTGTGGGCGAAGCTGACCCCGTGCAGGGGTGACTGGGTGACACCGCGGATGCCGGCGGGTGCCTCGATGCCGAGTACGTCCAGGACGGTGGGGACCATGTCGATGACGTGCGCGAACTGGCCGCGGATCTCGCCCCGGGCCTGGATGCCGCTGGGCCAGTGGACGAGGAAGGGGTCGCTGACGCCGCCGCGGTAGGTCTCCCGCTTCCACCGCCGGAACGGGGTGTTGCCCGCGGAGGTCCAGCCCCACGGGTAGTGGTTGAAGGTGGTCGGGCCGCCGATCTCGTCGATCCGCGCCAGGCTCTCCTCCAGGGTCTCGGGCGCGTTGTTGAAGAACTGCAGCTCGTTGGTGGTGCCGGTCGCCCCGCCCTCGGCGCTCGCCCCGTTGTCGGAGACCACCATGATCAGCGTGTTGTCGAACTCGCCGGTCTCCTTCAGGAAGGCCATCAGCCGGCCGAGGTGGTGGTCGGTGTGGGAGAGGAATCCCGCGTAGACCTCCATCATCCGCGCGGCCACCCGCCGCGCGTCGGCCGACAGCGACTCCCACGGCGGCACGTCCGGATCGTGCGGGGACAAGCGCGCGTCCGCGGGCACCACACCGAGCTGCTTCTGCCGGGCGAAGGTCTGCTCGCGGTAGACCTCCCAGCCGTCGTCGAACCGCCCTCGGTAGCGGTCCGCCCACTCCTTCGGCACATGGTGCGGGGCATGCGCGGCACCCGGGCACAGGTTCATGAAGAACGGCTTGTCCGGGGCGACCTGCTTGGCGTCGGCGATGAACGAGATCGCCCGGTCCACCAGGTCTTCCGTCAGGTGGTAACCCTCCTCCGGCGAGGCCGGAGGCTCGACCTGGTGGTTGTCGTACACCAGTTCCGGATACCACTGGCTCGTGTCCCCGCCCAGGAATCCGTAGAACCGCTCGAAGCCCCGCCCCAGCGGCCACCGGTCGTACGGCCCGGCCGCCGACTCCTGCTCCGAAGGCATCAGGTGCCACTTGCCGACCATGTACGTGTTGTAACCGTGCTGCAGCAGCATCTCCGACAGGAACCCGTTCTCGAACGGGATCTGCCCGTCGTAACCCGGATAGCCGGTGGCCAGCTCCGTGATCGCCGCCATGCCGTTCGCGTGGTGGTTACGGCCGGTGATGATGCAGGAGCGTGAGGGTGAGCACAGTGCGGTGGTGTGCATGTTGCTGTACAGCAGCCCGCCCGCGGCCAGTGCGTCCAGATGCGGCGTCTCGATCGGACTTCCGTAGCAGCCGAACTGTCCGAACCCGACGTCGTCGAACACGATGAACAGCACGTTCGGCGCACCCGGGACCGCGCGCACCGGTTGCGGCCAGGCCGGAGTCGACTCCTCGGCCGTACGGCCGATCACCCCCGGGAACCGCTGCCCGGGCCGGTACTCACGCCACGACGACTGCGCCATCTGTCTCCGTCCCACCAGCGGCACGACCACCGGTGATGTGTGTGCGGCGGTGCGGCCGGCCCCGAGATCGAGCCGTGCCGCGGCACGCGATGACGGGGCGGACGACGCAGGCCGTCGGACCGGGGCGGGCCCGAACTCCTCCACGCTAGGACGCCACCGCCACCTCGGCGACCGGGCTGCGCCGGCCGGTCCGGTACTCCTGCTCGGCCGGGCGCTCCTCGAAAGTTGAGGACCGGGCCCGCATGCGGGCCCGCGCCCCTGAAACGCCTCGGGCGCGTGTTGGGTCGGCCCCGGGTCGGTCCCCGATGTGGGGGGCGAGCGCCGTCCATAGCCTGATCGGCATGTCGAAATACGGGAGCACCGGGACCTCCGGCAAGCCTGGGGGCGGTGCGCCGGAGGGGACGGGACCACGCCGCGACGTGCGGTGCCGGGCGTCGCGCGTCCCGGCCAGGACTCGCTCCCGGAGCGACGATCCGATCGCTGGCGGGTGCTCAGGGGGGCGGGGAATCCGTTGCCGTGCGGTGCCCGACGGCTGCGGTTCCTTGGCTTGTGCTCCTCCCTGTCTCCATTTCCTACGGGTTACCAGTAGTGCTTGCGGCCGCCGACGGAGTGCCCGAGGGCGCCCAGGATCCAGAGGATGGCTCCGATGACGACGAGGATGGCGCCGATGGTCCACAGGATGCTGATTCCCGCGACGAAGCCGATGACCAGGAGAATGACACCGAGGATGATCATGGCCACCTCCGATTTCTGTGACTCTCCTTTCAGCCTAGGCGCGTCCGGCGCTGTTGGGGTGCCATGCGCGGCAGATGCCACGGCGAGCCGGGCGGGAGCATCCGAGGACTACGGGCGACGGGGTGGGGTAGCTGCGGGGACATAGGCACCATCGAGGGAGGACACGGTGACGGACCACGAAGAGTCCAGGCAGCGCGCGCGGCGGACCACGCCGTCCGAGGCCGTGGGCGAGAGCCGTGACCGTGAGGCCCGGCAGCAGGCGGACGACGCCGTTGTCCAGCGCTCGGGCACGGCGGACGACGACACGGACACGGATGCAGGTAGCCACCGTGCCAAGCGCCAACGTCCGGGCATCGGCCGTGAGGAGCAGATCCACCCCGATGACGAGCCGCAGGAGAACTCCGAGGACCGCTGACGTCAGCCTGAACCGGTCCCACGCTCACAGGCGAACTGCCGGCCAGGTCCACCTGGCCGGCCGGATGCGTCATCACGACCTTGTCGTCATCGGTGCGGGATCCGGCAACGCCGTGATCGACGACTCGTTCGCCGATCTGGACGTGGCCATCGTCGAGGAGCGCTGGTTCGGAGGAACCTGCCTGAACGCCGGGTGCATCCCGAGCAAGATGCTCGCCTACACCGCGCACGTCGCCCGCACCGTTCGGGAAGCGGGGACGTACGACGTGGACGCCGACCTGCGGGCGGTCCACTGGCGCGAGGCGCGCGACCGGATCTTCGCGCGGCTGGACGCCGAACGGGACGAAGGCCGTACGGGCCGGGAGCAGCAGGACGCGGTCACCGTGTACGAGGGCACCGCGCGGTTCACCGGACCCAGGACCCTGCGCATCGAGGGGGTGGACGGGGCCGTCGACATCAGCGCAGGGCAGATCGTCGTCGCGGTGGGGGGTCGGCCCGTGGTCCCCGGACCCGTTGTGGAAGCGGGCCTGCCGTACGAGACGTCCGACACCGTGATGCGGATCGACGCTCCACCCCGGCACCTGGCGATCCTCGGCGGCGGCTACATCGCCGCGGAACTGGCCGACGTGTTCGCCGAGACCGGGAGCTCCGTCACCATCGTCGAGAAGGAAGAGCACCTGCTCGGTGAGCAGGACGAGACAGTTCGAGAGAGGTTCACCGACCTGGTCCGCTCCCGCTACGAGCTCCGGCTCAGCCGGGAGCTCACGGCCGTCGGCGGCCGGCCGGGCGCGTTGAGGCTGACGCTGGACGACGGATCGACGGTCGAGTCGGACATGCTGCTCGTCGCGGTGGGCCGTCTTCCGAACAGCGACCGGCTCAACCTCCGAGCCGCTGGAATCGCCACGCACGACGATGGCCGAGTGATCGTCGACCGGCATCAGCGCACCACAGCGGAAGGCGTCTTCGCGCTCGGGGACATCTGCTCGCCGGTGGCCCTCAAGCACGTGGCCAACCGCGAGGCGGAGGTCGTGGTCCACAATCTCCGGCACCCGGACGACCTGATCGCCGCCGACCACGAACTGGTGCCGGCGGCGGTCTTCACCCGGCCGCAGATCGCCTCGGTCGGCGCCACCGAGCAGGACTGTCGTGACAGGGGGCTGGACTACCTGGTGGGCACGGCCGGCTATGGAGATGTCGCCTACGGATGGGCGATGGAGGACACCACCGGATTCTGCAAGGTACTCGCCGAGCCCGGCACCGGTCGTCTCCTCGGCGCCCACATCATGGGCCCGCAGGCTCCCACCCTCATCCAGTCCCTGGTCCTGGCGGCAACCCTCGGCATCGACGCCACGACCCTTGCCAAGTCCCCGTACTGGATCCATCCCGCGCTCACCGAGGTCGTGGAGAACGCCCTCCTCGACCTGGACCTGTGAGCCCGGCCGCCGACATCCCCGGCTTGCCGGGGCCGGGGAGTTCCGCGTCGACCTTCCGGCCGCCGGGCGCCCGGCGGAACCGGTCGTGTGCCCGGGCCACCGCCGCGCCGCGGTCGGGGTCGTAGGAGAGCGGACCCCGATGCCACGGGATCAGCGCCTCCGGCCCCGGCCCCGCTCGCGGGTCGCCCACCCGTGGCCGATGCCCGCGATGTGGAGCGCGAGCGCCGCGAGACCGATCAGCATGAAGTTGGTCGAGCTGAACACTTCGTTGGTGCTGATGGTGGCGGCATTGATCAGGAACGCGATGAAGAACAGCACTGCGGCGGTGATGCCGAGCATGTCCATGCCCCTTTCGGTCGGTGACGACCGCGTTCCCCGTGCGGGCCGGATCATGAGTGTCTGCTCCGCCAGGATTTCGCCGGGTCGCGGAGGAACGATGGGGACCACCAGAGGCGTGAACGTTCATGTCGCCGCATCCCGTCGAGGCGACATGAACTTCCTGGCCCGCGTGCGGGAGCTCGCCGGTGACAAGCCCGTGGGGTTCAAGCTGTGCGTCGGCTCGCGCCGCGGGTTCCTCGCCGTGTGCAAGGCCCTGCGGGAGGCGGACCTCACCCCCGATTTCATCCGGCCCGCGCCCCCCACATGCCGCTCCGGCTGGTGGATCCGCCCACCGTCCGCTCGTACGCCGAACCGTACGTCTGGCCCGCCCCCGGGGAACTGATCGCTTCGCCGCTCGAAAGCTGGGCAGCCGACGGGAAGGCGGCCGACCCCGGCCGCTGCACCCACTCCACCCGCTGAACCGGCAAACGAAGGGCAGTCCCGTGGCACGCACCGTCGCCCACGTCATCGTCGACGCACTCGAGGAACTCGGCGTCCAGCACGTCTTCGGCGTTGTCGGAGACGCCCTGAACCCCCTGACCGACGCCATCCGCACATCCGTCGGCCTGAGCTGGGTCGGCTGCCGGCACGAGGAGGCCGCGGCCTTCGCCGCCTCGGCGCAGTCCCAACTCTCCGGGACCCTCGGAGTGTGCATGGGCACCGTGGGACCTGGATCCGTGCACCTGCTCAACGGTCTCTACGACGCCGCCAAGAGCCGTACGCCCGTCCTGGCCATCTGTGGCCAGGTCCCCCTCGCCGAGATCGGCAGCGACTACTTCCAGGAGGTCGACAACGACCTGCTCTTCCGCGACGTCGCCGTCCACCGGGCCACCGTCACCTCCCCGGACCAGATGCCGCGCCTGCTCGAATCGGCCGTACGCGCCGCTGTGACCCAGGGCGGAGTGGCCGTCCTGACCATCCCCGGCGACCTGGGCGACCAGGAGCTGAGCGACGACAGGCCCACCCGGTTCGCCCTGGACCGTGCCGTCACCCGGCCCGATGACCCCGCCCTCGCCCGGGCCGCCGAGCTGCTGAACGACGCGGCCCGGGTGACCCTCCTCGTCGGCCAAGGCGCCCGCGAGGCCCGTACCGAGGTCCTGCGGACCGCCGAGCTGCTGGCGGCGCCCATGGTGCTCACGCTGAAGGCGAAGGAGGGCTTCGAGGACGACAACACCTTCCAGGTGGGCCAGACCGGCCTCATCGGCAACCCCGCCGCCGCCCACGCGCTCGACAGCGGGGACGTGCTCTTCATGCTGGGGACCGACTTCCCCTACCGGGAGTGGTACCCGAAGGACGCCAAGGTGATCCAGGTCGACTCCCGCGAGGACCACCTGGGACGCCGCACCCCCGTGGACGTGGGCCTGGCCGGCGACGTCGGCGCCACGCTGCGGGCCCTGCTGCCGCTGCTGAAGGCGGTCCCCGACCGTGCGCACCTCGACGACGCCCGCAAGCGCTTCCTCCACTGGCAGGAGGGACAGCAGCGGCTGGCCGACCCCGCGCACGAGCACCGCTGGACCGGGAAGCTGCGGGCCGTCCTGGACAACCGCGAGCACGCCATCCGCCCGGAGGCGCTGGCCGCCGCGGTGGACACCTACGCCGACGCCGACGCCGTCTTCACCTCCGACACCGGCATGGCCACCGTCTGGCTCTCCCGCTTCGTCACCATGCGAGGCGACCGCCGCCTGATCGGCTCGTACAACCTCGGCTCGATGGCCAACGCCATGCCCCAGGCCCTCGGTGCCCAGCTGTGGGCGCCGGACCGGCAGATCGTCGCGCTCTGCGGGGACGGCGGGCTGAGCATGCTGCTCGGCGACCTCATGACCATCAAGACGTACGGGCTGCCGGTGAAGCTCGTCGTCTTCGACAACCGCCGCCTGGGCATGGTCAAGCTGGAACAGGAACAGGCAGGCCTACCGGAGTTCGGCACGGAACTCGACAACCCCGATTTCGCCGCGGTCGCCACGGCCCTCGGCCTGACGGGCATCCGGGTCACCGACCCGGCCGAGCTCCACGAGAGCGTGCGCCGGGCTTTCGAGACGCCGGGGCCGGTCCTGCTGGACGTGCTCACCAACCCGGAGGAAGTGGCCGTGCCCGGCAAGCCGACCGTGGCACAGGGCTGGGGTTTCGCCATGGCCAAGGCCAAGGAGCTCCTGCCGGGCCATGAAGGCTGACGGCCACCGCAGGAGGCCGCCCGACCACGACACGCCCGCGAGAAACCATCCGTACGTGCACAACGGGAAAGCCGGGGCAGACGCCGTCCAAGAGGTTGGTCGATCCTTTCATTCACACCGGAGGAGTTGTTTTCACGTGACCGAGCATGTGTGGAGCTACAAGTCGACGTCGGGCCACCTGGCCGGTAGCGATCTCATCGGCTACAAGGTCGAGGCGGTCGACGGCAGCATCGGCAAGGTCGACAAGCACTCCGACGAGGTCGGTGACGCCTACCTGGTGGTCGATACAGGGGTGTGGATCTTCGGCAAGGAAGTGCTCCTGCCGGCCGGTACCGTGATCTCGATCGACCCGGAGCAGCGGACGATCCACGTGGAGCGCACCAAGGAACAGATCAAGGACTCCCCGGAGTTCCACCGGGACACGCACCTCGGCGATCCCGGTTACCGCGAGCAGCTGGCCCTCTATTACGGTCCCGTCGGCCCGTTCGGCGGCCCGTTCGCCTGATGTGCCACGAGGGGGCCCGGACTCGACGAGTCCGGGCCCCCTCCCCGTGCCCGGCGACCCGGAGTGCCGTGGCTGTCCGCAGCACCGTCCGGGTCAGCTCTTCGTACGGCTTCGGAGGCGTCCTCGGGAGTCGAGGCGGGACAGCCGTCGTTGCTCCCGCCGCGCCCACCGGCGCACGCGCTCGGGGTCCAGCGCAGTGCCGTGGCCGACGTGGAGGCGGCTGGGGCCGAGGTCGAGCATGGCGCGCAGGCTCGTGAGGTTGCCCAGCGGGTCGTCATGGAAGGGCGGGTTGGCCGGCTTGCCGGGGATGAGACCCATGAAGGAGTTGGCCACGAGGTCACCGGCGACGAGGTCCCCGTCATCGGTGAGAACGGAGACGGAGCCTGCGGTGTGGCCCGGGGTGGGCATGATCCGTCCCGCCAGCCCGAAGTCCGACAGGTCGGTCTCGCCGCTGATCAGGATCTCGGGTTCGAACGGGTCCGCCGTGACGTGGAGCTTCCTGTTCCTGCTCATCAGGCGGCCCATGGGTCCCGTCGGAAGGTACGGCATCAGCGGTCGGCCGGTGCGGAAGGGTTCGAGGTCGGCGGCGTGCCCGGCGACGGGTGCGCCCGTCAGGCGGTGCAGTTCCGCTGCGGAGCCGAAGTGGTCGATGTGGCCATGAGTGATGACGATCAGGGCGAGGTCGGCGGGGTCCACTCCGTGAGCGGCGATCCGGTCGTGGATGAGGCGTCCGCTGCCCGGCGTTCCGGCGTCGACGAGGACGGGGCGTCGGCCCAGCAGCAGATAGGCGTTGACCGCGTGCTTGCCGAGCACCGGAATCGGAATGATCTTCGTGCCGGACATGATGGCCTTTCCTGGAGGGGCCGGGCGTGGGCACGCCTCGGCCTCCGCCGGCCGCGGGGAGGGGCGGCGGGCGGCGGGCGGTGAGGTGGGCGGTGAGGGACGGGCCGATCTCAGCGGAAGCGGCGGCGGTACTCGGCGGGGGTCGTCCCCAGGTGTCGTCGGAAGCATCGGTGGAGGGTCTGCAGGGAGCCGAGGCCGCTGGCGGCGGCCACCTGAGGCAGACCGGCGTCGCCCTCCTCCAGGAGGCGTCGCGCGGCCTCCAGCCGGGCCGACTCGACGTAGGCGGCGGGCGTGGTACCGGTGCGCTGCGCGAAGAGCCGGGAGAAGTGCCGTGTGCTGAGGCTCAGGCGCTGGGCGAGAGCCTCGGCGGAGAGGTCCGCGTCGGGGTGTTCGGTGATCCACCGGCGGAGCTCGCCGATGCGGTCGTCAGCGGGTGCCCGGACGGCAAGGGGCACGCTGAACTGGCTCTGGCCGCCGGAGCGTTTGACGTACATGACCATCATGCGCGCGGTGGCGAGCGCGAGGGCCTGGCCGTGGTCCTCGGCCACCATCGCCAGTGCCATGTCCATCCCCGAGGTGATCCCGGCGCAGGTCCACACCGGGCCGGAGCGGATGAAGATCGGATCGGGGTCCACGTCGACCTCTGGATGCGCGGCGGCCAGTTGAGCCGCCGTGAGCCAGTGGGTGGTGGCGGTCCGGCCGTCCAGCAGGCCGGCCGCGGCCAGCAGATGGGCGCCCGCGCACACGGATCCGGTACGACCCGCCCGCGGCGCCGCCGTACGGAGCCAGTCGGTGACCACCGGATCGACGACGGCCTGGACGCCGCCCCCTTCGGGATGGGTGACCGCTCCGGACACCAGGAGGGTGTCGACGCGGCCGGTCACCTCGTCCAGCCGCAGGTCGGAGTGGATCCGCAGGCCGCTGGAGGTGGCCACCGGAGCGCCGTCCTCCGTGGCGACCTGAACGGAGTAGCCGGGGAAGTCGCCCTCGGAGACCCGGGACGCGACCGAGAACACCTCGGCGGGACCTGTGATGTCCAGGAGCTCCGCGCCGGGGAAGGCGACGATGACGACGCGGTGGGGTGTGGGCATGCGCCGATCCTCGTTCCCCTGTCCCGGTGTCCGCAATGACGAAGTTGTCTCAGATCCGGCCATCCGGCCCGGTGGCGCCCGGGAATCTCACGGCGGGGAGATGGCAGTGCTGTGGCTGCCACGGCTGGTGTGGCCTTCCCGCCCACCACCGTAGCTGTTCGAGACTGATTACCTATCTGTCGAACACGCGAAAATCTATGTTGGCCGGAGTAGACATTGGATGCTGGCCTGGTTATGGTTTCTCTCGTAGCCCAGAGAGACAGCAAGGCCCGGCAGAGATGAACTGCCGAGCGCAGTGCCCGTAAGCGCAGTTCGTAGGACGGTGCGGTGGTGGAGCTCCGAAGCCAGGTTTGTCGCAGCAGGGCGACGGGGCTGACGACCGGACCGGGTGGCCCGCGGTGATCAGGGGCCGCCACGAGCAGTACCGCAGTTGACGCAGCAAGCAGGTTGATCACCGAGGGAAGAACGGAGGAACCACGCCATCAGGATCGCCCGGGCGGAAGTCCTGAGCCCGGGTACCGCAGGACATCGACAGTGAGGTGGTCTCCGGTCAAGCAACCGCGATCCCCGCACCCCCGACATCGTTCAGGTCGGGCACGCGGAAACAGAAGGCCGGCTCGGAACAGGTGCCGGCAGATGGTGTAGAAGTTCCCTCGGGGCCCTGGTGCCGTACGGCATCAGGGCCCCTCCATGTGTTTCGGAAAGAGGTGCAATGACAGCAGAGAATCCGACAGGCCCGCTCGGCGGCCACCTGGACGACGACGACTACCCCGCGTACACCATGGGTCGCGCCGCGGAGATGCTCGGCACCACCCCGGGCTTCCTCCGCGCCATCGGCGAGGCCCGCCTGATCACGCCGCTCCGCTCCGAGGGCGGCCACCGCCGCTACTCCCGCTACCAGCTGCGCATCGCGGCCCGAGCCCGGGAGCTCGTCGATCAAGGAACCCCCGTCGAGGCCGCCTGTCGCATCGTCATCCTCGAGGACCAGCTCGAGGAAGCCCAGCGCCTCAACGCCGAGTACCGCGCCGCCGCAGCGTCGTCCGGCCCGCCGACCGCGGTCTGAGGCGGGCGGGCCCGCCGGTCCCGGTGGGCCGCGCACCCATGCGTGTCGGAGCGTGGTGGTGCTCGTACCCCTCTGCTCGAAAAAGCGTCGCGCCCGAGCCGTCAATATCTGTCACCGCGATGCAAGGATTTACCCGTCCATGCGGAGAGGGTTTTCAGCGCGACGACCACGGTGAATTGCTATTCGCACGCCGACCGCTACGGCATGCTATTGTCGATCTCAGTTGCAGTCGTGGTTCCCAAAACTTCAAGTACCTCCGGCCGGTCTCCGGGCCCTATGGGAGTGCTTCATATTTCCGGGTCATTTTCCGGCGGGGCATCATCGCGGCGACACGGTGTCCGTGCAGTGCGGACGCCGCTGTACTGCCCCAAAGGAGATCTGACATGGCATCTGGCACCGTGAAGTGGTTCAACGCGGCAAAGGGTTTCGGCTTCATCGAGCAGGACGGTGGCGGCGCCGACGTGTTCGCCCACTTCTCGAACATCGCCGCCCAGGGCTTCCGTGAGCTGGCCGAGGGCCAGAAGGTCACCTTCGACATCGCGCAGGGCCAGAAGGGTCCGACGGCCGAGAACATCGTTCCCGCCTGACGCTGACGCGCATTTCGTAGCTGGGGCCCGCATCCTTCGGGGTGCGGGCCCCAGCTGCAGGCATCTCCCGCAGTGGGTTCACCTGCGGGACGCCTCACCAGCCAGAGGCGCTGCTCCGGCATGCGGACCTCTGCCGGACCTGCACCCGAGTCGATCTCGGGGATTTCACGTCCGTCAACACCCCTTTTCATGGCGGCGCCCGCACGGACTCCCTGCGGTCGGCTCCGCTTTCGCATTCAATTCGGCCCGTTCTTGCGATTCCTCGCGCTGTTCTCATGCTGCCGGAATTCCTTGATGCGCGCCGTATCGAGGAAGGTTCTGAATGAACCCCGTACGTACGAACAACCGCTCCGCTCGCACCCGCGGCCGCACCGGTGGCCCCGCTTTCGGCTCCACCGCCGGTTCAGGCCGGGGCAGCCGCTTCGGTTCCCCCGCCCCGAGCCGTTCGGGTGGCTCGAGTCGTTCGGGTGGCCCGAGTCGTTCGGGTGGGTACGGTCGTCGGCCTGCCGCGGTGCAGGGCGAGTTCGCCCTGCCCGAGACGATCACTCCCGCGCTGCCCGCGGTCGAGGCTTTCGCCGATCTGGCCATGCCCGCGGAGCTGCTGGCCGCACTCGCCGTGCAGGGTGTGACGGTGCCGTTCCCGATCCAGGGTGCGACCCTGCCGAACTCCCTGGCCGGCCGTGACGTGCTCGGTCGCGGGCGGACCGGCTCGGGCAAGACTTTGGCGTTCGGGCTGGCGCTGCTGGCCCGTACGGTCGGCCGGCGTGCCGAGCCCCGTCAGCCGCTCGCGCTGATCCTCGTGCCGACCCGCGAGCTCGCCCAGCAGGTCACCGACGCCCTCACCCCGTACGCCCGTGCGGTCAGGCTGCGGCTGGCCACGGTCGTCGGCGGGATGCCGATCGGCCGGCAGGCGGGTGCGCTGCGTGGCGGCGCCGAGGTCGTGGTCGCCACGCCGGGCCGGCTGAAGGACCTCATCGACCGCGGTGACTGCCGACTCGACCAGGTCGCGATCACCGTCCTGGACGAGGCCGACCAGATGGCCGACATGGGCTTCATGCCGCAGGTCACCGCACTGCTGGACCAGGTGCGCCCCGAGGGTCAGCGGATGCTGTTCTCCGCCACCCTCGACCGCAACGTCGACCTGCTGGTGCGCCGCTATCTGAGCGACCCGGTCGTGCATTCGGTGGACCCGTCCGCGGGAGCCGTCACGACGATGGAGCACCACGTGCTGCACGTGCAGGGCGCCGACAAGCACCGCACGACGACGGAGATCGCGGCCCGGGAGGGCCGGGTGATCATGTTCCTGGACACCAAGCACGCCGTCGACCGGCTGACCCAGGACCTGCTGAACAGCGGTGTGCGGGCCGCCGCCCTGCACGGTGGGAAGTCGCAGCCGCAGCGCACGCGTACCCTGGCGCAGTTCAAGACCGGGCACGTCAGCGTGCTCGTCGCCACGAACGTCGCCGCCCGTGGCATCCACGTCGACAACCTCGACCTGGTCGTCAACGTGGATCCGCCGACCGACCACAAGGATTACCTGCACCGTGGTGGGCGTACCGCCCGTGCCGGGGAATCCGGCAGTGTCGTCACGCTGGTCACCCCGAACCAGCGCCGCGACATGACCCGCCTGATGGCCGCTGCCGGGATCGTCCCGCAGACCACCCAGGTCCGCTCCGGCGAAGAGGCCCTGACCAGGATCACCGGCGCCCAGGCCCCCTCCGGCATCCCCGTCACCATCACCGCCCCGACGCCCGACAAGCCCAAGCGCGGCACGGCCTCCCGCGGCCGACGCGGTCCCGCTTCGGCAGCCCGGCGCTTGGACGTGCGCCGGGCCGCGTTCAACGCGGCGGCGGCCTGAGAACCACGTGATCAGGAAACTGACCCATCTCTGCAGGAGGCACCTTTTGACGCTCGTCCAGACGCAGTTCCGCTCGGTGCGTGCCAACCCTGCGCACCAGGCGGTGGGAGATGCCATGGAAGCCGCCTGGCCACAGGTCTGCGACGACATGACGGTCGAAGTGGCCTTGTCCGTCATGGCCAGTGCCCGCACCGGACATCTGCTGGTCTGTGACGAGGACGGTCTGTGCGCCGGTCTGGTGACCCCGGTCCAGCTCGCGGCCGTCCGAGACGGCGACGCGTACACGGACCGAATCCGGCTGCGCGACGTCCTCGCCGACCGCGGGCCGTCCACCTCGCCCCTCACCACGACGGCCGAAGCCGAGCACGCGATGCGCTACCGCCGCATCGACGCCTTGCCCGTCGTCGACGAACAAGGCAGTGCCCTGGGCGTCCTCGCCCTCGCACGCTGAACCGCCTCACCGCGGTCGGGACCGTGCCCTCGGCGCCCCGCTGACCGTCCGACCGACGGGACAGGGGCGGGGCCCGCCCCCGATCGCGTCGGCAGTGCTGACGTCCAGACCGATGGACAGGATGACCCCATGGATGTCCTCCGTAGGAACAACGTGAAGGTCACCGGATCACCCGGCAGCCCGGCGGTGATGCCGGCGCACGGGTTCGGCTGCGATCAGAACATGTGGCGCCTGGTGGCGCCGGCGCCGGCCGAGGAATTCCAGGTGCTCCTGTTCGACTACGTCGGATCGGGCGGCTCCGACCCATCCGCTTGGAGCGCCGAACGCTACGGGTCGCTGGACGGATACGCCCGCGACGTGGTCGAGGTGTGCGAGCTCTCGACCTGCGGGACGTGGCCTTCGTCGGGCATTCGGTCAGCGCGATGATCGGGGTACGCGCGGCGGCCACCGCCCCCGAGCGGTTCTCCTCCCTGGTCATGGTCGACCCCTCCCCGTGCTACATCGACGACGACACCTACCGCGGCGGCTTCAGTGTCGAAGACATAGACGAATTGCTGGAGTCGCTCGAGTCGAACCACCTCGGCTGGTCGGCCACCATGGCGCCGGTGATCATGGCCAACCCCGAACGTCCCGAACTGGGGGAGGAGCTGACCAACAGTTTCTGCGCCACCGATCCGGCGATCGCCCGCGTCTTCGCCCGCACCACGTTCCTCTCCGACAGCCGTGCCGACCTGAAGTCGGTGGACGTACCGACGCTGGTACTGGAATGCGCCCAGGACGTGATCGCGCCCCGTGAGGTCGGCGGCTACGTCCACGCGGCCATCCCCGGATCTGACATGAGCACCCTGACGTCACCGCCCGAGACGCCGCCACCGGCCCCGTCCTGGAAATCGCCGGCGACCTCGACTACGACCAGGCCCCCCGCCTTCGACAAGCGGTGACAGCCCTCAGCCTGGAGCCGGAACAGTGCCTCGTGCTGGACCTCTCCGGCATACGTTTCTGCGACTCCAGCGGCATCACCGCCCTCATCGTCGCTCGCAACCACGCCGTCGCCGCCCGGGCGGACATCGCCCTGGCAGCCGTCCCCGACAACACGATCCGCATCCTGCGCATCGTCGGGCTCGACCGGGTCTTCACCATCCACCCCGACGTCGGCACGGCCACGACACACCGACCGGCCACCGGCGGTCCCTGACGACGGAGGTGCCGCAGGAGGTGCCCGTTCGGAAGGTGCGACCCGAACGGGCAACGCCGCGGAGAAGGTTCTCGGCGGTTGCCCGGCAACCTTTCTGGCTCCGGCGGCAACTGAGGGGTGAACAGCGCACCCCACCCCAAGGAGCCGCCGCCCATGTCCGCTTCCCCCCACCGTCGCCCCACCGGACGTCGAAGGCTCGCCCTGGCCGGAGCCGCCACCCTGGTCGCCGCCGGTCTCGGCGCCGTTCCGCTGGTCGTGAGGGCCGATGCCGTGGCACCCGCCGACCTCGCGCACGGCGTGCTGCCCGCCCGGGACGGCTGGGCCGCGAGCGGCTCGGGCACCACCGGCGGCCGGGCCGCGGACGCGGCTCACGTCTTCACCGTCTCCACCCGCGCCGAGCTGGTGAGAGCCCTGAGCGCGGGCCCGGCCGGAGCCCCGCGCATCATCCGCGTCAAGGGCCTGATCCACGCCGACGCCGACGACAGCGGGAAGCCGCAGAGCTGCGCCGACCACGCCGCGGGCACCGGCTACTCGCTCGACTCCTACCTCAAGTCATACGATCCCGCCGTCTGGGGCCGTGCCAAGGTGCCGTCCGGCGACCAGGAGGACGCCCGCAGGGCGGCCCAGGCCCGGCAGGCAGCCCGTATGGTCTTCACCGTGCCGGCTCGTACCACGGTCATCGGCGTGCCCGGCACCGGAGCCGGCATCACCGGCGGCAGCCTCGTGGTGAAGAACGCCGACAACGTGATCATCCGCAACTTGTCCCTCACCGACGTCCGGGACTGCTTCCCGCAGTGGGACCCGACCGACGGCTCCACCGGCAACTGGAACTCCGCCTACGACGCCGTCAGCCTGCGCGGCGCCACCCATGTCTGGGTCGACCACAACAGCTTCTCCGACGCCCCGCACCCGGACGCCGCCAACCCGGTCCGTTTCGGCCGCGAGTACCAGGTCCATGACGGCGCCCTCGACATCACCAACGCCTCCGACCTGGTCACCGTCGGGTACAACACGTTCAGCAACCACGACAAGACGATGCTGATCGGCAGCAGTGACAAGGACACCGGACTGCGGGTGACGCTCCACCACAACGTCTTCCGGGGCATCGTCCAGCGCGCCCCCCTCGCCCGTGTGGGCCGGATCCACCTGTACGACAACTACTACGACACCACGCCGTCGGAGGGCTACGCGCACAGCTACAGCGTCAACTCCCGTGTCGGCGCCCAGGTCGTCGCGCAGAACAACTACTGGAAGCTCTCCTCCGACCGGAAGACCTCCCAACTGCTCACCGGCGACGGCACCGGAGCCATAGCGGGCAGCGGCAACCTCGTCGGCGGCGCCCCCGTGGACCTGGTCGCCGCTCACAACGCCGCCGGCTCGGGGAAGAAGATCAAGACGGCCGTCGACTGGCGGCCCACCCTCACCGCCGGACTGGAACCCGCCGCCGGACTGCCGGCGAAGCTGGCGGGGACGTCGGGGAAGCCGGGGAAAGCGGGTGCCGGAGTCCTCACGGAGACCGGCGGCAAAGGTCCCGCCCCCTCCGCTCCCGCCCCCTCCGCTCCCGCCCCGTCCGGTCGGGCCGGCGGCCGGACGCTGACGGTCGCCGCCGACGGCTCCGCGGCCCACCGTTCCGTGCAGGCCGCGGTCGACGCCGCCACCGCGGGCGACACCGTCCTCGTCGCGCGCGGCACCTACCGGGAAACGGTGAACGTCCCCGCCTCCAAAGGCGGACTGACCCTCAAGGGCGCCACCGGCAACGCCGAGGACGTCGTCATCACCTACGACAACGCTTCCGGCACGCCCAAGCCCGGAGGAGGCACGTACGGAACGGCGGGCAGCGCCACCGCGACCTTCGCGGCGAACGACATCACGGTCACCGGTGTGACGGTCGAGAACACGTGGGAGAGGTCGGCCCACCCGGACGTCAAGGACACGCAGGCCGTGGCGGTCAACGCGTTGGGCGACCGCCAGAAGTACCTCAACTCGCGCTTCATCGGCCACCAGGACACCGTGCTCAACTGGGCCCCGTCCGCCACCGGCCAGTACCGGCAGTACTTCCGCCACTGCTTCATCGCGGGTGACGTCGACTTCGTCTTCGGCAACGCCACCGCCGTCTACGACCATGTCAACATCACCCTGCGCGACCGGGGCGCCGCCGCCGGCGGCCTCGGCGGATACCTCGCCGCACCGAACACCGACGCGGCCAAGCCGTACGGGATCCTCATCACCGACAGCACGATCAGCAGCCCCGCCCGGCCCGGGACCTATTACCTCGGCCGCCCCTGGCATCCCGGCGCGAGCGCGGTCGGTCAGCTGGTCATACGCAACACGAGCCTGCCCGCGGCGGTGAAGACCGAGGGGCCGTGGACCGACATGGGGGGCTTCTCCTGGAAGTCCGCCCGGTTCGCCGAGTACGCCAACACGGGCCCCGGCGCCGGAACCGGAGCGAACCGGCCCCAGCTCGGCGCGGACCGGGCCGCAGTCCACACCGCCCGCGCCTACCTGGCCGGCACCGACGGATGGAACCCGACGGGCTGATGGGCGTCACCGTGCGGACCAGACCCGGGGAAACCGAGGCATCCGAACGAACACTCGAACGGACTGTTACGCTCCGGCAGCTGCCCGAGAACGCCGCCGTCGCACCGAGAGGCCGTACCGAGGCCATGACCGAAGATGAGGCGGCCGCGGAGTTCCACGCGTTCTTCGAACGCCACCACGCCGAACTGTCCCGCCTGGCGTACCTGCTGACCGGCGAGCCGGACGCCGCCGACGATCTCGCCGCGGACGCGATGGTCGCGCTCTGGCACCGCTGGGACAGGGCCCGGCGCGCCGACTCCGCGGCTGCCTACGCCCGCGGAATCGTCGCCAACCTCGCCCGTAGCCGGATCCGGAGCACGGTGCGCGAGCGGCGGCGCGTCCTGCTGTTCTGGTCGCACCGCCCGGAGCGGACCGACGGCCCGGACCTGGCCGCCGTCATGGACGTACGAGCCGCGCTGGACAGGCTGCCGTTCCGTAAACGCGCCTGCGTGGTACTGCGGTACGCCTTCGACCTCTCGGAGAAGGACACCGCGGCGGCGCTCGGGATCTCGGTGGGTACGGTGAAGAGCCAGACCTCGAAGGGGACGGCGGAACTGCAGCGGCTGCTCGGTACCCGGGCGGCCGGCGAACTGGTGGGAAGGGGAAGTCGGTGACCGACGAACTGCGCGGCCTGCTGCGCGAGAGCACCCGAGCCCACCGTCCCGACCGGGCCCGCATGCTGGCCCGGGTCGAGCGCGGCATGGCCCGTCCCGATGCCGCCCGCCGACCGCAGGACCACGAGCGCACCGCCCTGTCCTGGCCGAAGATCGTCCTCGCGACCCTGGCCGCCGCCGGAACCCTGACGGCGAGCGCCCTCATGGTGGTCGCCGCCGTGCACGACCCGGACCCGCCTCGGAACCCGTCCGCCGTCGCTCCGCCCGCCGCCGACCGCGCGGTGCCACCCCCGGCCGTGGGCAGCCGGACCCAGGACGGTCCCCTGTGGGCCGACGGCTCCGTCGACCCCCACAGCAACGCCTACTGGGCGCAGAGCAACGTCACCCTCAGGACGGACCAGCCCCTCACCGCGCTGGTCGTGGAACTGCGCATCGCCCTCACCGAGGGGGTGAAGGACACCGGTAGCTGGCGGACCCGCCCCGCCGCGGACTTCGACCTCGCCGTCCGCAGGGACGGCGGCTTCCTCGTCTACCGGTGGACCCTCGCACCCGGCAGGACCGTTCCGTCCGGGGAGCACGTCTTCGCCGGCCAGTACGACCATGCCTCCGGCGGACGCGACGCGAAGGACGACACGTACCGGATCGACGCCACCGCCGGTGCCACGGAGAGCGGAGCCGCCGTGTGGGGCGGTTTCGCGTAGGCCCCGCTCCCGTGGTCGGCCTCACCGGAGCCGCGGGTCAGTGGCGCTCGTGCCCCGGGGCCGCCGCGGTCGCTCGATGCTTCGAGCCGGGTTCGCCGGGCCTGCCCTGTGGCGGTACCGATGCGGATCCCGCCGCTCGGCCGGGTTCCGCCCGCCGCATCCCTGTGCGCCGTGCTGCGCCTCGCCACAGGCGAGGCAGGAAGGCGTAGAAACGGTCGGGAAGGAACACGGCGTCCGCAATGATCATCGCGCCGGAGAAGAGAGGCAGTCCCAGGAGCACCGCGATTCCGATGTGCATGCCCAGCAGCACGGTCAGAACGGGGTACTTGAGCCTGCCGAAGAGTACGAACGGGAAGGCGACCTGCAAGAGCACCGTCACGTAGCCGGCGATCGCGATCACCATCGGGTACTCGTCCACGAGGTGGGAGAGCGCGGGCCAGGGCTGGAAGAGTTCGAGGTTCAGTGCGTAGTGGAGCGCGGTGCCGCCGCCCCAGGTCTGGCCCTGGATCTTGTACAGGCCCGCCGATCCGTAGAGGAAGCAGACCTGTGCCGCGATGACCAGGATGCCGCAGTTGTGCACCACCGTGGTCAAGGTGGAACGGGCGTCGCGGAGTTGTTGTGCGACGAGGCTCCTCACCGGCGCCGGTGTGTCGCCCTCACGGGCTGCCTTGAGCCGGTTCCTGCGTGCGTCCAGGGACCAGCGCCGACCGCATGCGGTGAGGACGAGGTAGAGGGTCATCAGCAGGATCAGGTTGTCGCCCCCGTCCGTCATGAAGATCGATCTGGCGTGGAACGAGGTCACCACGACGGCGAAGAGGACGGACATGGCGCGGGTCCGCCAGCCCAGCATGAACAGCGCGGACGTGACGACGGCCGTCACGTAGCAGAGTTCGAAGTAGGCGCGGCTGTCGGACAGGAGCAGGATGCTGTTCCAGCCCGTCTGGTCGAAGAGCTGCTGTGCCAGCGCCGGCGTCCAGGGGGAGCCGGGGCCCCAGATCTCGTCACGGTGCGGGAACTCGCGCAGCAGGAAGACCAGGTAGAGCAGCCCGTAGCCGATCCGCAGAACCGACGCGGCGTACAGGGAGATCGGCCGTTCGGTGAGAAGCGCCCACAGATCGCCGATCCGGTCGAGGAGCCACCGGTGGGCCGTGCTGGCGACCGAGGTCTTCTGGGCCGCGGGCCGGTGCGGCATGGCCGCCGTGGAAAGGGGCTGGGGGATCTGTTCACTTCCCATGGGAGTTCACCTTCCACCAGGGGAGGAGCCGGTCCTCGGTGGGTGCCGGCGGGCGGTTCCCGGCCGCTGTGCCGGGCGCAGCGACGGGCAGTGTGACGACCCGGAGCTGAATGAACTCGAAAGTGCCGCCGTCGTTGTGGGCGGCGAAGCGGTCCGCGGCGATGTTGCGTAGGTACGTCTGCAGCATCACGGCGCGTTCCGAGCGTGCCGTGTCGCTACCTCCGTGTGTCTCGACATAAGAGGTCCAGGCGCGGCGCAGGAGGTTCTGGGACGTATGGCTCGGAAATACATTGTGGTCGACCGCGGAATGGTCGACGGCAGCCAGGTCGAACCAGGGGGTCACCTGCACCGAACCTTCGGAGTCGGTGTGTGCGGTCCTTGCCAGGATCTTTCGGTTGAAGGAGTCGGGGTCCGGGGCGAAGAGCCGCCAGTTCTGTTCGAAGAGCGGGTACACCCAACCGTTGACCTGCGAGCTGTACCGCTTCGATACGGGGTTGGAGGGGGCCACATGAAGGAACACCAGGACGACGTGGACCAGAGCCATCATCAGGCAGAGGGCCACCGCGGTGCGCAGCCCTGCTTTCACTGCGCGAGCTGCTACGGGCCGATTGCCCGGCATGGCCGCTTCGTCATGAGGCTGTTGGGGGACCGGATCGGAATCGGACTGATGAAGTTCCTTCACGCCCGCAGATTCAATTCCGCTCGACACCGCCCACCCGGTCTTTCTCATGTCTGCTGTTCGCCTGAGGTCTCGTTCGCCTGAGGTCTCTGCGACTCTCACCTACGGCGCGCGGCGGATTCGATGAGGATTCCGCCGCGCGCCGTCATCCGATGAACGGGCTTCGTGAGGCCTGCCGCCTACCGCCTAGCCCTGGTGGCCGTGGTGACCCTCGTGGCCCGCGGGCTTGTTGCCGTAGCCGAAGTGGTCGCCGGGCTTCCCGTCGTGGCCGTGGCCGTGGTCCGGCTTACCGGGTCCCTCCTCGTGCCCGTTGCCCGGCCCGCCGTGGTCCGGCCCGTGGTGCTCCAGGCCGCCGTGGTCCGGGCCGCCATTGCCCGGTCCGCCGTGGTCCGGGCCACCGGGCTGACCGCCGTGCCCGCCGGTGACATTGCCCCCGGTGATGGTCCCGCCCGTTGTGTTGCCACCGGTCGTGTTGCCGCCGGTCGTGTTCCCGGCCGTGTTGCCCGCGGTGTTTCCGGAGGTGTTGCCGGCGATGTTCCCCGAGGTGCCGCCCGACACGAGGTCGACGATGGGTCCGCCCAGGAGGCCGCCACCGATCAGACCCACGGTCGTACCGGTCGTCGTTCCGGCGGTCGGCGTTCCGGTGGTTCCGGTCGTCGCGCCGGTCGTCGTGCCGGTGGTGGTGCCCGTGGTCGTGCCGGTGGTGGTGCCCGTGGTCGTTCCGCCGGTGGCGCACCCGCCGAGGAAGATCCGGTTGTTGTCCATCGTCACTTCGCCGTTACGAGCCAGGGCCCGGCCCTCGATGTTCGTCCCCGTTCGCAGGAAGATCGAGGTCAGCGCCATGATGGTGCCCACAAAGGTGGTGTTGGTGTTGAGCTCCGCCGAACTCCCGATCTGCCAGAACACGTTGCACGGCGAAGCGCCGTTCGTGAGGAGGATGCGGCTGGAGGTCGCCGTCGTCAGGGCTGCAGGAATCTGGAACACCCAGACCGCGTTGGGGTTCCCCCCGGCATTCAGGACCAGGTCGCCGGTGAGTCCGACGCTGCCTGCCGGGTCTCTCGTGTAGACGCCCGGAATGAGCTCTGTCGGGCCGGACGTTCCCGAGCCGATGGCCGCCGGAAGATCGAAGTCCTCGGCCTGACCCGCCGCGTTGTTGTACGCGATGATCAGATCGCTCTTGGCCTGGAGGGCCGCAGCGTCCGCGGGGTGCACGGCGCCGAGGACCAGGCCGGGCGGGAAGCCGGTGATGGCCGGGTTCGGGTGCGTCCCGAGGTCGTGGTCGATCACCGTGGGGCCGGTGTTCGTGACTCCCTGGCCTGCCAGAACCGAGTAGCTGGCGGTGGTGCCCAGAGGTACGGCTGTAGCGATGGCCAGGGCCTGCGTCGGCAATCCCGCGACCATGACAGCGGCAACCGTTACGGCGACGGCCGAGGCCAGCCAGCCGGAAAAAGTGCGGCGCTGAGCCGCTTGGATTTTCAGCTTCATCGAGGGGGGCCACTTCCTATGGGGGCCGTGGCGTACCGGGCTCCTACCCATTGCCCGGGAAGCCTTGTCGTCGCCGCATATTACGCAGCAACATTCACGCGTCAAAAACAGGCGAGGGGAAGGTGGAGAATTACAAGCATATTCAGCGCCGCGAAGCGCGATGAAAATATCAAGACTCACCACGCCGATCATGTGATGTTGCCCCCGCCGGACGGGTCCGGATTAACTCACACGGGGCGGAGTCGCTCATATGGAGATGCGCTCGAAGTGGTCATCTGTGGGAAGTGCCGCCGCGAGGGTGATTCCAAGAGATTTCTGGAGGGTGGGCGCGCCGATCGATCTTCCGGCCATCCCCATGAATCGGATCGGGAGCATTTGTTCTCCCTTTCTTGCACGGGTTCGAACGCTGATCTTGTCGAATTGGTGAGCGATGTCGGTTCCGCCGGATCGAGCCTGAGTTCATCCGCAGGTGCCGCCACACCCCGTACGCCGAGCGGGAGAAGAAGGCCGTCGTCCCCAGCGCCGCACCGCTGCCCGTGGGCCGGTACCCGACAGGGCGGTTTCAACGTCCTGGTGCTCACGAATCTGTGCAGGTCACGGCAGCACGACGATGGCATCGCGCCGGGTGAGTTCGACCACCGAGGATTTGGGTGGTGGGCGCTGGAAATAAGGGAGACCGGTGAGTTCATCGGCCGCGTCGGCTTGGACGAGGTGGACGAGGACATGCCGTTCGCGGGGGTGGACATCGGATGGCGGTTGATGCGTTCGGGGTGGGGGCACGGTTACGCCACCGAGGCCGCCCTGGCATGCCTTGCCTTCGGCTTCGAGGCCCTCGGGCCGGCGGAGGTGGTTGCGTCGACGACCGTCAACAACCTTCGTTCCCGGGCGGTGATGCGCCGGATCGGCATGAACCGGGACCCGGCCGACGACTTCGAGGATCCGAGCGTGCCCGAAGGGCCGCTACGCCAGCGTGTGCTGTACCGGGCCCCCGCAGAGACACTCACGGCCTGCACCACGCGGCGGGACACCTTCAGGACGACGGTGTGTCGGTGACCCGCCACGCACGCAAAGAAGCTCCAGGTGAAGGGGTGACCTTCCCAAGTCACCCTGCCCAACCGGTGCTTCAATGTACCGTCAGTCTGCCGGTGTCTGTCTGAACAAGTCGCCTTCGCGTCAGCACCGCAGACTCGTCGGCTTGCCGACTCGGCTCGGGACGCTGGTGGATCCGCGATGCCGGCGGGGGAAGCGTCACCCATTCGTGAGCGTGCTGCTGGTGGCATGCTCGGCCGTGGTGGCTGGTGCCCGGTCCTTCGCGGCGATCGGGCAGTGGGCGCGAAGTGCCCCACAGGCCGCCCTCGCCCGACTCGGTGCCCGCACCGTCTCGGTATTCGGCGTCCGTCTCGCGCCGAGTACGGCGACGATCCGCCGGATCATCAACCAGGTCTGCCCCGGCGGCCTGGCCGACCTGCTGGGCTGTGACCCGGCCGGGGCGGACACCCTTGCGGTGGACGGCAAGAGCGCCCGCGGTTCGCGCCATGACGACACTCCGGCCACACACATGTCGCCGCCGCCCTCCGCGAGATGGCCTACGAGCCGTTCCGCCGCCCACCGGACCTCCTCGGTATCAATTGACCAGCACCGGTCCAAGATCAAAAGACTGTGAAACCGCCCTGCGGTACCCGAAGCCCCGAAGAGATCTCAGCGGAGCGTGCGGTGATGCCGGCCGGAACGCCGGATGTGCAGGACCAGGTACACCAAGGCGCCGATGAACACCACGATGCCGATGAGCAGCAGATAGAACAGTCCCTCGGCGACGGCACCGATGAGGCCCAGTACGATCGCCACGATGACGAGAATCAGGAAGAGCGTCATGACGTAGGGCACCTCCTCGAAGGGCCGGTCAGCGGCGGGCGAGCCGGCGCTCGCCGTTCACGCCGGGCTGATAGGGCCGGCCGTGGTGCGCGAAGACCGCCGCCTCGTCCTTGGCGAGCACTCCGATCTTGCGGCCTGCGGCGTCGACAACGTCGTGGGTGCGCCACTCCCGGACATCCGCGATCTCGATCATCCCGAGCGCCCCTTTCCCGCAGCGTGGGGCCGGAAGGCGTTGTACTTTTCAGCCTGCCCCGCAAAGCCCGCTCGCACCAGCCCACGGCTGCCGGAGGCCGCTTGGCACCGGGCGGTCGCCCGGGCATCGGCGACCCACGCGACCGTGGCCGGCCGGTGCAGACGGCCGGCACCTACTCCGTGCAGGTCAGCGTCGGCCGCTCCACCGCCGGCCTCGGCACCGTCGTGCCGATCAATCCCGCTGCTCCTGGTGCGCACGGCCGTCGTATCAGCCGGTGTCGGGCGACGACCGGTACCCGGGCCGCGGCTCTCTGCGCCTGACCCGCCTGCGGAGAAGGCTCGCACCCCCTTTGAACTGGGCCATTACCTCAGGAGTAATCGACCCCTGCCTCGGCGGACGGGCATGTTGGTCCCACACGAGCGGTAACGGGCCGCATCGGGCGGGAACGAGACGAGGTACGGAATGTTCGCGGGTCGGCGTGGTGTGGTGGGAGTCGCGGTGGCGGCGGTCGTCGTAGGGGTGGCGACCTCAGCGGCGGCGCTGCCGGGCGGTGGGGAGGCCGCCGCCCAGGGCGACTGCCCGGAGGCGCGCGCCAAGGTCGAGCGATTGGAGGGCCGGATCGCCCCGAACGCCTGCGCGTTCATGCGGCACCAGATCGCCTTCGGTGAGCTGCCGACCGGCGCCCCGCCGGCCCTCGGGGACCTGAGCCACCCCCGGGTGAAGGCCTATCTGGACATCTTCGACGAGGAGGCCACCCTCTGGGAGGCCGGCAGCGCCCCCCAGCGCGGCCACACCGTGATCGGCACCTCCATCACCGGCTCCCTGCGGCTGGTCCCCGACCTGCGCTACCGGGGCACGGACGTGGTGGCCGACGGCGGCGTCATGATGTTCGGCCAGTGGAACGAGGTCACGCTGAAGGGCCACAAGGTGGCCTACCCGCAGATCGCGCGCAATGTCCTGGGGGACGACGGCAAGACCCTCCAGGCCCGCCGCTACTACGACCGCCACACCCTGTTCCGGGACACGGTCCCGGAGCTGGCGCCCGAGGGTCTGTTCGACGGGATCGAGGACCCCGGCCCGGCTCCCTCCCGGGGCCCGGCGCCTGAGCGCTTGCGGGCTGCGGAGATCCCGGGCCGCCTGGCGGCATGGAACGGGGAGGACGTCGACGCCCTGCTCGCCCGGATGGGCGACGCACGGCTGTCGGGGCCGGGGTTGGACGCTCCACTGGCGACGACGTCCGGCAAGCGGGCCTACCTCCAGCGGTTCTTCGGCACGGCGGACGTCCGCTTCAAGGCCGGCCAGGCCGCCTTCGGCAGGACCACGACCTACGTGGAATGGCACGGCACGGTCTCCGGACCGAAGGGCAACGACATCCCGTTCGGGATCGTGGAGCGCTTCGGCCCGGGCGGTGAGTGGGAGTTGTACTTCGACACCCTCCCGCTGGTCGCCGACCGGGCGGAGATCGGCGCGCTCTTCGAGAAGCTGGCCCAGCCTTAGCTTGCTCTGTGTCTTCCGACCTCGAACGGTGTCTCGAACTGGGTCGCCCACCTGGGGGTTCGCCGGACGTGGGGGCGGCCTTCGGCTGATCATGTGCTGCTGCCACATGACGTCCGGAGGGAAGCGTTCGCGGAAGCGTCACGCTTCCGGGGAGTTCTACGAGTGTCTGACCTCCCGGCGCGACGAGTTGTTCGAGCCCGTGGACGCGGTGCTGTGTGCGGACGGCGCCGTGAAGTCCCTGGTGGACTCGACGCTGCTGCCCGAGCACCGTCGTGGGCACGGAGCGATGTACGGCGGCCTGAACCACGGCCGACTCGACACCGCTCGGCTGCGGACCATGCCGGCAGGCCTGCCGCTGCCACGTTTCGACGGCGGGCGCCTGGTCGCGGCGGACGACACGACCGCGGTCACCGCCGCCCAATTGCGGAGTGTCGTCGAACGGCTCATCGCAGCGGGCCAGTGGCGGGCCGGGGACCCGCACATCGTGATCGTCAGCGACGCCGGCTACGACGTCACCCGCCTGGCCTGGGTCCTGCGAGACCTGCCGGTCGAGATGGTCGGCCGGATCCGCTCCGACCGCGTGATGCGTCTGCCGAAACCACCGAGGATGCACGGCGTCAACGGCCGGCCGCCCAAGCACGGACCGGAATTCCGCCTCACCGAGCCGGAGACCTGGCCCGAGCCCGCGATCACCACGGCCACCGACACCACCAACTACGGCAAGGCCGAAACGCAGGCATGGGACAGGGCCACCCCCGGCTCACGCACCGCTCCTCCTGGCTCGACCACGACGGTGAACTACCTGTGGTCAAGGGTGTGTTGATCCGACTGTAGGTCGAGCACCTATCGAAGGAACGTGACGCTCCGCCAGTGTGGTCATGGTCCTCGAAGACCGACGCCACCCCCGACGACGTGGACCGTTTCTGGCAGGCATTCCTCCGCCGCTTCGATCTGGAGCACACCTTCCGCTTCGCGGAACAAGCCCTCGGCTGGACCACCCGAAACTCCGCACCCTCAAGGCCATCGGGAAGCGCGGTGGATATTGATAGATGAAGGACAGGCTTAGCTGATAAGCGGTCGTTTCCGGCGGATAGGTGGAGGGCCGTGGCATTCGGGTGAATTCTGCTCGGGCTGTGCACGCGGCTGCGCTCGCGCCGCGCGACACTCGACAGCGAAACCCATCGATCATCATTGCGCGGCACATGCGTTCACCCGGGCCCGGCCGCGGCAATTCCTGTGGCTGGTAGACAGTCCCGAGCCGGAGGTGGACCGCCCGTGGCGGTGAGCGGAAACCCTACCGTCAGACGACGCCGACTGGGCGCGGAGCTGCGCCGGCTCCGTCTGGCGCGGGGCCTGACCAGTACGCAGGTGGCCGAGCACCTGTTGATCTCCCAGCCCAAGGTCAGTCACATGGAGACCGGCCGCCGCGGGGTCAGCTCGCGCGATGTGCGGGATCTGTGCGGCCTCTACGGGGTCACGGACCAGCAAGTCGTCCACTCGTTGATGGAGATGGCCAGGGAGTCGAACCGGCAGGGCTGGTGGGTCGCCTGCGGGGAGGTCCCGTACGCCGTCTACATCGGCCTGGAGACGGCAGCCGTGTCCGTCCGTTCCTATGAACCCCTGGTGATCCCCGGCTTGCTGCAGACGCCCGCCTACGCGGTAGCGGTCACTGCGGAAACGATCCCTCTGGCCACGGAAGAACAGATCGCCGTGCGCCGCGAGGTACGGCTGCGCCGTCAGTCCCGCGCCCACCACCCGGCCCGGCCGTTCCGCTTAGGGGTGGTGCTGGACGAATCGGTCCTGCGCCGCGGGGTCGGCAGCCCCGAGATCATGCGCGAACAACTCGAGTACCTGAACCGCCTCGGCGAGCAGCCGCACATCACCGTGCAGGTCCTCCCGCACAGTGCGGGACCCCATCCGGGAATCTCTGGGCAGTTCTCCATCCTCGACTTCCCGGACACCGCCACGGGGACGGTGTATCTGGAGCGCTTCACCAGCGACCTCTACCTGGAGAAGCGATCCGACGTGCGGCACTACGGCGCCATGTTCGACCGCCTCCAGGCCCTGGCCCTCGACCCGGAGCGCACCCGCCGCTTCATCACCCGTGCCGCCCAGGAGTTGCCGGCCGCGGCAGCGCTGCCCTCCCGGTCGTGATCGCCGCCCCCGCCGGGCGAGGGCGAAACGGCAACGCACGACACCGCGCCGGGAGAACGCGGGACCGGAGCGGTCCCCCGTCATGTGGTGCCCGGGCTGTGTGGGTGTCTTGCTCCGTACGGCGCAATCAACGGCTCGGTAGGGCGCCTTGAGGGCAGGAGATCACCATGGACAGCAATCGCGAGATGGACCCGGAGCACCAGGTGCCCGAGGGTGTCGACGAGAAGACACTGCGCGCCCTGGGCGCGCTCTCGAAGGCTCTGGAGACCACGGAGCGGGCCCGCGGACACCTCTACGGATTTCACCAGTTGACCGGGACCGCGGACTTCGAGCTCGGGGACGCCGTCCGGCTCCTGCGCGAGGCGGGCCACGAGGAGCAGGCCGCACGCCTCGAGCGCGACATCGTGGGCCGCAACGTCATCCCGGGCCACTGGACGTTCCAGATCATCGAGGCCTACGACTCCACCTACCACCGGCCGTTCACCGTGATGGAAGGCGACATCGTCGACGAGCTGGCCGGCGGGCGAGAGCACCTCCTGGAGGCCCGCCTGAAGACGATCCGCCGCACCCACGGCCATCCGGACCACACCGCCACGCCGCCCGCCTCCTGAAACGAGGGCCGAGCCCGGCCGGGCGGGATGCCTCGTACGGGACCTTCCCTACGCCGAACGTCGACGCTTTCCCAGCCCGTCGGGGGACCCCGGCCGCGGCGCGGGGCCGGGGTCGGAACGGATCAGAGGGCGGCGGGGAACCGGTCCCAGGCCCGGTGCCCGCCCAACGCCGTCGCGAGGGCGTCCACGGCCGCGCCACCGCTGTCGGCGACGGCGATGCCCGGTTCGTCCGCCGTGATGCCGCACGTTTCGAGGAGGTGCTCGGCGCCGTTCCAGCCGCCGATGGCCTTGCCGTGCCGGTACGCCTCGGTGAGGAGCAGCAGTACGCGCGGGTCGGGGGCGTCGGGGGGCTGAGCGGTGCCGGCCTTGGCGTCGCGGGCGCCGTACGCGTCCGCGCCGGCCTCGGGCACTCCGGCCAGCAGGACGGCATCGAATTCGACGGAGCGGGCCGTGGCGAAGGTCCGCTGAACGGTGACCGGGTCGCCTTCGCCATCAAGGGTGCCGCCGGTCGGGGCGACGACGAGGGGCACCATGTCGGCGTCCAGAACGGCCTGGCGCGCCGCCCGTACGCCGTCCAGGTCGGCCGTGGCGTCGGCGACGATGCCGATCACGCGGCCCTCGGTCGGCCACGTCCCGCCCATCTGGGAGAGGGCGGGGCTGGGGTCGGCCGCGACGAGCGGCACGGTGGCGGCCGGGACCGGCAGCCCGAGGCCCCCGGCAACCTGCTCGCACAGCTGCGGATCGATGTTCGCCAGCACCTTCAAGGTGCGCTCCCTGACGGCCTGCTCGTAGCACTTGCTCAGTTCGAAGGTGTAGGCGGCGATGATGTGTTCGCGCTCGGGCGGAGTCATGCTCAGCCAGAAGAGGCGCGGCTGGGTGAAGTGGTCCGAGAACGAGGCGGGCGCCTCACGGACCTTGCTCGCCTCAGGGACGGTGACGGGTACCTCGATGAAGGCCGCCGTATCGGCTCCGGCGAGGAACGGGCAGCCGCCGTCGAGGCTGTTGGGTCGGTAGGAGGCGACGCCGGTGTGGACGGCGGTCTGGTGCATGCCGTCGCGGAGCATGTCGTTGACGGGGGCGTGCGGCCTGTTGATGGGGATCTGGCCGAAGTTGGGGCCGCCGAGGCGGCTGATCTGTGTGTCGAGGTAGGAGAAGAGTCGTCCCGCGAGCAGCGGGTCGTCGGTGACGTCGATGCCCGGGACCAGGTGGCCGGGGTGGAAGGCGACCTGCTCGGTCTCCGCGAAGTAGTTCTTGGTGTTGGCGTTCAGGGTCATCAGCCCGATCGGCTGAACGGGCGAGCGCTCCTCCGGAACGATCTTGGTGGGATCGAGGAGGTCGATGCCCTCGAAGGTCTGGTCCTCGGTGTCGGGGAACACCTGGATACCCAGTTCCCACTGGGGGAAGGCGCCGGACTCGATGGCGTCGAAGAGGTCCCGGCGGTGGAAGTCGGGATCCATCCCGCTGATCATCTGCGCTTCCTCCCAGACGAGGGAGTGCACGCCGAGCTTCGGCTTCCAGTGGAACTTCACCAGCACGCTCTCGTCGGCCGCGTTGACCAGACGGAAGGTGTGGACGCCGAAGCCCTCCATCATCCGCAGCGACCTCGGGATCCCGCGGTCGGACATGTTCCAGAGGGTGTGGTGGGTCGCCTCGGTGTGCAGGGACACGAAGTCCCAGAAGGTGTCGTGCGCGCTCTGTGCCTGCGGGATCTCGCGGTCCGGATGCGGCTTGGCGGCGTGGATGACGTCGGGGAACTTGATCGCGTCCTGGATGAAGAACACCGGAATGTTGTTGCCGACCAGGTCGAAGGTGCCCTCGTCGGTGTAGAACTTCGTCGCGAAGCCACGTGTGTCGCGCACGGTGTCGGCCGAACCGCGCGAGCCGAGGACCGTGGAGAAGCGCACGAACACCGGCGTCTCCACGTCCTTGGCGAGGAACGCGGCCTTCGACACCTCGCCGGCCGTCCCGTAGCCCTGGAAGACGCCATGAGCGGCCGCGCCACGCGCGTGGACGACCCGCTCCGGGATCCGCTCGTGGTCGAAATGCGTGATCTTCTCGCGCAGATGGTGGTCCTGCAGCAGCACCGGGCCGCGGGGTCCGGCCTTCAAGGAGTGATCGGTGTCGGGCAGCCGCGTCCCTTGGGCCGTCGTCAGGTACGCGCCGCTCTGCGCCACGCGCGCCTGGTCCACCCCGGTCGGCTGTCCGGTCGGACCCACCGTCTCGGGGCCGTCCTGGTCGGGCTTCGGCGGAAGGGGTTCCGTGGGCTCCGTCGGCTCGATCAGCGGCGGAGACTCGGGGCCGGGCCTGCCCGGAAGCTCGCTCCTGGCGCTGCCGGTCGATGAGTGCTGCTTGCTCATGATCCTTCTCCTTGGAGCCGTCGACGTGGTGGACCGGCGAGCACCGTGACATCTCCGGTCCGGGCTGCGCGGTGCGAAGGGAGCGCAGGGGCGGAGCAGCCGCAGGTCAGCTCGCCGGGTACGGCGCGGCCTTGAGACGGCGGGCGAGATGGGCGGTGTTGGCGGCGAGGGTCCTGGTCGTGGCCGCCGTCTTCCGGGGGGTCTTGTCGAGGTCCTGGTAGTCGGTCTTCTGCATGGCTTCGCCGACCCAGTAGGTGACGGCGTTCGGAGCGAGGGAGAAGCCGACGTCGTTCAGGCCCTGGAAGAGGTCGGCGCCGACCTTGTGGGCGCCGTCCTCGTTGCCGACGACGCAGACCGCGGCGGCCTTCCCGTAGGTGAGCGGGCGGCCTTCGTCGTCGGTCTCGGAGATCTCCGCGTTCAGTCGCTCCAGGACCCGCTGGGTGATGCTGGACGGGTGGCCGAGCCAGATGGGCGTGGAGAGGATCAGGATGTCGCAGCCCAGGATGGTGTCCCGGATCTCCGGCCAGGCGTCCCCGTCGCCCATGTCGGTCTGCACGCCGGGCTTCACGTCGTGGTCGGCGATCCGGACGGTCTTCCCGGTGACCCCGTGCTCGGCGAGGGCGGCCATCGTCTGCTCGGCCAGCAGCTGGGAGCTCGACGGGGCGGGGGAGGGGGACAGGGTGCAGACGAGCGCGACAGCGCGGAGCGGCGTGTGATTGTTGGGGTCCATGGTGTCCGGCTACCCGTACATCCGTCTTTGATGTCGTAAGCAAGGTGATTCGTCCCCGTGGGCCCCGCCCCGCGGGTGTGGAAGTCGCGGAAGCGCGTCCCTGCGTCCTGGTTCGACACCTGGCCGAGCGGTCGGGCCGGTCTGAGACCGTCGGGTGTGGCCTGGCCGACGAGGCATTCCGGCCGGTGCTGAAGCGGTGACGACCGCCGCCCGTTCCCTGCCGGGAATTCCGTGGAGGGACTTCGGTAGAGACCCGGGAGGGAGATGTCCCGTAAGTCGGTCGATCGTGGGTAGGTGCGAGTCATGCTACCTACCGAAATTCTCGCGGCCGAAGGCCAAGGAGCACTTTTTCTCATGTTCGCCGGCGTGGTGGTCGTCGTCCTTTTGGTCGGCGCTTTCTGGTACGGCAGCCGACGCAGCGCGCGGCGTCGGGCCCCTGCCCGGCCGGTCGAGCAGAATCCCGTGGCGCGGGGGCGCGAGGATTCGTGGCAGACGCCGGACGGAAATGCCGACGACCAGGCGCCTCGTGTGTGACCAGGCCCGGTGCGCTTCGGGACACGGCGCGCCGAGCGGCCGCCCGTGAAAATGCCGGGAAAAGCCGATATCCGTCCGACCATCTGGAGATCGCCGAGAGCGCTCGGCGATGTGCGGGCCCCGTACCGCGTTCGCGACGGGCCTGGCCGGAGCGGAGCAGCAGGGTCCGGCGGCAGCAACCGACGAGTGGGAAGAGTTGGTGATCAGCCGTGCCCGGTACCTCTGACAGCTCCCCGGCACCCGTCCACACGCCGGCCCGACGGGTGTCCGTCGACCCGCAGGGCCCGGTCCTGATCGAGGGCCCGGTCGAGATCGTCCTGGACGACGGGTCGGTCGCCCGGTCCGACCGCTTCGTGGTCGCCGTGTGCACCTGCCGCCGCAGCCGTACCTACCCCTGGTGCGACACCAGCCACCGCTGCCGCGAGCGGGGCGGCCCGCCTTCCGAGGACAGGAACCCGCGATGACCCCTCCGAGCCCGAGCGCCACGACGACCACCGCCGGCCCGTGCCTGGTCGAAGGAAGGGGTGAGCTGTCCCGTGCCGTGACGCAGGCCCTGCGGTCCGGTGGCCCGCCGGTGTGTGCCGCGGGGTCCGTGCCGAAGGCGGATCCGTGGGGCGAGGACCTCCAGCTCGCCCTCTACCTGCTGTACGAGTTGCACTATCGCGGCTTCGACGGCGTGGACGACGAGCGCGAATGGGACCCGGCGCTGCTGCGGCTGCGCCGGTCGATGGAGACCCGCGTGCTTCTTGCCCTGCGCGCCGAGCTGCCCGACGCGCCCCGGACGGTCGAGGAAGCCTTCGCACCCCTCCTCGTCGAGCCCGTGGACCTCTCCGGCAGTCTCAGTCACCACCTGGAAACCGAGGGTGAGCTCTGGCAGTTGCGTGAGTACGCGGCCCTGCGCTCCCTTTACCACCTCAAGGAGGCCGACCCGCACGCCTGGGTCATTCCGCGGCTCACCGGACGTGCCAAGGCTGCCATGGTGGCCATCGAGTACGACGAGTTCGGCGCCGGCCGCGCCGACCGGATCCACGCACAGCTCTTCGCGGACCTCATGGCCGACCTGGCGCTGGATCACACCTACGGCCGTTACCTGGACCGCGCGCCGGCGCCCCTACTCGCGACCGTCAACCTGATGTCGCTGTTCGGGCTGCACCGCGCCCTGCGCGGAGCGCTCGTCGGCCACTTCGCCTGTGTCGAGGTCACCTCGTCGCCCGGGTCCAGGCGCCTGGCCAAGGCCATGCGGCGCTGCGGAGCGGGACCTTCGGCCGAACACTTCTACGCGGAGCACGTCGAAGCCGACGCCGTCCACGAACAGGTGGTGCGCCACGAGGTGATCGGAGGTCTGCTGTCCGACGAGCCGGACCTGGAGGCGGACATCGCGTTCGGGTGCGCGGCGACCGTGCGGCTGGAGGACCGCCTCGCGACCCGCCTCCGCAAGGCCTGGGAGCAGGGGCGCAGAGCGGGCTCTCGACCATGGGGGAGCGGCGCGCCGGCCTCTTCGGGCGTGGCGCGCCGCTCCGCTGGGCGGATGGTGCGTCCGCAAGGTTTTGCGGAAGGGCAACGGTTGCCGTCAGCGGTGCGCCGCCCGGTGGCCGAACCAGTGGCCTCGACCGCGGGGGGCGTCGGTCACCGGCGCATCGGTCTCGGCACGGGGCATGTCGGTCGTCGGAGCACCGGCCCCGGCCCCGGCATGGGCGTCGTCCCGCTGCTTGATCAGATCGTCGCGCTCGCGGTCGACGGCGGCGGCCTCACGGCGTGAGGTGTCGCGTTCCCGTCGGGCCTGCGCCGAACGACGGACCGAACGACGGGCGCCCATCATGACCAGAGTCAGACCCAGGAGGGCGACGGCTCCGACGATGATTCCGCTCAAAAAGAGGGATCCGGTCGAACCGGTGACGTGGTAGCCGAAAATCGAGAAATCGCCGCCGACGCCGAGATCGTGTCCCGCGCCGGTATTGCCGAATACTCCGGCCAGACCGACGATGACGGCGGCGATCAGAAGTATGAGTCCGAGGATGAGAATCATGGAATTGCTCCTTGGATGCGCGTCCGAACAAGCCGCCGGACACGGCTGGCGTCTACCCCGGTTGTGAACCGCCACACCGAAGTGGAGGAAATCGGTCGTCTCGGCGGCGCCATTCTCGGCGTCATCCGCTGCGCGACGGGAATGCCGATCTCCGGGCCGTCCTCGTTCCGCTGCTCATCGGACCGTCGGCCGGATCCAGGGAGCGGCCGGTCACGCCGTCAGGGAACGCGCAGCGCCAGTACGACGACGTCGTCTCCGCGAGCCGGGTCCGCCGAACCGTCGCTGATCCGGTGGAGCAGTTCGGGCAGCGGAAGGTCACCATGGCGGGCGAGCAGGTCGACGAGTTGCGCGAGGGAGGCATCGATGTCGCGGTCGCGGCGTTCGATGAGCCCATCGGTGTAGAACAGCAGCGTCGAGCCCGCGGGAAGGCGCCGCCGGGCCTCGGTCCGGTGGAGCGGCCCGAGGTCCTTGTGGAAAAGGATGTCGTGCTCCCCCAAGAGGTCCACCCGGCCGTCGCGAGTACGGATCAGGGGCGGTGGGTGGCCGGCGTTGGACCAGGTCAGCGTCCAATCGGGGCTGTCGTCGGCGGGGTCGAGGCGTGCGTGGACCAGCGTGCCGCCGGCCTCGATGGGCAGGACCGAGCACGCCGCGTCGAGGGCGGTCAGCGCGGCGGCCGGGCTGTACGGCGGGTGGTCGAGGGTTGCCTGCCGCAGCATGCTGCGGATCTGGCCCATGATCGTAGCGGCGTGCATGTCGTGGCCGGTGATGTCGCCCACCGTCACCATGAGGGCCCCGGGCGCGCCGCCGGACGAGGCGGGCGGCAGGTGGTAGGCGTCGTACCAGTCCCCACCGATCATGTCGCCGACCGCGGCCGGCTCGTACAGGGCGCTGATCTCGATGCCCTCGGCGACGGGGAGGTCGGTGAGCATGGCTTCCTGGAGTTGCCGGGCCACGGAGATGCGTTCGTCGAGGTGCAGGGCACGCTCCACCGCCTGCGCGATGTAGCCGGACGCGGCGGTGAGCGTGGCCCGCTCCGTGACGCCCACCTCGTGCCGCTTGGTCCAGCAGACGGCGAGTACGCCCAGCAGGGCCCGGCTGCCCCAGAGGGGCAGGCACAGGACGGTGGTGAAGCCCATGCGGTCGGAGAATCCGACCGCCTCTGGGCTGTACTCGGCGACGAGGGCCTCACGGTCCGGCACGAAGACCGCCCGCCGTTCCCGCATGGCGCGGGTGCTCGGGAACGCCGCGCTCACGGGCAGCGTGAGAACCTCCCGCTCCACCGAGTGCTCGATGTCCGGGTCGGCGATCCGGTGCAGTTCGTCCTTGTCGGCGACCAGCAGGCCGACGTACGAGGGCTTCCCGGCCCCGACGAAAAGGTCCCGCAGTCGGCGCCGTACGTCCTCCAGGCCGGACGTCTGGGCCAGTTCCTCCGATGCCCTGAGCAGCAGCTCGGCATGGTCCATGCCGAGCTGGGCCTCCTGCTCCAGGCGCTCCGCGTGGCTCCGGGCACGCTCGGCGCTGGCCCGTGCGGTCTCCAGCACCTTCTGTGCGGACCGGCTACGAGCCGACAGGATGCGCAGGCACAGTTCGGCGGAGCACGCGGCGGCCAGATCCTCCAGGTCGGTCAGCTCGCCCTCGCCCCAGGTACGGGGCTCGTGGTCGATGGCGCACAAGGCGCCCAGGACGATGCCGTCCCCGTCGGTCAGCGGCATCCCCGCATACGCCACGATCCCGAGATCCCCGATGGCCGGGTCGGTGCGGAACCGGTCGTCGGCGCGTGCATCGGGCACGATCAGGGGCTGCCCGGAGGCCACCACGTACCGGCAGAGCGAGTGCGACAGCGGCAGCGTACGGCTTCCCGCCCAGGGCTCCGGCAGACCGAACAGTCCGGGCAGGATCTGCCGCTTCTCCTCGACCAGCGAGACGAAGGCCACCGGCACGCGGAGCAGTCGTGAAACCAGGCGGGCGAACCGGTCCATCCCGGTATCGGAGGATGCCGAAAGCCCGGCCAGCCGCAGGGCCCGCCACTGTGCGCTGCCGTTGCCCGGATCCGCTCCGGATTCCTGGCCCTGTTTCGGCAATCTTTCCTCCGGCCGCGCTGTCCCGAAGCCCCCGAAGGCATCGTAGGCCGGCGGAGGGCCCCTTCGCCGGTCGACCGTGACAAGGGCGTGGGCGTCGTAGGGGCGGCTCCCGGCGGCGACCGGCGACCGGCGACCGAACGGCCGATCGGCCGATCGGCCGATCGGCACGGTGGGCGCGAGGCGCTGCGGGAGAGCGATACGAGGGGACGCCCGCCCGGTTCCCCTCCCCGATCGCTCGTACGACGTGTTGGTGTGCGGCTGTCGCACCCACGTCGGGTCGACGGGCGCGGTCAAGTCCTCGCGCCGGTCGACCATGTGCGCCCTTGGCCACTGACACCTCGGGCTGTCGCCGCCGCCCCGGCCTTCTCCCTGCGGCGGCACAGCGAGGGCTCTGCGGCGATCCGAGGCCGCGGGCCCGCGTTCAGCGCTGAGCCGATGGAAGCGTCGTTCAAGTCGCCGGGCACCGCGAGGATCTTCCTCCAGCTTCGGCCGTGGGGCGAGGAGACCCTGGTGTCTGCGACGAGCACCCGTTGCGAGGGGTGGGCGGCGGCCCCGGCGTCGGTGGTCCGCGGGTGGGCGGCCGGCGCCGGGGCGTTCGTCATGACGGGGTGTGGTTACCGGGGGCCGGGGCGGTGGCCGTGGTCGGGCCGGTCGTGGCCCGGCTTGCCGTGACCGGGCTTGCCGTGACCGGGCTTGCCGTGACCGGGCTTGCCGTGGTCCGGGCGGTTGTGGTGCGGGGGCTTGGGCGGCTGCTTCCGGTCGACGGTGGTGGTCGCGGTGGCGGTGCCCGTGCCGGTGGAGCCGCCGCCGGTGACGGTGGCGGTGTTGGTGACCTGCTCCGGCGCGTTGCGGGCGATCCGGACGGCGAGGGTGAGGGGCGGGTAGCCGGCGCCGGGGGCGAGGACGTCGCTGCGCGTGCAGGACAGCGGGGTGAGGGTGCAGGTCCATCCGGTGCCGGAGAAGCTGACCGGGGTCAGGCCGGCGGGGAGGGTGTCGGTGAGGGTGACGGTGTTGCCGTCGGTGGGCAGGGTGCCGGTGTTGGTGACGGTGAGGGTGTAGGTGCCCTGCCCGCCCTGGGTGAACGTCCCGCCGGCGGCGAGCTTGATCAGCGTCAGCGCGGGCGCCGGCCGGGGCACGACCCCGATCGCCACCCCGAACGGGAGGTCGCCCACGGGAACGGTGGCCACGACGGTGTTGGAGGCGGTGTCGATCACGGACACCGTGTCGTCGTTGGCGTTGGTGACGTAGGCGCCGGCGCCGTCCGGCGACACCGCCACCTCTCGAGGCGCATCACCCACGGGGATGGTGGTGACGACCGTGTTCGTCACCGTGTCGATCACGGACACCGTGTCGGCGTCGGCGTTGATGACGTAGGCGCGGGTGCCGTCCCGCGAGATCGCCACCCCCTGGGGCACATCGCCGACGGGGATGGTGGCGACGACGGTGTTGGTCGCCGTGTTGATCACGGACACCGTGTCGGCCTGGGAATTGGTGACGTAGGCACGAGTGCTGTCCCGCGACACGGCCACCCCGAACGGGTAGTCGCCGACGGGGATGGTGGCGACGACCGTGTTCGTGTGCGTCTTGATCACGGACACCGTGTCGGCTTCGGAATTGGTGACGTAGGCGCGAGCGCCGTTCGGCGACACCGCTACCCCGATGGGAGCATCGCCGACGGGGATGGTGGCGACGACCGTGTTGGTGGTCGTGTCGATCACGGACAGGGTGTCGGCGCCGTAGTTGGTGACGTAGGTGCGGGTGCCGTTCGGCGACACCGCCACGCCCAGGGGCTCCAGGCCGACGGGGACGGTGGCGACGACCGTGTCGGTCGTCGTGTCGATCACGGACACCGTGGCGTCGGCCCGGTTGGTGACGTAGGCGCGGGTGCCGTTCGGCGACACCGCCACTCCCCACGGCGCATCGCCGACGGGAACCGTGACCGCCACCGTGTTCGTCGCTGTGTCGATCACCGACACGGTGTCAGTCTGGAAGTTGGCGACGTAGGCGTAGGTGCCGGGCGGCACGGCCTGGGCGGCCTGCGGGGCCACCATGGGCAGGGCCAGGCCGGCCACCAGGACGAGACCTGCCACCAGCGCCCGCAGCGACCCACCCCACCACGAGCGACGCACGCGAAAACCAGGTGGCGCCGACGGTGGAAGGGCCTCCTGCGCGCCCACCCCCTGCGCGGTTTGACAGATGGTCACAGCAATCCTCCCGGCCGGGCTGACAGAACGGGACGGATTATGGCAGCACGGAACATTCGGTATGTCGGGGACACGCGACTGCCGTGACCATGGGATGGGCGGTCGCCTGGACGCTCGTGCGCGGAGCCTCTGGACGCTCAGCGGCACCTGCCGTGGTCGGCCTCCGTGAGGTGATCGTTGTTCATCAGGGCCACGTGCCCGCTCGGTTCGCAGTCGAGGTGCACGCGTCATGTCGAGTGGCTGCTGGCAGTCGTTCTTCCTGGTGAGGCCGACGGGGGCGTCCGCCGTGTGCCTCGCTTCGCAGTCGACATGATGCAGACCGTCGCGGCACGTGTCAGCGTGATCGGAGAGGAATCCGTACCCCACGCATCCAGAGGAGTCGCCGTCATGGACGGTAGGCAGGACAAGCGCAAGGAGCCGAGCAAGGGGCGCGAGGCTCAGGAACACCATCGCCCCGGAGACCCCGCGCAGCCCCAGCCCGGCAGGTCGTCCCGCGAGAAGGGACAGAAGTCCGACCCGAAGGAGACCTCGCGCCGCCGCGAGGACGATCTTCTGCGAGAAGAGGACCTGCACGACGAGGGCCTCTGACCGGCGGACCCCCCTGCCAGGGAGGATTCGGCGTCAGTCCGCCGCTTCGGCGGCGCCGTCCTCAGGTTCGGGTGTGGCGGTGATGAGGAGCTGAGTGGCCTGCGTGATGTTGTCGGCGCGGACGGCGCGGGCCATGGCTTCCCGGGCGGCGTCGGCGGTGGTGTCCGGGGGGACCACCAGTAGGGCGAAGTGGTCGTTGTGTCCGCGGGTGACGAGGACGGTGTCGTCGCCGACAGGGTCGGCGTCGAGGTGTACGACCTGGCCGTCGATCACCAGACGGGTCGGGACGTCCTGCCAGGCGGAGGTGTCCAGGCCGACCCGCGTGATGGGCCCCAGGTACGCGGTCAGTGCCGTGATCAGTGCGGGCAGCTCGGCCCTGACGTTCCTGGAGCGTGGCCACCACGCGCCGTCCAGGAGCCCTTGGCGGGACTGTGTGGTCTCCAGTCGGAGCAGTGCGGCGCCCGGCTTGACCGCTTGGTGGATCGCGTTCGGGAGGAGCTTCGAAGGGGCCGGGTTGTCGGATGCGGCCATGGTGATTCCGCCTGTCTCGCGGTGCGGAGTCACCCGGGTCGACGGCCGGCAGCGGCGTCGAAAGGGCTGTTGAGCTGGGCAACGTCTCCGTTGTTTCACGGTACTCCGCCCATCCGCACGGTGCGGCGAGGGGGACCGGCTGTGACGCTCGCGCCGTCTGCGCCGGAAAATACCTGGTCAGAAGCGGCTTTCTGGATCGCGAACCGGAGTACGGTGAAGGCACCGGGAGTATTTCGCACACCCGCTCCCACGCGGACGTCGTTTCCGGCGATCACTGCACCGGGCCGTTCGTGAACGGTCCGGGGACGGGTCCGCGACATGACCACGACCCTCGACCGCGGTGCGCAGCGGGCTGTTGTCCTGCGCCCGGCCCGCCTGTCCCTTACGCCGAAGACCGCTCTGGCAGGCCGGTTGGACGGTGCCTGGTGGCCCTACTCCCGTGACCTCGAAGCCGAGCTTCCCGCTCTCGCCGCCGCGCTGGACGAGACCTGGGGGCGCATTACGCGCGTCACTGTGAACCCCAGCCGCTGGCCGGTCGTCCCGCGCACGGTTGCCGTGGACGGGCGTGTGCTGCATGTGGGCTGGTTCACCGAACAGGACCCCGACAAGCTGATCCTGCTCTCCTACACCGTGGGCCGCTGGGACCTCCTGGTGATCCCGCCCGAGACCGAGCCCGCGGCCGCGGCCCGGCTGATGGCCGCCGCCGCGATCCCGGGCAGTGTCCTGGCCGCGGGCGTCCTGATGGCCAACGAAACCGTCATAGGGCGCGGCATCCGGGACACCGGCCGCCGGGAAGCCGCCTGGGAGGACGAGGGCGGGGCCTGCATGTCCCCCTTCGGGGAGCCGATGGGCCGAACCGCCCTGCCGTTGCCCGAGAACGGCTGGCGGTGAGTTCCGTGGAGACCGTCGTCCTCATCGCGGTGATCATCCTGATGATCGGCATCGGGATGCGTTGGATCCACGTCCTGAACGCCCGGGACGACGCGCGGATCGAGGCCTACCGCTTCACTGACCCCCTGCCGAGGCCTCCCGGCCTGCCGGACGACACCGGTCGTCGAGCCCACCACCCGGGTGCCGACCGGTGAGGAACGGACCTTCCTCCGACCGGGGGCAGCGGTCGGGGCGCCTCGGCGCCCCGACCCGCCGGCCTCCTCACCCGCCCTGAAGGGAACCCCGCCCACGTGAAGTACATCGAGACCCAGACACTGCCCTCGATCGGGCACGCCGAGGTCCGGATCATCGCGCACACTCCGGAAGCCGCCCGAGCGGTCGCGGAGGCGCTCCGCCGCTGTTTCGCGGGCACGGAGCAGCGCAGCTACCCCGCCCTGGACGGCAACACCCGTCTCCACCTCACCGTGGACACGGCCACACCCGCCGGCCCCGCCCGCTCGTGGCTGGCCGCCAGCACGACCACCGCCGGCACCGGCGCACACTCCGACGAGATCTGAGAAGCCCCCTACCGGCCTCGGAGCCCACTCCACCTCATGCACGAAAGGACGAGGTCATGGCCACACTGCGCGAACGCAAGACCTATCGCGGTCAGGTGCTCCGGGTCCTGTACGAAGCCGTCGAAGGCAACCGCCTCCTCGGCATCACCGGAGCACAGCTGCGGCGCGACCTCCATGTACCGGAACAGGACCTGGCCGCCGCCTGTACCTACCTGGCGGGCGAAGGACTGATCACCGTCGACTGGGAGCCCGGCAACACGCCTGCGATGGTCACCCTCACCCACGAGGGCATCCGGCGCATGGAGGCGGAGGAGGAAGGGACGGCCACGGGCCCGGCCTGATCCGGGAGAGACAGCACTCAGGCCTGTATTTTGGATCAGGCTCTAGATGCGGGCGAACTTCTCGGTCTGCCGGGCGAACTCCTGGGCCATGGCCGCGCTGACCGTGGGCCTGGTCTCGCCGATCGTGCGCAGGTAGTCCTCGGTGGTGGGGCGGGTCCGGGCTCCGGTGTCGAAGGTGCGCTCGAACTGGACCTGGGAGACGGTGCGCGCCACATGGGCGATGTCGGCAGGGGTGAACCCCTCGCTGGCGTCCGCCAGCGCGGCGCTGTCGGCCTCGGCGCCCGCTCGGGCCAGGTAGCTCTCCCACAGCTCGGTCCGCGCGCGCTCGTCGGGCGGGCCGATCGGTAGTACGTAGTCGAATCGGCCGTGCCTCAGGAACGCGGGGTCGAGCGTGGTCACGTCGTTCGTGGCGCAGACGAGCAGCCGCCCGTCCTGGCCCCGGAACCGGACGATCGCCTTGAGCAGTTCGTTCACGACGCCGACCGCGGTCGCGTCCGCGCCGCTCCGGGTCCCGGCGATCTCCTCGACCTCGTCGATGAAGACCAGGACGTGGTCGAGCCGGGCGATCTCGTCGAAGCGCCGGTTCAGCCCGCTGGCCAGCCCGTACTCGGCGGCCAGCCGGGCGGGGAACAGTTCGAGGAACGGCCATCCCAGACGGCTGGCGATCGCGTGCGCGAACGTGCTCTTCCCCGTCCCGGGCGGCCCGAACAGCATCACCGCCCGTGGCAGCTCCACGCCGTGCTGGGCAGCCATCTCCGGATGGGCCAGTGGCAGGACCAGGCGCCGCTCGATGAGCTCCTTCTCCCGCTGCATGCCCGCGACCTTCTGCCACAGTCCTCCGAGGGGCAGCTCCGCTCCCAGGGACGCGAGCATGCTCACCGCCTGAGGGGTCACCCGCCCGCGCTTCTCGAAGTGGACCAGGCCCGTACGGGCGTCGAAGCCGCAGTTGTACAGGGCGGCGGCACCGGTCTCGCCATCGGGCAGGACCGCGTGCACCGTTCGGACTCCACCGGCGAAGAGCCGGTGCTCCAAGGCCGTGATCAGGTCGCTGCCCAGCCCCTGGTGCCGCCAGGCGGGCGCCATGCTGATGCGCAGGATCCACGCCCGCTCACCCTCCACCCTGCTCACCACGGCGCCGACCACCACGTCGTCGGCGGTGGCCACCACGGCCGGGTGGAGTGCCTGGAGGGCCGCCACCGCGTCCGACAGTGGAAAGAGCGGCGGCTCTTCGGCCGTGCCGCTCTCGGCGTCGACCCGCAGCACCGATTCGAGATCGTCCTGGGTGTAATCCCTGACACGCCACCCCGTCATGGTCAGCTCCGCGTGTTCGGCCGTACTCCCATCATCAGCCGATGCGAGCCGGGGCGCGCGCGGCAGCGACCACGCGCGCCCCGGCAGTGCCGTTGAGGGCGGAGCGCCGGAGCCGTGTGGCGTGCCCGGTCGCCCGGGAGTGTCCTGGAGGCCACGCCGCCCCTGCAGCCGGACGCCGGCCCGCCGCTGCTGCTCCGTTCCGGGAGTGTCCTGCTCATGGCGCACCTCGGCTCCGCGGCACCCTGGAGCGCTCCGGTCCGGAAGGGGGTCCTGATCTCGGACTCGGCCCCGACGGTCCCAACGGCCTCTCCCGCAAGTACCGTGACGACCGGAGATGGGCCAAGGGCGCCTGTACGAAGAGCCGTTGAGACGAGGAAGCTGCCATGAGTACGGGAAGATGGTTGTTGGTCTGCCTACAGCGCTACGTCCTGACCGCCGCTCTGGGCTGGGTGGCCGCGGCCCTGGTGCTGCCCGTTCTGGGCGACGATCCCTTCTGGGCGTCGTTCGGCGCGGGGCTCGGAAGCGGGCTGATCGTGGTGCCGCTCCTGACGATCGTGACCATGTTCGTACTCATCCTGCTGGCCGGACGGCGGTTCGAGCCGCCGACCGGTGGTCCCTCGCGCATCCGGGGCGGCGGGCTGATCGTGCTGCCCCTGCTTCTGCTGCTGCCCGTGGCCCTGCTCGTACCACTGCAGTACCTGATCGTGCTCTGCGCGCAACTCGTCTACCTGGTGTGGGTGATGCCCTGCCAGGACGCCCACGACATGGCGGACGTGCTGCGCTCGCTCGCCGACCCGGCCGTCCCGGCGGAGCAGCGGGCCCGGACGGCACGGGCGGTCGCGGGACTGCAGGGCCGGCCGGTCGTCGAAGCCCTGGTGCGGACCTCGGCCGACGCCGAGCCGGAGGTCGCCGAAGCAGGCCTGGAGACCCTCTGCACCATCTGGGAGCGCGACGGAGTCGTCGGCGAGGACCTGCTGCTGAAGCTCGACCCGCAGGCCCAGAACCGCGTCCGGGCCCTCGGCATCCGGGTGCGGAGCCCTTGGTGACAGCGGTGGCGATCGGCCGCGCATGACGCGGGCCCGGGGTCGGGATGAGACACCGGTCGCCGCCTTCCGGGGCGCACCCTTCGCTTGCGAGGCCGTGGCTTCGCGTTCCGTCACGCACCACCTCCGCTTCGAGAACCGCGGCTTCGCCCTCCGGGCATGCGCCGGACCGCCGGCCCGGGCCGCAGACCCACCGGGGTCCCGCTGCCGTGCTCAGTCGCGCGGCATCCGTCCCTGCTCGCGGCCGAGGGATGGCCGGCCGGTGTCGGGCTTCGGTACCAGGCACGTGGTCACCGACTGCTCGGGCACACCGACATACTTCTCCTCGGAGCTGGGCCGGAGTTGCACCTCTGCCCTCGAAACCCCCGGTACGCCGACCTCTGACGAGTCGTTCAAGAGCTTCCTCGACGTCGTCGGCGAACGCTACGGCTGCTCCGCCGGCACCCCGCGAACAGTGAGGACACACACGTGATAGACCGCCGTCGGTACGGACCGGCGATCACCGCCGTGACAGCAGCCGCTCTACTGGCCGCCTGTCAGAGTGGCGGTGCGCCGCCGCTGAGCCTGAGCGGGCTGACCAAGACCGTCGACGGCATGGCGCCCGACGGGACGGACACGTGCCCACTGTCCTACGACATCGCCAAGGCGGCCAAGACCGCAGGTGTGGACACGGCGGCCGGACCGGGGTCCGTGAAGGGTGCGGACGGGCCCGCCGTCACCGGCGAAGGTGGCAAGCGGGCCGAGCTCGAGGGGCCGTTCGCCCAGAACCCCGGTGCGCTGGTGAGCTGCACGTTCCACATCGGCACGGAGGACGTGGATGTGCACACCATCGCCACGCGCAAGCCCCAGGCGAGCGCCACGCTGGCACCGCTCGTCCAACAGCAGGCCGGGATGTCCTTCGACGACCTGATCGCGTACATGAAGAAGGCCGACGAAGCCAAGGCCGGTGAGCCGGTCCTGACCGGGAGCGGCAACGTCGCCACCGTCCGGCTGAAGCTCGACGGCGAAGGGGACGCGGCCCTGCTGATCGGCATCGGGAAGTCGGGAGGCAGCTCACTGGAGCCCGCCCGGGTCGGCGCCCTGGCCGAAGCCCTCGCACGTCAGGTGCAGTAGAGGCGGGAGTTCGGACCGTACGTCTGCGAGCAGCAGCACCTCGGCCGCCCGTACGTCGCCCGCCTCGCAGTGCCGGCCCACCACCGTGACGAGGGAGGGCGCATCGGAGTCCCGGCTCGCTTCTACGGGGCGGCACTCCAGGTGATGGTCGGGGGCACGACCCGTGCGCACAGCGGTGCGCCACACGCGTCGGTCAGGCCGAGGCTGCCCACCAGCAGGCAGCCGCGGCCGACCGCAACCAGCGCCTCGGCGGGTACGGCGTCGAGCATGAGTTCGGCGCGGCGGAACATGCCGAAGGCGCCTGCTTCGTCGACCGCGCCCCACGACAGATAGATGAACCGGCCCCCGGGACCGCCTTGTACGTAAGGCCCTTTCATGTCGAGGCCGGCCGGCGAGGCGGTCGCGGTGCACTCCAGGGTCCAGGTCGCGGTGGCGGCGTTGCCGGGTTGCGGATCGAGGAGCTCGGCCGGGCGGTTCCGGCGTTGCACGGCGACATGGACGTTGCGGTACGCCGTCCGGTCGCCGGCTTGTGCGTCGGGCGGGCAGACGAGGCCGGGCAGGTCGACGGCGTCGATGCGGATGCGCATGGCGGCCAGTATCCCCGCCGGGCGAAGGGAAGCGGTTCTCCGACGCCTCAGTCGGGTGTGCTCCGCCTTTCGACGTCGGCCTGCCGCCATTGCTCGGCCGCCTCGATCATGGCCCGGCCGACGTGTTCGAAGAAGTGGCCTATGTCTTGCATCCGGGTGCCGGCGGGTGTCGTCGCGCCGAGGACCTGGGCGCCGCGCAGGGTGAAGTCGGCCAGCATGGCGTTCTGACGGGCGCTGGCCATCCAGCCGCGGAACCAGGCGTCGGCGTCTATGACGTACCGGTCGCGTCGCCGACCGGTGTCGCGTTCGCGCCTGATGAGTTCCTGCTGTTCGAGTTCGCCGACGGCCTTGGAGACGGAGGCGGGGCTGACCTGGAGACGCTGAGCGAGCTCGTTGGCGGTCAGGCTGCCTCCATCGGTGATGTACAGGCAGGTCAGTACCCGGGCGGTCATCCGCGGCAGACCCGTACCGACCATCATCGCCGTGAACTGTTCCTCCAGTTCGAGGACGGCCTGCGGGTCGCGTCCGTGCGTGTCGCTCGCGGTCGGCGCGGCGGCCGGGGGTGTGGGCTGCTTGCGGCGTCGGGCGCGTCCGGTCGTGGCGCGATGGGCCGCGTCGGCCCGATAGGCCGTGGGGCCGCCGTTGCGGGCCACCTCTCGGGTGACGGTGGAGATGGGCCGGCCCAGGCGCCCGGCGATGTCGGTGTAGCTGAGTCGTTCCCTCAACCCCTCGGCGATCGCCTGTCGTTCGTGGTGGGTCAGTCTGCCTCCGGGCATCGGCATTGCCTCCGTGTCAGGTCCGCGTGTGCGGCCAGTATTGCTTTCGCGACCAGGTCATTGCAAATCCTCTTCAGCTGCTTTTGCATTCGACTTCACTGCCATTGCAAGAGTTTCACGCCGTGACCTGCACATTTGCCGACAGGGTCGTCTTTCTAATTGACGAAAAAGTGAAAGCAATTTAGCTTTTAGTCATTCGCGAACGAGCGATGCGAACCGAGCCGGCCCGGACGAGGGCTGCCCGTCGCCTTGATCGGAGCCCCTCATGACGTCCTTACCCACACCCGTGCGTGGCCGGCACCGGCCGCTGGTGGTCTGCGCCGCGCTCATGTTCGGCCTGGTGCTCGTTTCCGCCGTCGGTACCGTCGTCGACGGACGGACCCTGCTGGGCGAGTCGGTGTGGGTGAAGCCGCTCAAGTTCGGCTTCGCCTTCGGCCTCTACGCGGCCACGCTGGCCTGGCTGCTGACGAAGCTGGTCAGGGGCAGAAGGCTGGGCCGCCTGCTGGGCACCGTCTTCGCGGTGGCCGCCACCGTGGAGGTGGGAGCCATCACCGCCCAGGCGGCGCGCGGCACCTTCAGCCACTTCAACGCGGACCGAACCGACCCGGTCACCGTGGCCCTGGTCCCGCTCCTCACCTTCGGCGTGATGGTCATCGTCATCGCGCAGTTGGTCCTCGCGGTCGTCGTCCTGATCCAGCGCACCGGCGGAGCGGCACTGAACCGCGCCATCCGCGCCGGCCTCGCGCTCGCCACCTTCGGCATGGTCGTACCGGTCTTCTGGATGGTCACCGAGATCCACTCCCGTACGGTGACGGACGCCAACGGTCACTCCGTACAGATGTACCAGGGCCACGGCATCGGCGACCCCGACGGCCACGGGATGCCGCTCACCAACTGGAGCGTGACCGGCGGCGACTTCCGGGTACCGCACTTCTTCGCCCTGCACGGCATCCAGGTACTCCTCCTGATCGCCGCGGTACTGGCCGCCCTGGCCGCCGAGCGCGTCTGGCTGCGGGACGAGAAGGTACGGGCCCGCCTGGTCGGCAGTGCCGCCCTCGGCTACACGGGACTGGTCGCGGTGGTGACCTGGCAGGCCTGGCGCGGACAGTCCCTGATCCATCCGGACACCGCCACCCTCCTCGCCCTCGTCGCGGTACTGCTGCTCACCGTGGCGACCACCGCACGAGTGATCGTCACCGCCAAGCGGGCAACGGCCGAACGCGCCACGGTGCAACGGGCCGGACTCCCTGAGCCCGCCGGCCCGGCGCGCTGATACCCCTTTCCCGATCCGACGAACCGAACCCGAACTCCTGAAAGGAACACCGACATGACCAGTCACTTCCCCACCGAGGCGACCGCAGCGGCCACCACGGCCACCCCCGACCGCTCCGCACTGCAGCGCGTCCTGGATCGCGCCACCGCCCCGGGCGGCGCTCCCGGCATCGTCGTCGACGTACGAGACGGCCATGGCGCGTGGTTCGGCTCGGCAGGCGTCCGCGACACCGGAACCGGGGAGAAACGCCGGCCGTCCGACCGGTTCCGGATCGGGAGCACCACGAAGGCGTTCACGGCCACGCTGGTCCTGCAGCTGGCGGCCGAAGGCCGGCTCGGCCTCGACGACACGATGGAGCAGTGGCTGCCCGGGATGGTGGCGGGCAACGGCTACGACGGCCGGGCGATCACCATCCGGCAGTTGCTCAACCACACCAGCGGCATCTTCAACTACGGCAACGACGCACAGTTCTTCACGAAGGGCATCGGCGAGGCGTGGTTCCGGCACCGCTACGACACCTACGCCCCCGAGCAGCTGATCAGGATCGGTCTGGCCACGCCGCCGTCCTTCGCACCGGGGGAGGCCTTCCTGTACTCCAACACCAACTACTTCCTGGCCGCCCTGATCGTCGAGAAGATCACGGGCGGGACGTTCGCCGACGCGCTCACCCAGCGGATCGTCCACCCTCTGGGGCTGACCGGGACCTACCTGCCCGGCACGGAACCGACGATCCAAGGGCCGCACACCCGGCACTACTCCACCCTTTTCGCCTCCGATGAACAGCCCGAGATCCACGACGCGACCGACATGAACCAGTCCTTCGCGTGGGCGGCCGGCGGCGTCATCTCGACCACGGGTGACCTGCAGCGCTTCTTCGGCGCGCTGCTCCAGGGTCACCTGCTGCCGGCCGAGCAGCAGCGGGAGATGTTCACCACCGTCGACACCACAGGACCCGTCCCGTGGATCCCCGGCACCCGCTACGGCCTGGGCGTGTTCTCCTGGGCACTGCCGTCCGGCGTCACGGTCTGGGGCAACGCGGGCGCGACGTACGGTTCGTGGACCTGCGCCATGGGCTCCCGTGACGGCAAGCACCTGCTCACCGGCCAGGTCAACGGCGACTGGAGCGGCCTGGGCGTCCTCGGCGACATCCTGACCACCGAGTTCGGTGGGACCACCGGAAGCTGACGGCCGGAAACCGACAGCCTGTGGAGCGCTCCTACGGGGGAGCGCTCCACAGGCCGTGTCCGTGTTCGCGGCCGCCCCATCAGCGCTGGGTCAGTGCCTTGAGCGCGGTGTTGAGTGCGAGGACGTTGACGCGCGGTTCGCCCATGAAGCCGAGGGTGCGGCCGGTGGTGTGGTCGGCGACGAGCTTCTCGACCTGATTGACGTCGAGCCCGTTCTGCTCGGCGACGCGGTGGATCTGGATCTTCGCGTACTGCGGGGAGATGTCCGGGTCGAGGCCCGAGCCGGAGGAGGTGACGGCGTCGGCCGGTACGTCCTCGGGCTTGACCTCGTGGCCCGCGGTGGAGTTGTCGGCGATGACGGCCGCCTTGGCGGCGATGACCTGGGCGCAGAGCGTCCCCTCCTCGGCGTCCTCGGTGCACCGGCCGTCCACCGCGCCGTCGTCGGCGGAGCGGTTGGTGGCGCCGGAGAGGATCAGCGAGTACTGGGTGTTGACACTGTTGGATCCGAGGCCGTTGGAGGGGCGCGGCTGGAACCACTTGAGGTCGGGCTTGGCGGCCTCATCCGGGTCGTCGGGGTTGTGCTTGGGCTGGTTGTAGGTCTGCCCGATGAGGGAGGAGCCGACGACGGTGCCGCTCTTGTCCTTGATCTCGGAGCCGTTGGCCTTGTCGTCGAAGAGGGCCTGGGCGATCCCGGTGACGGCCAGCGGGTAGAGCACTCCGCAGATCACCGTCAGAACCAGCAGGGCCCGCAGACCCGCGCCGATCAGGCGCGCTGTGTTGCTCAAAGAGTTGTTCATGGCGGATCAGCACGTTCCTAATTCAGGCGAGCCCGGGGATGAGGGAGATGAGCATGTCGATGATCTTGATGCCGATGAACGGGGCGATCAGGCCGCCGAGTCCGTAGATCCCCAGGTTCCGGCGGAGCATCTTGTCGGCGCTGGTGGGCCGGTACCGGACTCCCTTGAGGGCGAGCGGAACCAGCGCGATGATGATCAGCGCGTTGAAGATGACGGCCGAGAGGATCGCGGAGTTCGGCGACGACAGGCCCATGATGTTGAGCTTGTCGAGGCCCGGGTGGACCACGGCGAACATGGCCGGGATGATCGCGAAGTACTTCGCCACGTCGTTGGCGATGGAGAACGTGGTCAGGGCGCCACGCGTGATCAGCAGCTGCTTGCCGATCTCGACGATCTCGATGAGCTTGGTGGGGTTGGAGTCGAGGTCCACCATGTTCCCGGCCTCCTTGGCGGCCGAGGTACCGGTGTTCATCGCGACACCGACGTCGGCCTGGGCCAGCGCCGGGGCGTCGTTCGTACCGTCCCCGGTCATCGCGACCAGCTTGCCGCCCGCCTGCTCCCGCTTGATGAGGGCCATCTTGTCCTCGGGGGTGGCCTCGGCGAGGAAGTCGTCGACACCCGCCTCCTCGGCGATGGCCTTCGCGGTCAGCGGGTTGTCACCCGTGATCATGACCGTCTTGATGCCCATGCGGCGCAGCTCGTCGAACCGTTCGCGCATGCCCTCCTTGACCACGTCCTTGAGGTGGATGACACCGAGGACGCGGGCGCCCTCCTCGTCCTCCACGGCCACCAGGAGCGGGGTGCCGCCGGCCTCGGAGATGCGGTTGGCGAGGAGGTCGGCGTCGTCGGAGACCCGGCCGCCCCGCTCCCTCACCCAGGTGATGACCGAACCGGCCGCGCCCTTGCGGGCCTTCCTGCCGTCGACGTCGACACCCGACATACGGGTCTGGGCGGTGAAGGCGATCCACTCGGCCTGGGAGAGCTCGCCCCGGTGGCGTTCGCGCAGGCCGTACTTGCCCTTCGCGAGGACCACGATCGAGCGGCCCTCGGGGGTCTCGTCCGCCAGTGACGACAGCTGGGCGGCGTCGGCCAGCTCGGCCTCCGTCGTTCCCTTGACCGGAACGAACTCCGAGGCCTGGCGGTTGCCGAGGGTGATGGTGCCCGTCTTGTCGAGCAGCAGCGTGGAGACGTCCCCGGCGGCCTCGACGGCCCGGCCGGACATCGCGAGGACGTTGCGCTGGACGAGGCGGTCCATGCCGGCGATGCCGATGGCGGAGAGGAGCGCGCCGATGGTGGTGGGGATCAGACAGACCAGCAGCGCGGTGAGGACGATCATCGACTGCTCGGCGTCCGCGTAGATCGCGAACGGCTGCAGGGTGACGACGGCCAGCAGGAAGACGATGGTGAGGGACGCGAGCAGGATGTTCAGCGCGATCTCGTTGGGCGTCTTCTGCCGGGCCGCACCCTCGACGAGGGCGATCATCCGGTCGATGAAGGTCTCGCCGGGCTTGGTCGTGATCTTGACGACGATCCGGTCCGAGAGGACCTTGGTACCGCCGGTGACGGCCGAGCGGTCGCCGCCCGACTCGCGGATGACCGGGGCGGACTCGCCGGTGATGGCGGATTCGTCCACGGACGCGACGCCTTCGACGACGTCACCGTCGCCGGGGATGATGTCCCCGGCCTCGCAGACCACCAGGTCGCCGATCTTGAGATCGGTACCGGGGACCTGCTCCTCGCGCCTGCCGTCCTGGCCCAGGCGACGGGCGACGGTGTCGGTCTTGGCCTTGCGCAGGGTGTCGGCCTGGGCCTTGCCGCGGCCCTCGGCCACGGCCTCCGCGAGGTTGGCGAAGATCGTGGTCAGCCACAGCCAGACGGTGATCGCCCAGCCGAACCAGTTCGTCGGGTCCGCGATCGCCAGGACGGTCGTGACGACCGAGCCGATCAGGACCACGAACATGACCGGGGATTTGATCATGATCCGGGGGTCGAGCTTACGGACCGCGTCCGGGAAGGACTTCAGCAGTGCCTCGGGGTCGAACAGCCCCCCGCCGACGCGGCCGGCGGGCGGCTTGTGGCCGGTCGGCAGGTCGTCGTGCGGAGCACGGGTCGGTGTGGCGGTGCTCATGATGCGAGCCCTTCGGCGAGCGGACCCAGCGCCAGGGCCGGGAAGTAGGTCAGACCGGTGATGATGAGGATCGTGCCGACGAGCAGGCCCGCGTAGAGCGGCTTGTCGGTACGGAGGGTGCCCGCGGTCTCGGGAACGGGCTTCTGCTCGGCGAGCGAGCCGGCCAGCGCCAGGACGAAGACCATGGGCAGGAAGCGGCCGAGCAGCATGGCGATGCCGATGGTGCTGTTGAACCACTGCGTGTCGGCGTTCAGGCCCGCGAAGGCCGAGCCGTTGTTGTTGGCGCCCGAGGTGTAGGCGTAGAGGATCTCGGAGAAGCCGTGCGCGCCGGAGTTCGTCATGGAGTTGCCCGGGGTGGGCAGGGCCATGGCGGCCGCGGTGAAGCAGAGCACCAGGGCGGGCGTGATGAGGATGTAGCAGGCGGCGAGCTTGATCTCGCGGGTGCTGATCTTCTTGCCCAGGTACTCGGGGGTCCGGCCGACCATCAGCCCGGCGATGAACACCGCGATGATCGCCATGATCAGCATGCCGTAGAGGCCGGAACCGACACCACCGGGCGCGATCTCGCCGAGCTGCATGCCCAGCAGCTGGATGCCGCCGCCCAGGCCCGTGTAGGAGGAGTGGAAGGAGTTGACCGCGCCCGTCGAGGTGAGCGTGGTGGCGACGGAGAAGATCGAGGAGGCGGCGATGCCGTACCGGGTCTCCTTGCCCTCCATCGCGCCGCCGGAGACCTCGAAGGCCGGGCCGTGGTGGGCGAACTCGGTCCACATCATCAGCGCGGTGAAGCCGATCCAGATGACGCCCATGGTGGCGAGAATCGCGTAGCCCTGGCGCAGGTTGCCGACCATGCGGCCGAAGGTGCGGGTCATCGCGAAGGGGATGACCAGGATCAGGAAGACCTCGAACAGGTTCGAGAAGGGGCTGGGGTTCTCGAAGGGGTGGGCCGAGTTGGCGTTGAAGTAGCCGCCACCGTTCGTGCCCAGTTCCTTGATGACCTCCTGCGAGGCGACCGCCCCGCCGTTCCACTGCTGGGTCCCGCCCATGAACTGCCCGACCTCGTGGATACCGGCGAAGTTCTGGATGGCGCCGCAGGCGACCAGGACGATCGCGCCGATCACCGAGATCGGCAGGAGGATGCGGACGGTGCCGCGGACCAGGTCGGACCAGAAGTTGCCGAGCTCGCCGGTGCGGGAGCGCGAGAAGCCCCGTACGAGAGCCACGGCGACGGCCATGCCGACGGCGGCGGAGACGAAGTTCTGGACCGCCAGGCCGCCGGTCTGCACGACGTGGCCCATGGCCTGCTCGCCGTAGTACGACTGCCAGTTCGTGTTGGCCACGAAGGAGGCGGCGGTGTTGAAGGCCTGGTCCGGGTCGATCGAGGAGAAGCCGAGCGAACCGGGCAGGCTGCCCTGCATCCGCTGCATCAGGTAGAGGAAGAGGACGCTGACCGCCGAGAAGGCCAGGACGGCACGCAGATAGGCGGGCCAGCGCATCTCGGCCGACGGGTTGGCACCGATGACCTTGTAGATCCACTTCTCCGGCCTGTAGTGCTTCTCGGAGGAGTAGACCCGGGCCATGTGGTCGCCCAGGGGACGGTACGCCAGAGCCAGCGCGGCGATCAGCGCGAGCATCTGGAGCACACCAGCGGTTACGGGGCTCATATCGATGCTCAGAACCTCTCCGGGTACACAAGGGCGAGGACGAGGTAGCCGAGCAGAGAAACGGCCACCACGAGACCGACGACGTTTTCGACAGTCACAGCTTGGTCACCCCCCGGGCGATGAGAGCCACCAGCGCGAACACCGCGACCGTGGTGACGACGAAGGCCAGATCGGCCATCGCGAGCTCCTGAGTTGAGTGGAAGAAATGAATCAGCCAGATGGCCGATGACGAGACAACCGCGTCTTCACCCAGGTGTTAAGACGTCTTGACGGGGTCCATACGGGGGCACGGGAACCCTTGACGCCGCCCTGACGGTGCAGGCCGCCCGCAGGGCATAAGACCTGGTGAGGCAGGCCCGCCGTGTCCAGGGTGGTGCCCGCCGCCGACGGCCCGCGGCTCGGGCGAGCCGCCGTCCTCGGCAAGGCGGGCGGTTCCACCTGCGCGTATGGAACGCGTGAAGAGTGGCCGGTCGGACGTATGGAGTGCGCCAAGGGTGCTGGGCGCCGCGCCGTGCGTCTTCGACGCTGTCCTCACTTTGCTCATTCGGAGGGACCGGCGACATGGCCATACACGTAGGAGAACCGACCGCGGTCGCTCAGGAACCGGGCCAGGAGGAGCCCCCGGACACCAGCGCCACCGAAGCCGGGGACCGCCACAGGCTGACCGCTCTCCAGGGCCTCGCCGCGCTGTCGCTCGACGCGATGGCGTCCGTGGCGTACGGGCCCGAGTCGATCGTGCTCGTCCTGGCCGCCGCGGGCGCCTACGGCATGGGGTTCACCCTCCCCGTCACCCTCGCGATCGCCGCCCTGCTGGCGGTACTGGTGGCCTCGTACCGGCAGGTGATCGCCGCGTTTCCCGACGGCGGCGGGTCCTACGCCGTGGCCGAGCGGTACCTGGGCCGGCGGGCCGGCCTGGTCGCGGCCGCCTCGCTGATCCTCGACTACGTGCTGAACGTCGCCGTCTCCGTCACCGCGGGTGTCGCCGCCCTGACCTCGGCCTTCCCGGGCCTGCACGGGGAGCGGGTCTGGATCTGCCTCGCGGTCCTGCTCCTGGTCACCGCCGTGAACCTGCGCGGGGTCGTCGATTCCGCCAAGGCGTTCCTGGTTCCGACCGCGCTCTTCGTCGGATCGATCCTCGCGATGATCAGCGTCGGTCTCTTCCGCGACGGCCCGGTCAGCACCGCCTCCGCGGCGGGGCACGCCTCCGCCCTCGGGGAGGGTGCCACCGCGGTCGGCGCACTCCTGCTGCTGAAGGCGTTCGCCGCCGGCTGCTCGGCGCTGACGGGTGTCGAGGCCGTCGCCAACGCCGTGCCGTCCTTCCGGGCCCCGGCCGCCCGACGCGCCCAGCGCACCGAGGTGGCCCTCGGCGCCCTGCTCGGCGTCATGCTGATCGGCCTGTCCATCCTCATCGGCCGATTCCACCTCCAGCCGGTCGAGGGCGTGACCGTCCTCGCCCAGCTCGCCGACGCCTCCTTCGGGCACACCGCGGCCTTCTACGTCGTGCAGTTCGCCACCATGGTGCTGCTGGCGCTCGCCGCGAACACCTCCTTCGGCGGTCTCCCGGTGCTGATGGGCCTGCTGGCCCGGGACAACCACCTGCCGCACGTCTTCGCCCTCAAGGCCGACCGGCAGGTCCACCGCCACGGCGTGGTCTGGCTGGCGCTCGTCTCCGCCGCCCTGCTCGTCCTCTCCGACGGCGACACCAACACCCTCGTCCCGCTCTTCGCGATCGGCGTCTTCGTCGGCTTCACCATCTGCCAGGTCGGCATGGTCCGGCACTGGTACGGCCAGCGCCCCAAGGGCTGGCGGACCAAGGCCGCCCTCAACGGCTTCGGCGCGCTCCTGACCGGTGTCTCCGCGGTGGTCGTCACCGCCACCAAGTTCACCGAAGGTGCCTGGCTGATCGTCCTCGCCCTGCCGCTGATCGTCCTCGCCTTCGAGAAGATCCACCGGGCCTACGGCGAGATCGGCGAGCGACTCGAACTGGGACGCGTCCCGCAACCGCCGCACCGGTCCCACTCGCTCGTCGTCGTTCCCGTCTCCGGGCTGTCCCGCCTGACCTGCCAGGCCCTCACCGCCGCCCGCTCCCTCGGCGACGAGGTCCTCGCCGTGACCGTCACCCACCCCACGGTCGAAGACCGACGGACCGCCGAAGCCCTGCGCCGGGACTGGGAGTTGTGGAAGCCGGGCGTGGATCTGATCGAAATCTCCTCGGAGACCCGCTCGCTGGGCCGCCCCGTAGCGGCGTACGTCCGCACGCTCGCGCGGACCCAGCCGGACGCCCAGGTGACGGTCCTCATCCCGGAGACCGAACCCGCCCGCCTGTGGCAGCGGTTGCTCCAGAACCAGCGCGGCTCCGTCGTCGCCCACGCGGTCCGGCGCGACACCGACGCGGTCATCTGCCGCCTCCGCTTCCGCATCGTCGCGAAGGCCGAGCCGCCGCTCCTTGACGCCCCCTTCACGCGGTCCTGACGCCTTCCATCCGCCCGTCGTCACGAGGGCACCCACATACCGGCCCGGCAGGTGGGTTTCCGGGGCGAGGGGAGCACGTCCGCTACGCCACAGGTGGTCCTGATCGCGTTAAGGATGCGTCAGGGTTTGGTCGCTCACGTGTATAAAGGATCAGTTTGCGTACGCTTGCTCAGCCGTCGGTGTCGATGGCTGATTCCTTGCCGTACGACAGGAGCCCCCCACGATGGCCACCCCTGCCCGCACGTCACGCCTGCGTGCGTGGATGCTGGAAGGCTTGACCGCCGAGAACAGTTCGCCCGCCGCCAAGGAGGCGGCCGCCCAGCCGCACGGCCGACCCTGGTGGCGGGTCATGTGCCTGACGGGTCTCGACTACTTCTCCACCCTCGGCTACCAGCCCGGCATCGCGTTCCTCGCGGCCGGGCTGCTGTCGCCGTTGGCGACCGTCGTGCTCGTCCTGCTCACCCTCTTCGGGGCGCTGCCGGTCTACCGGCGGGTCGCGGAGGAGAGCCCGCACGGCGAGGGCTCCATCGCCATGCTGGAGCGGCTGCTCACGTTCTGGAAGGGGAAGCTGTTCGTCCTGACCCTCCTCGGGTTCGCGGCCACCGACTTCCTCATCACCATCACCCTCTCTGCGGCCGACGCGACCGCGCACATGGTGGAGAATCCGCACCTCACCAGCACCCTGCACGGCCACGAGGTGCTGATCACCCTGATCCTGATCGCGCTCCTGGGCGGGGTGTTCCTGAAGGGGTTCAGCGAGGCCATCGGCGTCGCCGTCGTTCTGGTCGTCACCTACCTCGGCCTGAACGTCGTCGTCGTGGCCGTCGGGCTGTGGCACGTCTTCACGCAGCCGCAGGTCATCACCGACTGGACGACGGCGCTGACCACCGAGCACGGCAACGTCTTCATGATGATCGCCATCGCGCTCGTCGTGTTCCCCAAGCTCGCGCTGGGTCTGTCGGGATTCGAGACGGGCGTGGCGGTCATGCCGCACGTCAAGGGCGATCCCGACGACACCCCCGAGAAGCCGGCAGGACGGATCCGTGGTGCGAAGAAGCTGCTGACCACGGCCGCCGTGATCATGAGCGTCTTCCTGATCTGCTCCAGCCTCATCACGACCCTGCTGATCCCGGCCGCCCAGTTCGAGCCGGGCGGCGAGGCCAACGGACGCGCCCTCGCCTACCTGGCGCACGAGTACCTGGGCTCCGCCTTCGGCACGGTCTACGACATCTCCACGATCCTCATCCTGTGGTTCGCCGGCTCCTCCGCGATGGCGGGCCTGCTGAACCTGATGCCGCGCTACCTGCCCCGCTACGGCATGGCCCCGCACTGGGCCCGCGCCCTGCGCCCCATGGTCATCGTGTTCACCCTCGTCGCCTTCCTCGTGACCTGGATCTTCGACGCCGACGTCGACGCCCAGGGCGGCGCCTACGCCACCGGTGTCCTCGTCCTGATCACCTCGGCCGCGGTCGCCGTGACCATCGCCGCGCGCCGGGCGGGGGAGCGCGGCTGGACGATCGGCTTCGGCGTCATCTCGGCCGTCTTCATCTACACGACGGCCGTCAACATCGTCGAGCGGCCGGACGGCGTGAAGATCGGCGCCTGCTTCATCGGCGGCATCATCGCCCTGTCCCTCCTCTCCCGTCTGGCCCGGGTCTTCGAACTGCGCGTCACGCACATCGAGTTCGACGACATGGCACAACGGTTCATCCGCGACACCGCCAACCGCACGATCCGTTTCATCGCGAACGAACCCGACAACCGGGACCGCGAGGAATACCGGCAGAAGAAGGAACAGATCCGCGCGGACAACGACATCCCCGCCGGGGACGACGTGATGTTCGTCGAGGTCACCGTCCTGGACGCCTCCGAGTTCGAATCGGGCATGCGCGTACGCGGCGAAGTGCTGCACGACCGCTACCGCGTCCTGACCCTGGAGAGCTCCAGCATCCCCAACGCCTTGGCCGCGCTGCTCCTGCATGTACGGGACGAGACCGGTCAGCGCCCGCACATCTACTTCGAGTGGACCGAGGGCAACCCGATGGCCAACTTCTTCCGCTTCTTCCTCTTCGGCCAGGGCGAGGTCGCCCCGGTCACCCGCGAGGTCATCCGGGAAGCCGAACCGGACCGGACCCGACGCCCCCATGTCCACGCCGGCTGAGCCACCCACGTCAAAAGGTCGCCAGGAATCCCGCCCGACCCTCGCCATGACGAGAGCCGGGCGGGATTCTCACTGATGTGACCACTCGTTCGCGCCCCGACCGGGCCATCCGCCGGACCGTACTCGCCCTCACGGCGGCCGGTCTGACCCTCATCGCCACAGGTGCCGTCCTCGACGCCCTGTGGCTCCTCGGCATCGGCGTCTGGGGCGTGATCGCGGCGATCGTGATCGAGCTCGTCTACCAGCCGTGAAGGCAGGGCCTAGCTGCCGATGTCCCGGCTGCGGAGGTCCTCCAGCGTCTCGCGCCGGACCAGCACCCGCGACGTGCCCTCGTGGACGGCGACCACCGGGGGACGTCCCACCATGTTGTAACCGGAAGCCATGGACAGCTGGTACGCGCCCGCCACCGGTACGGCGAGCAGGTCACCGGGGTGGATGTCGCCCGGCAGTTCCACCTCGGCCGCGAGAACGTCCCCTGCCTCGCAGTGCCGGCCTACGACCGTGGCCGTGCGGGCGTCGGCGGTGGAGTGCCGACCGATCAGGCGGGGCGCGTAGCGCACCCCGTACAGGGCGGGCCGAGGGTTGTCGCTCATGCCGCCGTCCACGGCGACGAACACCTTCTCGCCGGTGTGCTTGACGGCGAGCACCCGGTACAGGGCGACCCCTGCCGGACCGGCGACGGCACGTCCCGGTTCGATGACGAGCCGGGGCACGGCCAGGCCCGCGGCGGCGCAGCTTTCGCCGAGCTCGGCGCGCAGGCCGCGGGCGAGCGCGGTGAGGTCGAGGGCGGACTCGCCGGGCCGGTAGGCGATGCCGTGGCCGCCGCCCATGTCCAGCTCGGGCAGGACGACGCCGTGCGCGTCACGGATGCGGGCCATCAGCCCGACCATGCGGCGCAGGGCGACGAGGTAGGGCTCCACCTCGGTGATCTGGGAGCCGATGTGGCAGTGCAGGCCCGTCAGTTCGAGCTGCGGCTGGCCGAGTACGCGCGCGATGGCGTCCTGCGCCGAGCCGTCGGCGAGCGAGAGGCCGAACTTCTGGTCCTCCGTACCGGTGCGGATCTTCTCGTGGCCCCCGGCCGAGACGCCGGGTACCACCCGCACCAGCACCTTCTGGTGCCCGTCCGGCCCGACGGCGGCCGCGATCCGGGCGATCTCGGACGGCCCGTCGATGACGATGCGCCCCACGCCGAGCCGCAGCGCCGCCCCGATGTCCCGGGGCGACTTCGCGTTGCCGTGCAGCACGATCCGCTCGGGCGGGAAGCCGGCGGTGACGGCCAGCTCCAGCTCTCCGGCGGAGCAGACGTCCAGGCCCAGACCTTCCTCGTCCACCCAGCGCACCATCGCGCGGGAAAGGAAGGCCTTCGCGGCGTAGAGGACGTCGGCCTCGGGGAGGGCCGCGCGGTAGGCGCGGCACCGCTCGCGGACCTCGCCCTCGTCCAGAACGTAGGCCGGGGTGTCGAACCGGTCGGCGATCTCCGTCAGGGACACCCCGCCGACGGCCACGTCACCGTGCGGAAGCCGGGTCGTGGAGGCGGGCCACACGGACAGTTCACCGGCACGGGCCGCAATCTCGCAGAGGGAAGCGATGGTCATGGTGCGATTCCCTTCAGACGATCCGGGCAACGGTCTCGGGAGCCCGCGGGACCGGAGCGGTGGCCGCCCCGGCAGTCGTCCCGGTGACCGCGGGAGCGGTGAGGGTCGGGTCGACGGTCACCAGCGACGCTCCGATCGGTTCGGCCATCGCGCGGAGCGCGGACTCGGAGAGCCGGATCCAGTGGTGGCCGGCGCCGAGCGCCGCGGCCAGCCGGTCCGCACTGGTGAAGCCCACCGCCGTACGCGCTCCCAGCGGGGTGCGGAACAGGCGTACCACGACCTCCGACCTTCCCGGCAGGACCGGCACGTACAGGGGCCCGGCCGGGACGCGTTCTTCAGGCTCCGGGTCGTCTTCGTACTGGAACAAACACATGGGGGCCCTCCCAGAGGAACCACGAGTGACGGTTGAGGCCCCGGATGCGGGGAGGCGGTCCAGGGCACGACAACGAAGCTATCCCCGCCCGCACGCACCTACGGCCACCCCATGACGGGACCTTTACGGCGGCGGGCCAAGTCCATACGGATCACTGACGGCCCCGACCGGGGCGACGTCAGGACTCCGTGTCGGTTGGGGACATCTGCGTGAGATAAGCCGTCAAGAACCGGCCCTCGGCCTCTGCCGCGGCCTTCCCTGGCAACGGGTGAACGCCGAGGAGAGGGAAGAGGCCGTGCGAAAGTCGTGGTCGGTGCCACGGGCACTCCGGGGAGTCCGACCGCATTGCACAAGGCCGCCGCGGAGACTCGCGTGCGGGACGCGGAGCTGTGGGTCGTCCTGGCCTGGCAGCCGCCGGGCGGCGAACTTGGGAGCCGCAACTGCCTCGGGCCCACCGCTCTCGCGGAATGCCGCGCCGCGGTGGTCGAACGGCCGCGCGAGGTTCTCGATACGGCCTTCGGCGCTGTGCATCCCGGTGTCGCCGCCTGCCTGCCCCGTCCTGGCGATTCCGCCGCCCCCGCTCCAGGCCGAACTGGAATCCGTGCACCGCCGCAACGCCTGGAGGATTCCGCTGGACCCCCGCGAGCCGGCCCCCTGAGCCTGCGGCATCAGGGGCCACCTCGACCTGGGAGGGCAGTGACCCCGGCCGGCTGCGAAGACATCTCCGCCGAGTCGGAGGAGCATCTATTGCTGTGAGGCCTGTACGGCGCGCCACGCCCCGGCGGGCACGAGGCGGCGCACATCGGTCGGCCGTGAGGAGGAAGGCCATGATCGTCGACTGCGCACACTACCGCGACGGGCGTCGACAGGACGAGGGTGCCATGCCGCTGGAGCAGGCGGCCGCGCGCTGCCGGCAAGGCGGATTCGTCTGGCTGGGCATCTTCGAACCGTCTCCCGAGGAACTGGACCGGGTCCGCGAGATCTTCGGACTGCACGAGCTCGCCGTCGAGGACGCCGCGGCGTACCACCTGCGGCCGAAGGCCGAGCTGTACGAGGACGGCACCGAACTGATCATCCTGCGCACGGCCCGCTACGACGACGAGCGCGAGGAGATCGACACCGGTGAGATCAGCATCTTCCTCGCCGACCACTTCGTGATCACCGTCCGCCAGGGCATCGCGAGCGAGCTGCACGAAGCCCGCAGCCGGCTCGAAAGCCGCCCCGAGCTCCTCAAGACAGGCAGTCATTCCACGCTGTGGGCGATCCTCGACCAGGTCGTCGACAGCTACGCGCCGGTCGTCGGCGAACTCGAGCGCGACATCGAGCAGATCGAGGCCACGGTGTTCTCAGGGACGGTCGCCCCGACCGAACGGATCTACTCCCTGCGCCGCGAGGCCACCGATTTCTACCGGGCCGTACACCCGCTGCTCGCCGTGGTCACCAGGCGGCTGCAGCCGGGCAAGTCACCACCCGCGCTCCAGCCCTACCTCCGTGACGTGCACGACCACCTGCTCCTCGTCAACGAGGAGGTCGCCGCCCAACGCGACCTCCTGACCACCGTCCTGGAAGCGAACATCGCGGTGATCTCCGTCGAGCAGAACAAGATCAACCTTCGGCAGAGCGCCACGATGGAGAGGCTGACGATCCTCGCGAGCGTGTTCCTCCCGCTCTCCTTCGTCGTCGGCTTCTTCGGGCAGAACTTCGCCTGGCTGGTCACCCACATCAGCAGCTTCACGGCGTTCCTCACCCTCACTCTCCTCGGGGTGCTCCTGCCGTGCCTGCTGCTGTACGTCTGGCTGCGCCGACGCCGAAACCGGCCGGCACCGCCGCTGCCCGAGGCGAGCCACGTCGGCCGGCACGCCCCGGCGCCCACCACGAGGTGAGGACGACGCCGGCGACCGGCCGGACGGTGACGCCCCGCGCCATGTCGTCGCGCGCGCCTACTTCCGGTCGGGCCGGGGAACATGGCGCAGCCGAGGCCGGTGACCTCGGCGGCCGTGCGGCGTGTGTCTCAGGCCTTCGGCTCGGCGTCGATCTCGGCGATGAGTCCCTCGACGAGGCCCTTGATCTCGTCGCGGATGGGGCGGACGGCCTCGACGCCCTGGCCGGCCGGGTCCTCGAGCTGCCAGTCGAGGTAGGTCTTCCCGGGGAAGTACGGGCAGGCGTCGCCGCAGCCCATCGTGATGATGTAGTCGGACGCCTGGGCGGCCTCGGGCGTGAGGACCTTGGGCTTCTGGTCGGAGATGTCGATGCCGAGCTCGGCCATGGCGGCGACGGCGGAGGGGTTGATCCGCTCGCCGGGCACGGAGCCGGCGGAGCGGACCTCGACGCGGTCGCCGGCGAGGTGACGCAGGAAGCCGGCCGCCATCTGGGAGCGGCCCGCGTTGTGGATGCAGACGAACAGCACGGAGGCGGCAGGGGCGGTGGGCATCTGTTCTTCCTTGCTTCCTTGGGGTAGGCGTCGGCCAAGGCTCCGCCGGGCCCGGTGAGGGTCGGGGAGGGTGGGGGCCACCTCGCCCGGAGAGAGGGCAGGGCGACCCTGTCCGAAGAAGCCGACGAAATATCAGCTCAGGCTGGTGTCAGCCTCAACTGATGTGACAGTATCAGTCCATGATGACGTCAGTCGACACTGATCTGATCCGGGTTCTGGCCGACCCGCTCAGGCTCCGGATCGTGACCCTGCTCGCCCGCGAGACCCTCTGCACCACCCACCTCGTGGAAGAGACGGGCGCCAAGCAGACCAACCTCTCCAACCACATGAAGGTGCTGCGGGAGGCGGGGATCGTCGATACGGAGCCATGCGGCAGGTACGTCTACTACCGCCTGCGTCCCGACGTCATCGAAGCCCTCGCCGGCCAGTTCGCCGACCTCGCCCGCACCGCGCGAGCCACCACAGAAGCGAACCTCAAGCGGTCCTGCCCATAGGCCTTTCGGCCCAGCCCTTCGCGCTCCGCCTCACCTGCCCGAGGAGAACCAGCCTTGACCGCCACCACGCCCGTCGGCACCCCGATACCTGCCGACGCGCCCGAGCCGGTGCCCGGCGCGACCCCGCCCCGCACTCCGCTGATCGCCCGCGCGGCCGCCGAGCTGGTCGGTACCGCGGCTCTCGTCGCGGTCGTCGTCGGCTCGGGCATCCAGGCCACGAAGCTCACCCAGGACGTGGCCCTGCAACTTCTGGCCAACTCCACCGCCACCGTCTTCGGGCTCGGTGTCCTCATCGCGCTCCTCGGCCCGGTCTCCGGCGCCCACTTCAACCCGGTCGTGACGCTGGCCGAGTGGTGGACCGCCCGCCGTGGCGGCGCCGGCGTCACCGCCCGCGAGGTCGCCGTCCACGTGCCGTCGCAGATCGTCGGCGCGATCGCGGGCGCGATCCTGGCGGACGCGATGTTCGGCGAGCCACTGGTCAAGTGGTCCACCCACGACCGCTCCGCCGGGAACCTCCTCCTCGGCGAGATCGTCGCCACCGCGGGCCTGATCCTGCTGATCTTCGGCCTGGCCCGCACCGACCGCCTCCGCTTCGCCCCGGTCGCCGTCGCCTCCTACATCGGCGCCGCCTACTGGTTCACCTCCTCCACCTCGTTCGCCAACCCGGCGGTCACCATCGGCCGCGCCTTCACCGACACCTTCGCGGGCATCGCACCGGCCTCGGTGCCCGGCTTCATCGGCATGCAGCTCATCGGTGCGGTGGTGGGCCTGGCTCTGGTGGCGGTCATCTTCCTGCACGGCAAGACCGACAAGACCGAACAGGCCCAGCCTGTCGCATGACGCGGCGCACCGATGTGGTGGTGATCGGCGGCCAGGCCGGGCTCGCCGCCGGGTACCACCTGCGTCGACTGGGCATCGAGCCCGTCATCCTCGATGCCCCGACGGCGCCCGGCGGGGCCGTCGGCCCGGGCCTGCCCACCCCGCCGCCCGCGGACGGACACGGCCGCTTGCCACAATGAGCCGGGCCCGGGCAGGGGGCGCCGCACGATCAAGCACGCACGTACAGCAAGGAGCCATCGGGGTGTCGCAGGAGCCGCAGGGCCCGGTCGCGCGCATGGAGCACCACCAGATCCCGATCTACCTCGGCGCCATGGCCCTGGGCGCACTCCTCGGCCTGGCGGCGCCCTCGGCCGGACCGGGACTGGAACACGCCATCAACCCCGTCCTCGGGGCACTCCTCTTCGTGACCTTCCTCCAGGTCCCGGCCGGCGACCTGCTCCGCTCCCCGCGCGACGGCCGGTTCCTGTCCGCGGCCCTGGTCGTGAACTTCGTCGTCGTCCCTCTGGTCGTCGCCGCGATGTTCACGTTCCTGCCCGCCGACCAGGCCGTCCGCATCGGCGTCCTGCTGGTCCTGCTCTGCCCGTGCGTGGACTACGTGATCGTCTTCAGCGGCCTGGCCGGCGGCGACAGCCGCCGGCTCCTGGCCGCCACCCCGCTCCTGCTCGTCACGCAGATGCTGCTCCTGCCCGGACTGCTGTACCTGGTCATGGGCCCCGACCTGGGCGACATCGTCCAGGCCGGCCCGTTCCTACAGGCCTTCCTCTTCCTCATCGTGATCCCCCTGGTGCCGGCCTGGGCCCTCCAGGCATGGGCGGCCCGCGCAGTGGCAGGGCAGAAGGTGTCGGAGGCGGCCACGACGACGATGGTGCCGTTGATGGCCGCCACCCTCATCACCGTGGTCGCCTCCCAGGTCCCCCAGCTCGGCGGAAGTCTCCGCGACGTCGCGGCCGTCATCCCCTTCTACGCCGGGTTCCTCGTGGTCATGGCCTTCGCCGGACGCCTCGTCGCGCGCCTCTTCCGCCTCGGGACGCCCGCTGCCCGCGCGATCGTCTTCACCGGGGCGACCCGCAACTCCCTGGTCGTACTGCCCCTGGCCCTCGCCCTCCCCGACGAACTCGCGGTCGCGGCGGTCGTCGTGGTCACCCAGACCCTGGTCGAGGTCATCGGCATGGTCGCCTACGTGCGCCTGGTGCCCCGTCTGGTTCCGGAGCCGGTCACGGTGCAGTGAGGACGGTCCGGATCGCGCCTTCGGAGCCGGTGCCGGGGTCGGCGGCGCTCACGACGATCGTGCTGCTCTTCGGCGAGGGCATCGAGACCACCGGGAGCCTCGCCCGTCACGACCGACTGCGCCGAGACGCCTCGGCACGTGTTCAGGCGATCAGAGGGCTCCGGCGTTCCAGCAGGACCACGTCCCGCCAGGCCCCGTGGTGGCGGCCGATCCGCTCTCGGGTGCCGATGACGCGGAAACCGGCCCGTGCGTGGACGGCGAGGCTGGCGGTGTTCTCGGGGAAGATCCCGGACTGGATGGTCCAGATGCCGGCCGCCTCCGTCGAAGCGATCAGCGCGGCCAGGAGCGCGCGGGCGACGCCGTGGCCGCGGGCGTCGGGGTGGACGTACACGGAGTGCTCGACCACGCCCGCGTACGCGCACCGGTCCGAGACCGGGCTCGCCGCGACCCAGCCCGACACCCGGCCGTCGTCGAGGGCGACGAAGCGGTGGCCGGGCAGCTTGGCCTGGTCGAACGCGGGCCAGTCGGGGGCCTTCGTCTCGAAGGTCGCGTTGCCCTCGTCGATCCCCGACCGGTAGATGCCCAGCACCTGTTCGGCGTGCTCGGGCAGCAGCGCCTCGATCCGCACCGCGGTCATCCCGTCTTCGCGGCGCCGGCCAGCAGCGCGCCCATGGCGGCGAGCACGGACGGCTCGACCCGGTAGTACACCCACGTACCCCGGCGCTCGGAGGACAGCAGCCCGGCCTCTTTCAACTTCTTCAGGTGGTGGGAGACGGTGGGCTGCGAGACGCCGACGTCGGAGATGTCGCACACGCACGCCTCTCCGCCCTCGTGGGAGGCGACGGCGGAGAACAGGCGCAGGCGCACGGGGTCACCGAGGGCCTTGAACATCTTCGCCGCGACCTCGGCCTCCTCGGCCGACATGGGGCGCTCGTTCAGCGGGGGGCAGCAGGCCGCGACGACGTCGGGCTCCAGCAGCGGCAGAACCTTCGCATTCGACATGTGTCTATGTTGACACACGTCGAAACAAGAGTGTTGGTTCGATGCATGTCTATGTTGACGTCTGTCGATACAAGTGCCATGCTGATCGCGTAAGACATAGACAAACTTCGATATACGTCAGCTGGTGCCGGCCGCCCGAAGTCCCTGTCCGTCCACCCGCCCACCTGCGCGAAGACCCGGAGCCATGCCATGAGCGAGACCACCACCGAGTTGCCCGTAGTCGTCATCGGAGCCGGCCCCGCCGGACTGGCGGCCGCCGCCCATCTCCTCGACCGGGACATCGCTCCCCTCGTCCTGGAAGCCGGTCCGCTCGCCGGGGCCGCCGTGCGCGAGTGGGCCCACGTACGGCTGTTCTCCCGCTGGGGCGAGCTCGTCGACCCGGCCGCCGAGAAGCTCCTCGCCCCGACCGGCTGGACCGAGCCCGCCGAGGACACCTACCCCACCGGCGGGGACTGGGCCGAGCGCTACCTCCAGCCGCTGGCCGACGTACTCGGCGAGCGGGTCCGCTACGGAGCGCGCGTCACCGGCGTCTCCCGCACCGGCCGTGACCGCATCGTCGACGCGGACCGCGACACCCAGCCCTTCGTCGTCCACTACGAGAGTGCCGACGGCCACGAGCACCGCCTCTTCGCCCGTGCCGTCATCGACGCCTCCGGAACCTGGTCCACTCCCAGCCCCGCCGGCGCAAGCGGACTCGCCGCCCTCGGCGAGAAGGCCGCCGCAGACCGCATCACCCACCGCGTCCCGGACCTGAAGGACCCCACCGTCCGCGCCCGCTACGCCGGGAAGCGCACCGCGGTCATCGGCTCCGGCGCCTCCGCGTTCACCGCCCTCGCCTATCTCGCCGATCTCGCCGAGTCCGACGACGGCCAAGGAACCCACGCCACATGGATCCTGCGCCGCGGGATCTCCGGCTCCACCTTCGGCGGCGGCGAAGCCGACCAACTCCCCGCCCGCGGCGCCCTCGGCCTGACGGCCAAGGCAGCGGTCGACGGCGGCCACGCCGACGCGGTCACCGGCTTCCGCACCGACACCGTCGAGCGCACCGAGGACGGCCACGTGATCCTCATCGGTGAGGACGGCCGCCGCCTCGACCCGGTCGACGAGGTCATCGTCCTCACCGGCTTCCGCCCCGACCTGTCCTTCCTGGGCGAGCTGCGCCTCGGTCTCGACGAGCGCCTCCAGGCCCCGACCGCGCTCGCCCCGCTGATCGACCCGAACCAGCACTCCTGCGGCACGGTCTACCCGCACGGCGTGAACGAGCTGTCCCACCCCGAGAAGGACGTCTACCTCGTCGGCATGAAGTCCTACGGCCGCGCCCCCACCTTCCTCGCCATGACCGGCTACGAACAGGTCCGCTCCATCGCCGCCCACCTCGCAGGCGACCACGAGGCCGCCGAGCGCGTCGAACTCACCCTTCCCGAGACCGGGGTGTGCGGCGGCGCGGGCCTCTTCGACGAGCCCGCCGCCGCGGAGGAGACCGGTGGCGGGTGCTGCGCTGCGCCTGCCCCCCTCACCCTCGGCGCCGCCCCCGCTCCCGCCTCCTCAGGCGGCTGCTGAGGTGAGCGACCTCCGAAGCGGCGTGGCCGCGACCGGGACGGAGGTCCGGTCGCGGCCACGCGCCGTCCTGCCCGCCCTCTGCCTCACCCAGATCACCAGCTGGGGCATCGTCTACTACGCCTTCCCCGTCCTCAATCCCGCCATCACCGCCGACACCGGCTGGAGCGCGGGCGCGACCACCGCGGCGTTCTCCGCCGCCCTCGTCGTCTCCGCCGTCGCCGGGATCTACGTCGGCCGCGTCCTGGACCACCGCGGCCCCCGCACCGTCATGACGGCCGGCTCCGTCCTCGGATCCCTGAGCCTGCTGGTCATTGCCGCGGCCCCCGACCTGGCCGTCTTCTTCACCGGATGGCTGCTCGCCGGAGCGGCCATGGCCGCCGTCTTCTACCAGCCCGCCTTCGCCGCCCTCACCCGTTGGTGGGCACCCGACCACATCCGCGCACTCACCGTCGTCACCCTCGCCGGCGGACTCGCCTCCACCGTCTTCGCCCCCCTGACCGCGATCCTCGCCGGCCACATGTCCTGGCGCGCCACCTACGTGGTGCTCGCCGGCATCCTCGCCGTCCTGACCGTCCCCACCCACGCGATCGCGTTGAAAGCCCCCTGGCCACCGGCCCCGCCGAGCCCGCCGCACATCACCGGCGGCCACGAGCAGGTCGTACGCAGCCGGGCGTTCCGGATGTCGGCCGTCACCTTCACCCTGTCCGCGTTCGCCATGTACGCCGTCGTCATCGGCCTCGTCCCCCTCCTGATGGAACGCGGCTACACCACCACCCAGGCCGCGTGGGCCCTCGGCCTCGGCGGCGCCGGCCAGACCCTCGGTCGCACCCTGTACGCGAGCCTCGCCCGCCATCTCGGCGTCACCGCCCGCACCGTCACCCTGATCGCCCTCGGCGCCCTCACCACCGCGGCCCTCGCCACCGTGGCCGGCCCCTACGCGCTCCTCGTCTCCGTATCCGTCCTCGCCGGCGTGATCCGCGGCAACCTCACCCTGCTGCAGGCCACCGCCGTCACCGACCGTTGGGGCACCACCCACTACGGTCGACTCTCCGGCCTCCTCGGCGCACCGGCCCATGCCGCAGCCGCCCTCGCCCCGTTCGCCGGTGCGGTCCTGGCCGGGCCCCTCGGCGGGTACCCCGCGCTGTTCGTACTGCTCGCGGGGCTGTCGATCATCGCCGCTGTCACAGCACTCGGGACGCGTACTCGTCCGGGCATCGGCCCGAGCGGCGGATGACCTTCAGCGTTCCTCGGCCTCCGCCGCGGGGAGCCGCCCGCCACGGACGAAGGCGCGTATGCCGGCAGCCCGGCGATCCCGTATGGCCCGCAGGATGGACAGGGCGTGGTCGCGGCTGCTCGCGTTCTGGATCAGGGACTTGGCATGGCCCACGACGGGTTCGACCAGGCAGACGTGGTTCTCGCAGTCGAGCAGATCGGCCTCCAGCAGAGCCTCGCGGGCGAAGGCCAGATCGGGCTCGGCGTCCGCCAACTCCCGGATGTCGAGCGGGACCTCCGTCAACAGACGCGACATCTGCGACCGATACGCCTTGTACTCGAGGTGCATCCGTCCGCTGAGCGGGGCGGAGGTCATCGGCGGCGCCATCGACGGTCGGAGCACGTCGTTGTAGAACCACGAGGGGAGCGCCAAGGCATGGGCGCGGGCGGCCGAGAAGCCGTTCACATAGACAGTGGCGCGACGGATGTGCGCCGTGGCCGTCGCCACGTCGTGGTCGTGCAGGTTCTCCACGGCCCGGCCGATGGCCAAGGCGGCGTGCACATTGAAAAGGGCATGCAGCTGATGGGCGCTGATCCAGCGGGAGAACCAATGCTGGGACGTCTGTTCCGGAAGCTCCCCGCCCGGTGACCCGGACCCGTCCACCGATGCCGCGTCGCCCGGGGCGCCCTGGTCGATGAGCACCTGCCGGATCGCCGCCGTCTCCCGCGTCGTACTGGCTCCGGCCAGTGGCGCCGAACGCAGATCGTCGAGCGACCGCACGAGAATGCCGATCGCCTGGGCGGACGCCTGAGCGGAATCCAGATCGGCGGTGCGTATCCGGAAGTACTGCTGGACGAGCGACTTCGCCGCGAACTCCTCGCCACTGCTGCCCGGTTGGCCGCCCAGGAGGGATTCCAGTCGTTCCAGTGGGGCCAGCGCCGCGCAGAGGCTCGCCTCTCTCAGCTGCGGACCGCCGAATGCAGAAAGCCGGTCGAGGGCGCCGGCCGCCTGACCGGCAAGCCCCGCCGCGTCCTCGATCTCGGAGAAGGCAGGGCCGCCCTTACAAGGCGTCAAGGGTTCAGGCAGTACGACGATCGGCGGCAACAGACTCTTCACAGTTCCATGTCCACCCTTCCGGGATCACTGCACGGCGTTGTCGAGGCAGGCCACGGGCGGCCCCGGCCGGATGAACCGCACCCCCCGGCGAGCCTCTCTCAGACGGTCTCCGGATCCTCGCCGAGGCGCTCTCCGGAGTTCAGCAGCCCCAGTTCCGACATGTCACCGTCGTCCAGCGCGAAGTCGAAGACGGCGGCGTTCTCGACGATGCGCGACGGAGTCGCCGACTTGGGGATCACGATGTTTCCCAACTGGACATGCCACCGGAGGACGACCTGCGCCGGTGTGCGCCCGTGCTTGTCGGCGACCGCGTGAAGGCGCGGATCGCTCAGAAGGTCCGGACCCCGCCCCAAAGGCTTCCACGCCTCCGTGGCGATGCCGTGCTCGGAGTGGAAGGCACGGAGGTCGGCCTGCTGGAAGCCGGGGTGCAACTCGATCTGATTGACGGCCGGCACGATGCCGGTCTCGTCGATGAGTCGGCCCAGCGCCCGCACCGGGAAGTTGGAGACACCGATCGCCCGGATCCGGTCCTCCGCATAGAGCTTTTCGAGGGCCCGCCACGCCTCGACGTATCTGTCCTGCCGGAATACGGGCCAGTGCACGAGGTACAGGTCGACGTACTGCAGACCCAGCTCGGACAGGCTGGCATCGAAGGCGCGCAGCGCCTGGTCGTGGGCGTGCTCCGTGTTCCACAGCTTGGTGGTGACGAACAATTCCTCACGGTCGACGCCTGATCGGCGTATCGCCCGGCCGACCGCTTCCTCGTTGTCGTACTGCGACGCGGTGTCCACGCTCCGGTAGCCGGCCGAGAGGGCGGAAAGGACAGCGGCCTCTCCCTCGGGCCCCTTCAAGCGCCATGTCCCCAGCCCTACTCTCGGCATGCGGACGCCATTGTTGAGAACGGCTTCTCGAAGTATCGGCCCGGTCGCCGTCACGTGAACCGCCCCTCCCTCCGTGCTTCAGCCCAGCGGCACGACGTACGCGTTGGTCGTCTCGTTTCCGGTGGTGGCCCAGTGCAGATGCCCGGACACGGCCCGATTCCCCTCGGCACCCAGTACCGCGTGAATGTGCACCTTTCCGTCCCTGATCTCGCCGTTCCCGCTCAGCTCAAGAGCCTCGGAGTATTCGACGACGATGTCATTGGTCGCGTCGTCCTTTTCCATGGTGCTCACAGCGCATTTCAGCACCATCCCGATGAGCGATACGACGGCGCCGTCCTTCACTCCGTGTTCGGCGGCCCTGAGGGCGATCGTCCCGATAACTTCTTCACCTGGAGCTATGGGTATCAGTAGCACTTCGGCTGCTTTCTCCACGCTGTCGTCAAGAGGCGTCTTCCTTCCAATGGCGGACGCTTCGCCATCCTTGCCGCTCCCTTATAAGTTGGCAAGCCCGTGACCGAAAAGGTGTACCCGAGTCGGCCATATGAGAGTGGTGTGAAGGAAATTGATGCACTCCTGCCGCTCCCGCAACATGACCACTCAGGAGAATCATCCAGCGTGCTCCGAGCTCGTATGCTCCGGGAATGGGCACCCTACTGTCGCTCAACGTCGGCCGGGCTCACCGACCGGCACACGCACACACGCAGGAGACCGCCATCGGTAAACGCCCGGTCGAGGGCCGGGTCGGCATCGCCGCCCCGGGGAAGCGCGGAACCGCGGGGAGTTCGGGAAGCGCGGTGGCCGGCGACCAGGTGTGCGACCTCCGCAACCATGGAGGCGATGATCAGGCCATCTATGCCTACGGCCGCGAAGAGCTGGATTTCTGGGAGAGAAAGCTCCGACGTGCCCTGCCGAACGGGATCTTCGGCGAGAACCTGACCACCCTCGACGTGGCGACCACCGACGCGCTGATCGGGGAGCGTTGGCAGGTCGGCCCGAAGACGGTGCTGGAGGTCTGCGCGACCCGCTTCCCCTGTCGGACCTTCACCGAGTGGATCGGGAGCGAGGACTGGATGACACGGTTCGTCCAGGAGGCTCTGCCCGGTGCGTACTTACGGGTGATCGTGCCGGGCGACATCGGCGCCGGGGACACCATCTCCACCCTCTCGCGCCCGGAGCACGGCGTCACCAGCGGCGTGGTGTTCCGCGCCATGACGCGCGAGCCCGAACTGCTTCCCCTGCTCGCGGAGGTCGAGGCGCTGAGCGCGCACCAGCGCGACAAGGCCGCCCGGCGGGCCCGGGGCGGGGCACGAATATGACGGGCCCGCGGCCGTCCTCACGGAAGAGCCGCGCCGCGGTCGCACAGATATCGGCTGAGGAACTGCCACGACCTGCGGGTGTCACCGGTGACGCGGTGCGGCCGGCGGAACGCACCGACGTAGGCCGCGATGTTCTTGAGCTTCCACGCGACGTCGTACAGGGCGAGCGCGTCCGGAGACACGGTCCGGCCCGTCCGGCGGGTGTAGCTCCGGAGCACGTCGGTCGAGCCGGCCGCGACCATCCACAGGTCCCGCTCCGGCGGCGCGAGTTGCACGGTGTCCCAGTCGATGAGCCGGAGCCCGGCGCGGCTGCGCACCAGGTTGCCCGGATGCGGTTCCCCGTGGGTCACGACCCACGCCGCCGCCGTGCTCCGCACTCGGCCGACGAGCGCGTCCATCGAGGCGAGCAGCTCACGGACGTACCCGGCGTGCGTCAGGAGCAGCGAGCGGGCCGGTTCGGAGTGCGGGCCACCCGGCCAAGGGTTGTCGAGGGCGTCCAACGCCTCTTCGAGGCCGCTTCGGCCAGGCAGGCTCAGATCCGTGCGAGGAGCCCCGGCCGCGGCGACCGCAGTGGCCGCGTGGAGGTCGGCGAGGAGTTCGACCACCTCCGGCAGGTCCTGCGCGCGGTGCACACCGAAGAGGCCCGCTTCACCGTCCACCATCGGGCGTATGGAGACCGCCTGCCGCGGCGTCACGAGGTGCACCATCGTTCCGGCCCGGGTCGGGAGGGGGGCCACCACGAAGCGCAGACCCGCGTCGCGCCGAAGGACGAGTGCGGTCCGGAAGGCGCTTTCCAGCCGGGTCCGGGCGCCTTCCCGCACATCGCCGCCGGCACTCCCGGAACCGAGGTCGTCGACGGTGACGAACCATGACCGTTCCGCCTCGTCGACCATGACCCAGTGGTAGCTGCCGGCTCCCAGGGGGAGGTACTTCACCGATCCGATGCCGATCGCCCACCCATCGGCCACCGCCGAGATCACCTCGGCCTCGTCCACACCCTCAGGCTTTTCCTTCATGAGGGGTGATGGTGCTCCTTCGGGCAACCAATAGCCAGTGGAGATGATGCAGTTGGACATCCCAGGTATCACCGACGTGCTTTCTCTCATCGGCAGTCACGACACGAGGGCTCGCCGATCCATCAATTTCACGCCGAGTGAGAACGTCCTGTCGCCGCTCGCCCGAGTCCCCTTCGTCTCCGACCTCTACGCACGCTATTTCTTCGACTACTTCCGGACATCCTTCGTCAGCGGCCTCGACGCCGGACGGGTGCAGATGGAGATCCTCGAGCCGATTCTGCGACAGATGGCCCGGGCCGAGTACGTCGACGTGCGCCCGATGTCGGGGATGAATTGCGCGACGATCGCCATCGCCGGCTTGTGCCGGAGCGGGCAGACGATGCTGACCGTACCCGTGGAGGGCGGTGGCCACACGAGCACGGCGGCCATAGCGGACCGCCTCGGTGTGAGGACCCTGCCCGTCCCCATGCGCGACACGCATTTCGTCGACGTGGAACGGCTCGACCGGCTGCTCGCCGCCGAGCGGCCGGCACTTGTCTACTTCGACCAGTCGAGCCTGCTGTTTCCGGCGGACCCGCGGCCGATCCGCGAAGTCATCGATCGGCGGTCGCCTCGGACGGTCCTCTACGTCGACTCCAGCCACACCAACGGCCTCATACTGGCCGGGGCGTTGCCCAGCCCGCTGGACCGGGGGGCGCACGCCTTCGGCGGTTCCACCCATAAGACGCTGCCCGGTCCGCACAAGGGATTCGTGGCGACGAACGATCCCGAACTACGCGACCGTATCGCCTCGATCGCTTACCACTTCGTCAGTCAGCACCATCTCGCGGCGGCCGTCTCCCTCGCCATCACACTGATCGAGATGCGGGACTGCGGCGGGAAGGAGTACGCGTCGCGCGTCCTGGAGAACGCTCAGCGATTCGCGCGGGGACTCTCCGACCGTGGGATTCCGGTGGTCAGGACCGAGCAGGGTTTCACCCGTTGTCATCAGGTGTGGGTCCTGCCCCCGCCGGGGACCGACGCGGCCGCCCTCTCCCGGCGCCTTTACGGACAGGGCCTTCTGGTGAATCTCTTCCCGGACCTTCCGGGCGTCAGCCGCCCGGTCTTCCGTATGTCGATGGCCGAGATGACCCGATGGGGAGGAACCGAGCGCGAGGTGGACGACCTGGTCGACATCTTCGCCGAGCTGCTGAGCGCAGGCCGCGACGATCTCCGGGCGGAGGTGGCCGACGTCAAGTCGAGGCTGGCGAAACCGCGTTACTGCTACGACTACGACCAGCTCGCGGCCATGGGCGTCGACAGCGGCCTGCTGAGCCTCTTCCAGCGCATCGAGCAGAATGCGTAGGCACCGGTGACTCGCCCCGCCGAGGTCGTCATCGTCGGGGGAGGACCACGGGCGACCGGTGTGCTGGAGAGAATCCTCGCCAACGTCCCCGGGATGCTCCCCGCCCGGGATCTGCACGTGCACGTCGTGGACCCGTATCCACCGGGTGCCGGACGCGTGTGGCGTGCCGGGCAGTCGCCGCTCATGTGGGTCAACGTTCCGGCCCGGGACATCACGATGTTCACCGACGAGACGGTCCGGTGCGACGGTCCGCTCCGGCCCGGGCCGTCGCTGGACGAGTGGGCGGGGACGTCCCGCGAGCGCGGCGCGGACGAGGAGGGGATCTACGCCGGCCGACTGCTCCAAGGCGACTACCTGACCTGGGTGTTCGGCCGGATCGTCGCGGAGCGGCCGACCAACGTCCGCGTATCGGTGCACGCGACCCGCGCCACCGGGTTGACCGGCGGGCCCGACGGCAGGCAGCTGGTGCGGCTCGCCGACGGGGAGCAGTGCCTCCCGGCGGACATCGTCATCCTGGCTCTGGGGCACCTCGACGGCGGGCAGGATCGACAAGCCTCCGAGCTGGGGGCCTTCGCGGACCGGCACGGGCTGGCGTACGTGCCGCGCGCGTATTCCGCCGATGTGGACCTGTCCGTGCTCCGACCACGGGAGAAGGTCATCGTCCGGGGCTTCGGGCTGGCGTTCGTGGACCTCGCCGTCCTGTTGACCGAGGGCCGGGGCGGCGCCTACCGCGTCGGGGGCGACCGCCGACTGCACTACCTGGCCTCCGGCGAGGAGCCGCAGCTGTACGTGGGTTCGAGGCGCGGCGTGCCGTACCGGACCAAGATCTCGTACCGGCCGTCCGGCGCTCCCGCTGCGCTGCCCCGGTTCTTCGACGGGTCCGCGTTCCAGCATCGGCCGCCCCAGGAGATGGACTTCCGTACCGAGTTGTGGCCGCTGATGGCCAAGGAGATCGGCTGGGCCCACTACCACGAGCTGTTCACAGCACACCGGGACCGCGTGGCGGTCGACTGGGCGGACTTCTCGACGCGCTACGCCGCCTCCGACTGGAACTCACGCCGATTGGCGGAGCACATCGAGGCGTGCGTCCCCGACCCGGTGGACAGGCTCGACCTCGGTCGGCTCGACAGGCCGCTCCGCGGCGTGTGGTACGAGAGGTTCGCCGACCTCCAGGCCCATGTGCGCGGCCATATCTCCGCCGATGTCGCACGGCGCGGCCAGGGTGCGCACAGCGCCGACCTCGGCACGGTGTGGGGACTGAAAGCGGTCTCGGGGCAGTTGGCCACCCTCCTCGGTGCCGGGCGGCTCTCGGCGCGATCCGAGGCGAACGACGTGGCCGGCTGGTGGAAAGGGTTCTACGACTACGTCTGCAGCGGTCCCCCCAGCCCCCGGGCACGCCAACTGGTCGCCCTGTCGGAAGCCGGCGTCCTGAACTTTCTGGGGTCCGGGATGTGGCTGGTCCCCGACGAGAGCCGCGGCGTGTTTCGGGCAGGCAGCGCCAACACGGCACACACGGTGGACGCGACGTCGTTCGTGGAGGCACGACTGCCGCAATCCGACCTGAGGCGCTGCCCGGACACCCTGCTGAGGGGGCTGCTCGACCGCGCCGAGGCCGTCGAACACGTCGTCACGGACCAGGACGGCTTCACCCACCGGTCCGGCCTGCTGCACGTCTCACCCGACGACTTCCGCGTGGTCGACGCCTCGGGCCGGCCACATCCGCGGCGCTACGCGCTGGGCCCGTTCACGAGTATCCGCCACTTCGCCACCTTCGGCCGCCCGCGGGCCAACGGCCTGTCCTTCCGGCAGAACGACGCACTGGCCCGGCACGCGCTGCGTACCCTCGGCGGTGACTGAGCCCACCTGGCCGGCGCCAGGAGGGCTGAACCGCGGCTTTCCCACGCACTCAGCGCCAGGAGGGATGCCCCTCGGAGGCGGCACCGGTGGTGAGCACGCGCTCGCCGGTCTTGTCCGCTCGCACGGCCCAGATGACGGGCTGCTCGTACGGGCCGCGGACGAAGGCCACCCACGTGCCGTCGGCGGACCAGGTGGGGTCCATCTCATGGGCGCCGGTGGCGATCAGCTCACGATCGTTGCTTCCGTCGCTGTTCACGAGGCGGATGTCGCCCTGGGTGCCCCTGCCGTAGGCCCCCGCCGTGTAGGCGAGGGTGGCGCCGTCGGGTGACCACACCGGGTCGAGTGCCACGTGGGGCAGCCGGGTCACCTGCTGCGGGGCGCGGTCCGGGGCCTCGGGATCGACCGTGTGGATCTGCCAGTTCTCGGGATCCGTCAGCAGGCAGACCGCGATGCTCTTGCCGTCCGGCGACCACGCGGGATCCTCGACCTGGCTCGTGCCCGAGGTGAGCTGGCGAGCCGCGCCGTCGGCGACGCCGACCACGAACAGCTGCTGTACGCCGTCCTTCTTGCGCAGCACGGCGAGCCGGCTGCCGTCCGGCGACCAGGACACCCTGCCACCGGCGATGGAGGTGATCCGGCGCGCGTTCGAACCGTCGGCGTTGGCGGTCCAGACGGCCGTGCCCTCGGACGTGGTGCGGGTGAACGCGAACGACCTGCGGTCGGGGGACCACTGGGGCAGGACGTCGCATGTGCCTGCGCCGCCCGGGATGAGCGCCACGGGCTTCTCCGCCGAGGCGTCCCGGCGGGCGATGACGCTGCGGCACGTCCCGGGCCAGCCCGGGACGGTGTCCTGCCGGATCAGCAGCGGATCGGTCGGGAACGGTGCCGGGGTCGGTGCGGATTCGGTGGGTGCGGAGCCGAGGCCCTTCGAACCGTCCTTGGTCGAATGGCTCCAGGGCTGCCACACGAACAGACCGGCGGCCGCGAGGGACGCCACGAGCACCGCGGCCACCACCGCGCGGCGACGCCGGGGCTTCTCCGCGACCACGGGCGGCACCTGCGCGGCCGCAGGGCCGGGGTCGGGGGAGGGGGCGGGGGTGGGCTGCGCCGCGGGCCCTGTGGCGGTGGGCGACCGTTCGGTACGGGGCTCCGCGACGACCGGCGGGGCATCCGGGAGCGGGACGTCCTTCGAGGCGTCCTCCAGGACGTCCTTCGAGGTGTCCTGGCGGGTCTCCGACGGGCTGTCCGGTGTGGTGGGCCGCACCATCGGCTCCGGCACCGGGAGCAGCTGCGTCGCCGCTTCCGGCAGCCAGGAGTCACCGTCCCGGTGGCGGACGGTGAGAGTACCGAGGAAGGCGGCCGGCGTGGGCCTTGCCGCCGGGTCCTTGGACAGACAGGCGCCGATGGCTTCGCGGAGTTCGATGGGCACCGCGGACAGGTCCGGCTCTTCGTGGACCACCTTGTAGTGCCTCGCCGCGGACGGGCCGTCGCCGAAGGGCACGCCGCCCGCCGCCTGGGTGAGCACCACCCCCAGAGCGAACATGTCGACCGCGGGGGAGAGCGCCCTACCACCGGTGAGCTGCTCGGGTGCCAGGAAGCCCGGCGTGCCGATCTGCAGGCCGGTCTGCGTCAGTGCCGTGCCGTCCAGGGCGCGCGCGATGCCGAAATCGATGACACGCGGCCCGTCCTCGGCCACGATGATGTTCGCGGGCTTCAGATCGCGGTGGATGACCCCCGCCCGGTGGATCGCGTCGAGTGCCTCGGCCAGGCCGGCCGCGAGGACGGTGAGCGTGTCCAGGGGCAGCGATCCGACACGCGCGAGCACCGCTTGCAGGGTGGGGCCGGGCACGAACGCCGTGACCAGCCAAGCCGGATCCCCGTCCGGGTCCGCGTCCACCACCGGAGCGGTGTGGAAGCCGCCGACCCGCCGCGCCGCGGCGACCTCGTCGGCGAACCTGCGCTTGAAGCCGGGCTCGGTGCTCAGCTCGGGACGTACGACCTTGATGGCGACCGCACGACCGGACCGGGAGCGGCCCAGATAGACCACACCCATGCCTCCCTGACCGAGCCGTCCCACCAGCCGGTAGCGGCCGTCGCCCAGCGAGGTGGGATCCCCCGATTCGAGCGGCTTCATATGTCCCCCGTTTCACACCTTGCGCAATGAACAGCCTCTCCCTACCTGTCGCGCCGTCCACCAGTCAAGCGAGGCCCTCGCGGAGTCCACCGGCCAGGAGCGACGGGGACGTCGAGCAGCAGGAAACCGCGTGGGCCGAAGTCCCCGTATGCGCGGGTGGTTGCTGCCGCCACGACGTCGGTCCCGGCACCCCCAGGGGGTGCCGGGACCGACGTCGTGGTACGGGAAAGAGATCAGCCGGGTCGGCCGCCGAAGGGGCCGCCGATGCCGTAGTAGGTGCCCAGTTCCTCCCGGTAGCCGGCGTCGCCGAGATGCTTGTCCCGGTGGAACTCGGGTGCGTTCCGTACGTCGTACTCGGCGGATGCGCTGCGTTCCGCCCGCACATTCGCCTTCCCCGCTTCCACCGCCGCACGCACCCGGATTTCCGGTGCGGGGGCGGGTGCTGAGGCGATGGCGGGGTAGGCGCGCTTCGACCGGACCCCGAACCGAGGAGGAGACCGCCGCCATGAAGCAGCACACAGCAGAGCAGGCCTCGCTGATCGCCGACCGGATGCGTGGGAAGGCGGAACGAGCCGCCCGACTGGTGCGGGACAGGACCCCCGACCCGGTCCTGGACAAGACCGTTCAAGCCGCCGCACAGGTGTGGGACGGTGCGGCACGCGCCGGCCGGTACGCGGCGGACAAGACCCCCGAACCACTGCTGGAGAAGGCCGGTCGGGCCGCCACGGTCGCACGCGGCAACCGCACTGCGCTCCTGCTCGCCGGCGCCGCGGTCATGGGGTTCGTACTGGTCCGCCGTAGCCGTGGACGTCGGCGATGAAGGCTCCACGGTCGGGCGCCGTGGTCGTACGCGGCATGACCGTCACCTGGCCCGGCTGACGCGCAGGCGGTGCCGGCCCCGTACAAGGGGGCCGGCACCGCCTCCCAGCGGACGGCGTAGGCGTGTCGCCCGTCCTGGCCAATCCCTCGTTCCGGACGAGCGATCCGAAGGCGGGCCGGGTACACGGGCCTGGGGTGACCGGCCGCGTCGCCCGGTGCTGCGGAGTCTGGAGGCGTTGGTGGACGGGATCGTGCTGCTCAAGGAAGACCACAAGGCGGTCGAGAAGCTGTTCAAGCGGTTCGAGAAGGCCGGCGAGGATGCTCACGCGGAGAAGCGGAAGATCGCCGACCAGGTGATCGGCGAGCTCACCACGCATACCTGGATCGAGGAGAAGATCTTCTACCCGGCCGCACGGGAGGCGGCGCCCGACACCAAGGACCACGTCTTGGAGAGCATCGAGGAGCACCACGTCGTGCTGTGGATGCTGTCCGAGCTGAAGGACCTGGACGCGACCGATGAGCGGTTCGACGCCAAGATGACCGTGCTGATGGAGAACGTCCGTCACCACGTCGAGGAGGAGGAGAAGGAGTGGTTCCCCGAGGTCCGCAAGGCCATGGGGCGTAACCGCCTCACCGAGCTCGGCGAACAGATGGAGACGGCGAAGAAGAAGGCCCCGGGCGAGCCCCTCGCGGTCCCGAGCGCCAAGCACTGACCGGGTTCCGCCCCCCTCTCCCGACCGTCTCTTGTCGCCCGCCCGCGCCCACCCACGCCCACCCACGGGCACCCGCGGGTGGGCGACAGGAGACGGGTCGGCTCGCCGGACAGGGCGCTGTCTTCCGGTGGCGGCATGGTCGAGGGGAGACCGGGCAGGTGCGGGGCATCTGACCGTTCGATCCACAGGCGGCGTCATGCGAAGCGTAGGCGTGGAAGAAGAGCTGCTGCTCGTGGACGCCGACAGCGGTGCCCCGCTCGCCGTGTCAGGAGCGGCGCTGGCGGCCGCGGAGCGCTCGGCCTGGCAGCGCCCCGGCACGAGCGGTCGACGGGAACATGAGTTCGAGAAGGAACTGCAGAAGGAACAGCTGGAGTTCGCCACGAAACCGGTGACCGAGATGGGCGAGCTCCAGGAGGAGATCGTCCGCATCCGCCGCGAGGCGGCCCGCCACGCGGCGAGTGCCGGAGCCGTGGTCGCGGCGGTCGCGACGTCCCCGCTGCCCGTCAAACCGTCGTTGAGCGTCGGACGACGCTACCGGTGGCTGGGCGAACAGTTCGGACTGACGGCGCAGGAGCAGCTGACCTGTGGATGCCACGTCCACGTGTCGGTCGCGTCGGACGTGGAGGGCGTCGCGGTCCTGGACCGCATCAGGCCCTGGACGGCCGTTCTGACGGCGATGAGCGCGAATTCGCCCTTCTGGCAGGGCGAGGACAGCGGGTACGGAAGCTACCGCAGCCGGGTGTGGAACCGATGGCCGTCCGCCGGCCCGGTCGACATCTTCGGGTCCGCCGATCGCTACCACGAGCAGGTCCGCACGATGATCGACACCGGAGTGCTGCGCGACGAGGGCATGATCTACTTCGACGCCCGTCTGTCGGCCACCTATCCCACGGTCGAGGTCCGGGTCGCCGACGTGTGCCTGGATGCCGAGACGCCGGTCCTGCTCGCCGCCCTTGTCCGCGGTCTGGTCGAGACGGCGGCCCGTGTCTGGCAGGACGGGCGGCCTCCGGCCAGGATCGGTACGAGTCTGCTGCGACTGGCGTCCTGGCGGGCCGGACGTTCCGGCCTGGACGGTCCCCTGCTGCACCCCGAAACCATGAGGCAGACCTCTGCCGAGGACGCGGTCGAGGCCCTGTACCGGCACGTGCGCGAGGCATTGGAGGACCAAGGCGACGACGAGCGGGTCCGGGAAGGCATCGCGCACCTGCACGAACGGGGGAACGGTGCCCGCACGCAGCGTCGGCTGTACGCCGAAGCGCAAGAACTCATGACGGTCGTCACTCGGTGTGCGGAGCTGACGATCGCGCCATGAGGGGCGCGTACGCGTCACACGCGTCGGGCGCGGTGGAGGAGGGCGTGCAGGCCGTGGGCGCGCAGGGCGGCCCGGGCGGCGTTCGCGCCCGGTGCGCCGTGGACGCCGCCGCCGGGGTGGGCGGCCGCGGAGGCGAGGTAGAGGCCCTTGACGGGGGTCTCGGGGCGGCCGGTGCCGGGGGTGGGGCGGAAGATCGCCTGCTGGTGCAGGGCGGTGGTGCCGTTGTTGATGGCGCCGTTGTGCAGGTTCTCGTCCATGGCCTGCAGCGTGGTGGGTGCCAGGACGCGGCGGGCGCCGATGAGCCCGCGGAAGCCGGGTGCGAAGCGTTCCACCTGTGCCTCGACGCGGTCGGCCATGGCTTCCTGGTCGCGGGCGTCCCAGCGCCCGGTGATGTCGTCGGGACCGGCGTCGGAGGTGATGCGCTGCGGGACGTGCGTGTAGGCCCACGCCGATTCCGTACCGGCCGGTGAGCGGGTCGGGTCCGCGGTGGTCATCTGGCCGAACAGGGCGAACGGCTCGTCGGGTACCTGCCCCATGGCGATCTGGGCGGCGAACCGGGTCAGGCCGTCGACGCCGTCGGCCACGTGGACCGTACCCGCCCCGGTGGCCTGCGGCGCCGTCCACGGCACCGGGCCGGTCAGTGCCCAGTCGACCTTGAACGTCGCGAAATCCCACTGGAAGCGTTCCAGGTCCCGCAGGAGGCGGGACGGGAGGTGTTCCTCGCCCACGAGGTCCTGGTACAGGGCCGGCGCCGACGTGTCCGCCAGTACGGCCCGCCGCGCGCCGACGGTTTCCCCGCCCGCGGTCCTGACCCCGACCGCGGTGCCCCCGCGCACGACGACGGACGCGACGCGCTCCCCGCAGCGCAGGACACCGCCCTTGCTCCGCAGACGGCTCACGAGCGCCGCGGTCAGAGCGCCCGCTCCGCCGACGGGGACCGGGAAGCCGTGGCTCTGCCCGAGCATCGACATGAGCCAGCCGAAACCACCGCTGCCCGCCGCCTCGGGGGCCAGGTCGGCGTGCAGGGCGTTGCCGGCCAGCAGGAGCCGGCCCCCGTCCCCGGCGAACTGCTCCTCGCCCAGCCGGCGCACCGGCAGGGCCAGCGTTCTGGCCATCCGCAGCCCGCCGGCGGCGCGGAGCCGCGCGGCCAGCCGCAGCCCGGAGCGGACCGGAGGGAAGGGCGTGAACAGGGCCTGCACGAGGTCCGGCCCCACCCGGGCCCAGGTCCGGTACAAGTCCTCCCAGGCGTCGGCGTCGGCAGCGGCGAAACCGGCCAGGCCCGCGCAGGTGTCCCGCACCCGGCGCTCCAACACGGCGCACCGGCCGTCCAGCAGCGGGTGCGCCAGTACGGACGGGGCGTGGCTCCATCGCAGCCCCTCGGCGGCGAGGTCGAGACGGGCGAGGACCGGGGAGGCGGTGGCCAGCGGATAGAAGGCGCTGAAGACGTCCGAGACGTAGTCCGGGTGCACCCCACGGTCACTGCGTACGGCCCCTCCGGGCTCCTCCTGCGCCTCCAGGACCTCCACGCTCCACCCGGCGTCGGCCAGCAGGTTCGCAGCCACCAAACCGTTGGGGCCCGCGCCGATCACCACCGCGTCAGGCACGGAGCACCTCGCCGGGCTGCTGCTCCACGACCCTGGCCAGGCGTGGCAGCATGCCCCGGTGCCGCAGCTGCAGGGCCGCTTCGACGACGGAGTTGTGCAGGGAACCTCCCAGGCCACGCAGGGGGTGCTCGTCGCAGACGACGAGCGTTTCCTCGCCCCACGGCCTGAGCTGGAGGAAGATCCGCGCGGTACCGAGCGACTTGAACGACGCCTCCAGCTCCAGCTCCTTGCCGAGCTCCCTGTGACGTACCGTCGTCACTCCTTCGGTCGACCAGGGGCCGAGGCGCACGGTGTAGCGGAGCCGGGATCCGACCTCTGGCCAGAGTTGATCGAGCGGTGTGGACTCGGACGGGCCCACCACCCACTCCCCGTACAGGGTCGGGTCGGCGAGTACGGCCCACACGCTCCGCGGGGGGCGCCGGACGAGCTGATGACGGACGGCCATGGGGACTCCTTGTGCTACCGGAACGTTCTGCTACCGGAACGGCATGGACGGGGACGCGGCGCGCGAGCGGTACCCGAGCGGGGGCGGGCGGGGACGGCCCGGCTTCCGAGGACGCGTCACGCGGTCAGTGGCCGGGAGCGTTCATGGTGCGCGTACCCCGATCACGTCGCATTTCACGCAATTCGGTCCGTTGGTTCCGGTGGCTCTCGTCGTGAGGCCGGGCTCCGGGGCCTCTGTCAGGCTCGCCCTGGGCCCGAGGGGCAGCGGGTCGCGGTCGCGGCGCATGCGTGCCGTGCCGGTCGTCACCGCGGTATCGGAGGGAGACCTGGTGCAGACGTTCCTTCCGTTTCCGTCGTTCGACGCTTCGGCGGAGGTGTTGGACGCACGACGGCTCGGCAAGCAGCGGGTCGAGGCCGTGCAGGTACTGCGTGGCCTGGTCGTTCCGGGTTACGGATGGCGCAGGCATCCGGCGGTGCGCATGTGGGTGGGGTACGAGGAGGCACTCGTCCGGTACGGGCTGGAGATCTGCGGGGCGTGGACCGCGCAGGGGCACGCCGATACCTGTGCCGTCACCCTGGTCGAGGACTTCGGGGCGTGGCGTCCGGGGGGCACCGCCCCACGGACGCAGGAGCGGTTGGCCGCCGTCGGGGACCTGCCGCCGTGGCTGGGCGCGCCGGACTTCCACCGAAGCCATCAGTCCGCGCTGGTGCGCAAGGCCCCGGCCTTCTACCGGGATCGCTTCCCGGGGGTACCGGACGACCTGCCGTACGTCTGGCCCCGGTCCGACCGGGAGGCGGACGGGCTGCGGTGAGCGCCGGGCAGGCCAGGGCTACGCCTCGGGCTGAGGGCGGCTGCTCAGAAGCAGCCTGACCCCTCGCTCACGATCGACCGACCGCCGATCACCGCCCCCACCCCCGACGTTGGGCTGGGACCGGATTGTGCTGTGACCGGCCCGGGCTGAGCCATAATTCGTCTGGCCACGGGTCAACACGGCACTGTGGCCGGACATCACGAGTCGTGGTGCCGGTATCCCGAGGAGGCACGGCCGCAATGGAGATCCGTTCTACGACCGACAAGGATCTCGACGTCTTCGTTGACACGGTCCATGCCGCGTTCGGGCGCTTCCCGGAAACCCCGACAGAGGGCGGTGGGCTCTGGTGGTCGGCGCTCGAAACGGACCGCTGCCTGCTCGCCCTGACCGAGGACGGACGGCCCGTCGGCACCGCCGCCGCGCACCCTTTCGAACTCACCCTGCCCGGTGAGACCGTCATCCCGGCTTCCGGGGTGACCGCTGTCGGTGTCCTGCCCTCCCACCGGCGCCAAGGCGTGCTCAGCACGATGATGCGGCACCAGCTCACCGAGTTCCGTGCACGAGGAGAATTCCTCTCCGTGCTGCTGGCCTCCGAGGCCTCCATCTACGGCAGGTTCGGCTACGGGCCGGCGACCTACACGGAGCGGCTGACGGTGCCGCGCCACCGGGCCGCCCTCGCCGTTCCCCGGGCCCGCACCGTCACGGGCGCCCCAGCGGCCGGCCCGGACAACACCTCGGTCGAGGTACTGCGGCGTGCCGAGTGCGGCGAGATCCTGGAAGAGGTCTACGACCGCTACCGCCGTGCCCAGCCCGGCGCACTGTCCCGGCCGCACCGCTGGTGGGCCCTGCGCGCGGGGCAGCCCCCGATCTCGCCGGCGCCGCGCCACGTCGCCGTCCACCGGGACGCCGACGGCATCCCCGACGGGTACGCCAGCTACTCGGTCGAGTCCGGCACCCTGACGGTCGACGAGACCATCGCCACCGACGCCGCCGTCTTCACGGCCCTGGCCCGGTTCGCACTCGGACACGACCTGGTCTCTCAGGTCGTGTTCCGACACGTCCCGCCCGAGCACCCGCTGCGCTGGCAGCTTGCGGACTTCCGCGCCGGCGAGGTGAGCGGCGTGATGGACTGGCTCTGGGTGCGGCTGCTGGACATCCCGGGCGCGCTGACCGCACGTGGCTGGTTCACGGACGGCGAACTCGTCCTCGACGTCGACGACCCGTTCCTCGGCGAACAGGGCCGCTACCTGCTGACCGTCCAGGACGGCAAGGCCGTCTGCATCCCGACGGACCGGGAGCCCGACCTGTCCCTGGACGTGCGTGACCTGGGCTCGATCTACCTCGGCGGCACCGCCCCGAGCACGCTCGTGCGTGCCGGACACATCCGGGCCCACCACCCGAGCACGGTCACCCTCGCCGACGCCCTCTTCCGCGCCGACCGTCCCCCGCACTGCCTGCACTGGTTCTGACCGCGCGCTCGCCGACCCTGCACAAACCGCGTCGGCCCACAGTCACCCCTCGGGGCAGACGCTCCCGAATCACGAAGGGGTGAGCCGGTGTAGTGATACGGGTCCTCAGTTCGGAGAAGCCGACACGGCACCCACATCGCCCGCAGCGAACTGCCGCGCCTGGAGCGTACGCAGCCGCATCCGCACCTGCCCGCCACCTGACGGTGGCGGGCAGGCGGGCGGAGCATGCACGGTGCCCGAAGAGGCGGAAGGCGTTCTACGCCGCCACGCCGCGGCCGCGATCAGGCATGGCGGTGAGAGCGCCGGCCTCCGGTGACCATGCGGTACAGGGCCAGGAGTATGACGGAGCCGACGATGGCGGCGATCCAGGTGGAGATGTCGAAGAAGCCGTCGATGGAATCGACGCCGAAGACGACCTTGCCGAGCCAGCCGCCGAGGAGGCCTCCGGCGATGCCGATGAGCATCGTGATGAGGAGGCCGCCCGGGTCCTTACCCGGCATGATCGCCTTGGCGATGAGGCCGGCGAACAGACCGATGAGAATCCACGCAATGATGCCCATGATGCGTCTCCTGCTTCGTGAGATGAGGCCAGGGTCAAAATCGCTTCTACACGCGCGCCGCGCTTTCAAACGTGGGCAGCGCGTCCCGATCGGCCCTGGCGCGGGCCGTCGTACAGTGCGGGACCCCGTCGGTCATCACCGCCCCATCGGTGGCCGTTTCGCGACGGTGCCCGTGGCGCATGCGACGCACGTGCCGGGGCAGGCGACATGTCGGGGCCGGCCGGCCGCCTGTGACCGCGTGATGATGGCTCACCTCGCGGTGCCGACACGCATGGTGGTGGAGGAGTACGAGAAGGCGTCGGAGCTCCGGACCCCGGACCCCCAGGACGGATGCGGCAGCGGCTGGAGGATGTCGTCGACGCGGCCGGCGAGGGGCCGCCGGCACGGGACGGTCGGGCCTTGAGCGGTACGACGGCACGGTCCGCCCGTGCCGTGCCGTGCCGTACCGGCCCCGGTCGGGTCGGTACGGCACGAAACAATGCCGGCGGAGGGGCGGTCAGAGGGCGGTGGTCAGAACGGCGTCGATCAGTTGCCGCTGCTCCTCGGTGAGGTACGGATCCTGTAACTCCACCAGCTTGCTGTCGACGCGCAGGACGTAGCGAAAGCCGTCGGGAACGGGTTCCTGCTCCGCGGGGCCCTCGGTGCTGAGCGCGAGCTCGGCCAGCCGTTCCAGCTCGGGCCCGTCGGCACGGCACTCCGTTTCGAGCGACGCCGTCTTCTCCCCGCCTGCGAACCCGCCGGTGCGGGTCACGGTGATCAGCATGGTGTGGGACCTCCTTGAAGAGAACACCGCCTGGTCGTGCGGTCGTTCGGCCGGAGCCGGGCACTCGGAGGCGGTGCATCGTTGTGGTCGGTCCTCACCTGCCCGCAAAAGCCGCTCGCGCTCCGCCCCGCGTACATCGAGCGCAGAATGTCCGAAAGAGGTCCTGCAGCACCCGCACGCCCGCGCCACCCACCCCTCGGCGCGCCTGCGGGACCGGTTCGGTGCGCGGTACGTGTCGTTCCTGTCCGTCGATGTCGTCGGTCGCCGTCTCTGGACCGCAGCGGTACCCGGCTCGTCAATGCCGGCCACCCCTGGCCCCTGCGGTTGCGCGACGGCGCGGGAGGGGCCGCGCGAACGCCTGAGCCGGCGCCCGGCCCGGATGCATCATCGTGGGGCGTTTGCCGGGTTCCTCCTCCCCGGATCGGGCAGGTGCCTCGTAGAGCACGGCGGGAGGAGGACGTATGGACGTACCCGTCCTTGATCGGTCCCTGCCCCGCAGCGGGCAGCCCACGACGGCGGCGCGCGACGCCACCCGAGCCTTCCTCCACCATGCCGCACGCATCCGGGCGCCCGCCGCACCGGGGAGCGACGACGCCGTGCTCCTGGTCGTGGGCGAGCTGATCGCCAACGTCATGCGCCACACCCGTGGGCCCGCATCGCTCCACCTCGAACTGAACGGTGACCACATCGACATCCGCGTCACCGACACCAGCCCCGACCCGCCCGAGCCGCGCGCGCCCCACCTCGACGGCACCGGCGGATGGGGGTGGCAGCTGATCAATCACCTCACCACCGACGTGCACATCGAACCCACCGCCGACGGCGGGAAAACCATCTGCGCCCGCGCCCCCTGGTAGGGGCCTCCGGTAGGGCCGGTGGCGTAGGCCAGGGCCGCAGATCAGGTGTGGAGGCGGCTGTTGGTGCCGTCGTGGCTGTCGGCCTGTTCGTCGTCGAACCAGTGCCCGCCGACCGCGAGGTACCGGAAGGAATGGGCGCTGTTGGTGGGGAGGGCGACGGACGCGGCCCGGGTGCCGTCTCCGCGGGATGCCATCGGGTGGGCGGCAGGGTTCCAGTGGTTGAAGTCTCCGACGACGCTGACAGGCCCGTCCGGAGCGTTGTCGGGGAGGACGAAGGTCACCTGGGTACGGCCCTTGAGCCGCTTGCGTTCGAGCACGGAAAGACTCCAGCCACGAAGAAGGGGAACCGGTTCGTGCATCCTTGCGCTGCCGAGCGCGCCCGCGGCTGCGCGGGGCCGTAACCCGGGCGGAGCTCACCCGGGTGGCCGACACCTGAGGCGAGGCGCTGACCTGGGAGATCGTTCCCCTCGCGTGCCTCTCGGTCCGCCGCTCCTCTCCGGGTCGCCGCGCCGCGATCCCGGGGCGTTCTACCATGAAGAACAAAGTCTTCTGCATTCCCGCACCCGCTCACGGCGAGACGGTAGGGAGGCCGGCATGGAGTTCGGCACCGGATCCGGGGGAATGGACGACGCACGCTATCTGCCGATCTCCGAGCACGGCCTGATCGGGGATCTTCGTACCGCCGCGCTCGTCGGGACCGACGGAACGATCGACTGGTACTGCTGCCCACGCTTCGACGCACCGAGCGTCTTCGCGTCCATCCTCGACGCCGACAAAGGCGGATCGTGGCAGCTGGCCGCCGATGTGCCGGCGCGTACCCGGCAGTTCTACTTCCCCGACACCAACGTCCTGATCACACGCTTCTATGCGGCCGACGGAGTGGCGGAGATCCAGGACTTCATGCCCGTCGTCGACGAGTCGCGCGAGGCGGCCCGGCACCGCCTGATCCGTCGGGTGATATGCGTGCGCGGAACCCTCCCCTTCAGAACCCGGGTGGCCCCGCGCTTCGGCTACGGCGCCGAAGCGCACACCGTACGTACGCAGGTCCACGAAGCCGTCTTCGAGGCCCCGTCGATCTCCCTGGCGCTGACCTCCACCGTGCCGCTCGAAAGCGACGGAACGGACGTGGAGTCGCACTTCAAGCTCCTCGAAGGCGAGTCCGTGGTCTTCGCCCTCGACAAGATCGGCGATGACCTCCGCCCGCAGGCCTGTCCGCACGCCGAGGCGGAGGAGCAGTTCGAGGCGACGGTCCGGTTCTGGCGCCACTGGCTGGGCCGCTCGCGCTACCGCGGCCGGTGGCGGGAGATGGTGCACCGCTCCGCGCTGGTGCTCAAGCTGCTCACCTATGTGCCGACCGGTGCGATCGTGGCCGCCCCGACGACCAGCCTGCCCGAACGGGTCGGCGGTGAGCGCAACTGGGACTACCGGTACGTGTGGGTCCGCGACGCCGCCTTCGCCATCTACGCCATGCTCCGCCTGGGCTTCACGACGGAGGCCGAGGCGTTCATGGGCTTCCTGTCCGACCGGGGCATCATGCGGGGCGTCGGCCCCACCGGGCCGCTGCAGATCATGTACGGCATCGACGGGCGTACCGACCTGCCCGAATCCGAGCTGCTCCACCTCGAAGGGCACCTGGGATCCGCTCCGGTGCGGGTCGGGAACGCCGCCACCAAGCAGCTCCAGCTGGACATCTACGGCGCGCTGATCGATTCGGTCTACCTCTACGACAAGTGGGGGCAACCCATCAGCAGTGATCACTGGGACGAGGTCGGCGCGGTGGTGGACTGGCTCTGTGACCACTGGGACCAACCCGACGAGGGCGTCTGGGAGACCCGGGGCGGCCGGCGGAACTTCGTCTACTCGCGGCTGATGTGCTGGGTGGCGATCGAACGGGCCATCCGGATGGCCAACCGGCGCGGCCTGCCCGCCGATCTTCCGCGCTGGCAGCGGAGTCGGGACGCGATCTACCGGCAGATCATGCGAGAGGGCTGGTCGGCGAAGCGCGGCGCCTTCGTCCAGGGGCTGGGGGACGACGTGCTCGACGCCTCCGTGCTGATGATGCCGATGGCCAAGTTCATCTCGCCCACCGATCCGAAATGGCTCTCGACCCTGGATGCGCTCACCACGGATCTGGTCTCCGACTCGCTGGTCTACCGCTACGACCCGGAGGCCAGCCCGGACGGCTTGCGCGGCGCCGAGGGCACGTTCTCGATCTGCTCCTTCTGGTACGTCGAGGCGCTCACGCGTGCCGGACGTCTGGAGGATGCCCGTCTGGCCTTCGAGAAGATGCTCACCTACGGCAACCACCTCGGCCTCTACGCGGAGGAGATCGGCCGGAGCGGCGAGCAACTCGGCAACTTCCCGCAGGCGTTCACCCACCTGTCGCTCATCAGCGCGGCCTTCAATCTCGACCGCGCCCTCGGCTGAGTCCCCGGACCACCCTGGCCGGCGGGGGCGGCTACCGGGGCCGGCGGCCCTGGCCCATGGCGAACGCGACGAGGATCCCGGCGAGTCCCGCCCATACGACACCTTCGCCGCCGGCGTGCCGCCAACCCAGCAGGCCGAGGACGAGGGCGGTGATCGCTCCCGCCGTGAGCGCGCGGGAGTCGGTGAGGAACGACCACTGCCGGCGGCCGCTTCCGGGCTCCCTGAGCTCGGCGACGGCGGTTCTGACGACCACGGCCGCGATCACGATCGCGGCGACGACGAGTGTCGTTCCCACTTCCGCTCCTGACGTCGAGCGCGGGTCCACCGATGAGCAGGGCCAAGGTGAAGCATAGGCCCGCCAGGACGAAGCGGCCGAGCACGTCCGCCCAGGTCGGGCCGCGATCGGTGAGCCCTGCGGCGGTGCGGCCGTGGGAGGACCCGCGGGGTGCGGGGAGACGGTCCGGGGGCGGATCCTGTCCTGACCCGCCGTCGAGCTGATGACCACCGACCGCCTCACGCCCGAGCACACGGCCGCGCTCCAGGCCAGGGCCTGTCTTTCGGATCACGCCGGGCCCGCACAACGGGCTCGTCGGCATCCTGCTCACCCGGACCGGGACGTCCACGCCGGATTCTGCGCGGGCCATGCAGGACTTCTGGACCACCCTCTACCAGGCCATCGACGGCTGACCCGCGTACCTGGTCGGGGCCTCTCCTCGGGCGGGCCCCTTCAGGCCTGTACCTCGGCGTCGGCCGGGGCTCCCGGCCCCGGCGGTTGCGTGGCGGGGGTTTCCCAGGGAGGGGGCGTCCGCGACTCCGTCCACGCGGCCAGCGCGTCGCCGTCGACGCAGACGATGCCGCAGGTCGCGGCGTAGTCCTCGGCCGGAGCGGTGAACGAGCTGGTCGTCACCACCACGGCCACGTCGGCTTCGTGGACGACGAAGCAGGTGCCGCCGAAGCGTTGCAGGTCCTGCGAGCCGACCCGGTTGCCGTCGCCGTAGTGCTTGCACTGGACGACGACGCGCAGACCGTCCGCCGTCGTGGCGATCACATCGGCGCCCAAGTCCCCGGCCCCGCCGACGACTTCCACCTGAAGGCAGCCGTCCCGGGCACACAGCGCGGCGATCGCGTGCTCGAATCCGTCGGCGTCGACCGCCGCGTGATCCAGGGCGTCCGGCCCCAGCTCGGGCACGTCCACCGGATCCGCCACGAGCTCGGCAGCGGCCGGCGGAACGAGGACCGCCGTCGTGGCCGACGGATCCGCGGGCACCGGATACGCCGGGTTCTCCGGATACACGGCCGCCACGTAAGCCTCCCCCGGGGACGCGGGGGAGCGGCGCCGAACGGGTGCCAGGGCCCACCGGGCCAGCGCCATTCCGGCCACCAGGACGATCACCGTGGCGATCGGCATCACGGGTATGGCGCCACCGGCTCCCGTCCCCACCGTCGTCCGCACGAACACGGCCAGTCCGCCCAGGCAGATGCCCAGGAGCCCGACCGCCAGCACGACGTCCCGCCCTACGGACGCGGCACCGTCGCCCGCGTCGTCCCGACGGCTTCTCGATGTCGCCATCCGGACACCCTCCCTCGTTGGTTCCCCCGGTGGACCCGTACGTCCCTCGTCTGATCACGAATCACGAATCCAAACGGCCCACGTCCGCACGTGCCCACGTCCGCACGTCCGCGCGGGTGCCGACCGCTACGGCCGCGAGCTGCGTACCCGGTCGTGCGGGCACGGGGTGCCGACGTCGGACGTCGGGATGCGCATGCGGCGCAGGAGACCGCGCGTGGTGCGGAGGGTCAGCGTGCTCTGCCATGCGATGCCGGGGTGGCGTGCCCGCAGGTGCGACAGCGCGCGCGTGTCCAGCCCGGTCGAGCGGAAGACGGAGTCGATGTCGACCCCGGTGATCACGCCCCGCGCGCAGGCGGCGCAGCGGCGGTAGCGGATCTCACCGACCACCTTGCGGACGTGCACCAGGAGCAGGAACCCCTCGCCGGCGCCACGCTCGCACGTGGTCTCGGAGGCGAGGAACTCGATGTCCCTGTAGGCGAGGATCCTGCCGCGCAGCCGCCTTCTGAAAGGGTGCCGGCGCCTCGCCGCGTGGGCCGGACAGCCCTCGGTGCCGCGGGCGAAGTGGAACAACGTACTCGGGCGTGCGTGCTCTCCGGACATACGACCCGTGTGCCCGGCCGCGGCCGGACGATGCCACGGTCTGCCGCTCGGCTCCGTCGACGCGTGCCGGAGCAGTACGTGCGCGCCGCGGGGTAGAGCCGTCCGCACCGATGTTCGCGTGTTCGCGTTCATGGAGCGTCCTGCCGGGGAAGGCGTGCCGGGGACCCGTACACCCGAGAAGGGACGGACACCATGGCACGACCGAGGATCGTCGTCGTCGGCGCGGGATTCGCCGGCGTCTCCTGCGTACGCCGCCTGGAGCGGACGTTGTCACCGGGGGAGGCGGAGATCCTGCTGGTCACTCCGTTCTCCTACCAGCTCTACCTGCCGCTGCTGCCGCAGGTGGCCTCCGGAGTACTCACCCCCCAGTCCGTGGCGGTCTCGCTGCGCCGCAGCCGCCGCCACCGGACCCGGATCGTGCCCGGCGGGGCCGTGGGCGTCGACACCCGGGCCAAGGTCTGCGTCATCCGGAAGATCACCGGGGAGCTGGTGGACCAGCCGTACGACCACCTGGTGCTCGCACCCGGGAGCGTGACCCGCACCTTCGACATCCCCGGCCTGGCGGAACACGGCCGCGGCATGAAGTCGCTCGCGGAGGCGGCCCACCTGCGCGACCACGTGATCGCCCAGCTCGACCTGGCCGACGCCGCCGCACCGGGCTCGGCGGAGCGGGCCTCACGGCTCGGCTTCGTGGTGGTGGGCGGCGGCTACGCGGGTACCGAGACGGCCGCCTCCCTGCAGCGCCTCACCACGAACGCCGTCGGCCGCTACCCCCGGCTGGACCGGCGCGAGATCAGCTGGCACCTCGTGGACGTGGCCCCGAAACTGATGCCCGAGCTCGGCGACCGGCTGGGTCGGGCAGCCCTCGACGTGCTGCGCGGCCGCGGCATCGAGGTCTCGCTCGGCGCCTCCGTCGCCAAGGCGGGCCCCGAGGACGTCACGCTCACCGACGGGCGCGTACTGCCCTGCCGCACCCTCATCTGGACCGCCGGCGTCGCCGCGAGCCCCCTCATCGCCACGCTGGGCGCCGAGACCGCCAAGAGCGGCCGGCTCGTCGTCACGCCGGACCTGCGGGTGCCGGGGGCGGACGGCGCGTTCGCGCTCGGTGACGCGGCCGCCGTACCCGACCTCGCCGCCGGCGGGGACGACGCGGTGTGCCCACCCACCGCGCAGCACGCCGCGCGCCAGGGCAGGGTCGCCGCCGACAACGTCGTCGCCACGCTGCGGGGCACGCCGCTGCGTCGTTACGTCCACAAGGACCTCGGACTTGTCGTCGACCTCGGCGGCCGCGACGGCGTCTCCCGGCCGCTCGGCATCGACCTGCGCGGGATGCCCGCCCAGGCCGTGGCCCGCGGCTACCACTGGGCGGCGCTGCGCACCGGGGCCGCGAAGACCCGGGTGATGACGAACTGGCTCCTGAACGCGGTGGCCGGCGACGACTTCGTCCGGACCGGATTCCAGACGTACAAGCCGGGGACGCTGCGCGACTTCGAGTACACCGACCACTACCTCACCCCGGAGGAGGTACGGGCCCGCACCGCGACCGTCGGAGAGTGACGACCCGGGCGGTGTCACCCACGGTGACCGCCCGGGCCACCCCCGCTCCGACGCGGGAGCCGCGGGAGCCGCGGGAGCCTAGGACTCGCCGTCGACACCGGTGACGGCCGGAGGTCCCAGGGGTACGTCCTTCGCGGAGACCCCCAGCTCTTCGAGGGCGCCGGCCACCAGGCGGACGGCGTCGTCCTCGGCCGTGGCCCGGTCCGGGGCATCGACCTCGAGCCGGACGGAGAAGGTCCCGCCCTCGTGGAGCGTCAGCAGCTCCACGTCCTGGGTCTCGCTCAGGTCCGTGTGGTGCGGGATCAGCCTCCTCTCCAGCTCGGAGCGTGCTGCATCGCCCACGTCCCTCAGGAACGTGCCGGGCACGGTGATCACGTAGGTGGTCACTGCTGCCTCCTGTCGGTGGGTAGGGGCTGAGACGTTGTACGGATGCCCCGGGGTCGCGCTTCGAATCTCCCCGGGAAAGGGACGCTCTGCCGACGTGCGCGGACGCGGCGATACTGAAGGGAGGCCGACTGCCCAGCCCGGTCGCTCGTCACTCTGGGTGGTCGTTGCGGGGATGTTCGCGTGCGGTCCGTTCGGCAGGTCGAAGGGTGGCAGCGATGGACGCACCAGCGCCGGGATCGGGCGAGGTGCCGGAGGACCCGTTCGCGCTGCACAACTCGGCGTCGGCGGTCGTCGACGACCACGGCACGGTCGTCGGCTGGAGCGAGCGCGCACAGGACCACCTCGGCTACCCGCCCGAGGAGGTGCTGGGCCGGCAGGCGCTCGGATTCCTCATCGACGCACGCGATCGGGAGGCGGTCCTGGACGCGGCGGCGACGTGCGAGCGCGAGCGGGGCTGGGCCGGGGTCCTGCCCGTCCTGCACCGCAACGGGCGGCGGGTGGAGCTGGGCTTCCGCGCCCGCGCCGTCGTTCGCGCCGGATCGACCCGGGAATGGCTCCTCGTCGTCGCCCCGGCGGAGGAGATGCTCCGATGGGAGACGGACCGCTCGGTCCTGGACGGCCTCTTCCGGCGCTCCCCGATCGGCCTGGCCGTCCACGCCCCCGACCTGGGCATCCTGCGGGTCAACCGGGCGCTGGCCCGCTTCGCGCAACTTCCCACGGCCCAGATGCGGGGCCGACGCATCGGCGACTTCCTCTTCGGCCCGGACGTGGAGCCCATCGAGAGACGGCTGCGCCGCGTGCTGGAGACGGGCGCTCCCCTGATCTTCACCGAGCAGCCCTGTCGTACGAGGAGCGACCCCGACCGCGAGCGATGGGTGTCGGTGTCGGCGTTCCGGATCGAGGACCCGTCCGGCGAGATCCTCGGCGTCACCCAACTGGTCGAGGACGTCACCGACCGCTACCGGGCCCGACGTCGACTCGCCCTGCTCAACCGGGCGAGCGCCAGTATCGGGACCACCCTGGACCTCGGGCGTACCACCTGGGAGCTGGCCGCCGCCGCCGTCCCCGACCTCGCCGACGCCGTCTCGGTGGACCTGCTGGAGGCGGTGGCCCGCAGTGAGGAGACCGCCGTGGAGACGAGCGGACCGGTGCGCAGGATGGCCGTCCATTCGGTCGTGGCGGAGGCACTGCAGGTGATGTACTCCGCCGGCGACGTCTTCCACTTCGACCCCCGTACCCCACAGGCCAGGTGCCTCGCCGAACAGCAGCCCATCCTCGAAGCGGAGCTCCGGAGCAGCCCCGGCTGGTACTTCCAGGATCCGGAGCGCACCCGGCGCGCCTTCGGCCTCGGAGCCCACTCGCTGATCGTCGTACCGCTGACGGCCCGCGGCCTGCTCCTCGGCATCCTCAGCCTGTGGCGGGCCGAGCGGCCCGAGCCCTTCGAGGAGGACGACCTCACGCTCGCGGAGGAGTTCGCCTCACGCGCCGCCCTGTGCATCGACAACGCCCGCCGCTTCACCCAGCAGCATCAAGCCGCCCTGACCCTGCAGCGCAGCCTGCTGCCGCAGGAGTTGCCCGCACACAGCGCCGTCGAGGTCGCGCACCGCTATCTGCCGGCCGATCCCGCCACCGGCGTCGGCGGCGACTGGTTCGACGTCATCCCCCTGTCCGGAGCCCGTGTCGCCCTCGTCGTCGGCGATGTCGTCGGCCATGGACTGCACGCCGCGGCCACCATGGGCCGCCTCCGCACCGCCGTGCACACCTTGGCGGGCCTCGACTACGCCCCGGACGAGGTCCTCTCCCACCTGGACGACCTGGTCAACCGCCTCGCAGACGAGCAGGAGCCTGCCGACGGACGCTCGCAGGGCCCACAGATCGTCGGCGCGACCTGCCTCTACGCGGTCTACGACCCCACCTCCCGGCGCTGCACCCTCGCCCGCGCCGGCCACCTGCCGCCCGCCGTGGTCACCGCCGACGGCACGGTGAGCCTGCCCGACCTTCCCCAGGGGCCGCCGCTGGGCCTCGGGGGACTCCCGTTCGAGTCCGCCGAGATGGAACTCCCCGAAGGAAGCCTGCTGGCGCTGTACACGAACGGCCTGGTGGAGGCCCGTGACCACGACCTCGACGAGGGACTCGAGCGGCTGCGAGAAGCACTGTCCCGGCCCGGCCGCTCGCTGGAGGAGACCTGCACGGCGGTACAGAACGCCCTGCTGCCGGAGCACCCACGGGACGACGTCGCGCTGCTCCTCGCCCGCACCCGCGTGCTGGCGCCCGAGCAGATCGCCTCGTGGGAGCTGCCCGCCGAGCCGACCGCCGCCGCCCGGGCCCGGCACCTGACGCAGGCCACGCTGAGCGGGTGGGGCCTGGAGGAGGCGGCGTTCACCGCCGAACTGGTCGTCAGTGAACTGGTCACCAACGCCTACCGGTACGGCGGCGGCACGCCGGTGACCCTGCGCATCATCCGCGACCGCGGCCTGATCTGCGAGGTCTCCGACAGCAGCAACACCGCTCCGCACCTACGGCGGGCGCTCACCACGGACGAGGGTGGGCGCGGTCTCTTCCTGGTGGCCCAACTCACCGAACGCTGGGGTACCCGCTACTCCCGGGACGGCAAGACCGTCTGGACGGAGTTCCCCCTGCCCGTGGCGGCGCACGGGCACTCCGCCACCGCGCCCGACGGGGCGATCACCAGGGGACCTGGCGATAGTCCTTGAGGAGGACGCCGTGGACGGGCGCGCCGGCCCGCCCTTGCACGATCGGGTGGTAGACACGGGCGGCGCCGTCGACGATGTCCAGCGGCGGGCGCCAGCCGGTGGCGGCGTGCCGTTCGCGGGCGGGCAGGGGCTTCTCGTCGGTGACCCAACCGGTGTCGACACTGCAGGTGTGGATGCCGCGGCCGGCCAGGTCGGCCGCGCTGGTGCGGGTGAGCATGTTCAGGGCGGCCTTGGCCATGTTGGTGTGCGGGTGGTCGCCGGTCTTGTTGCGCACGGTGAACTGGCCTTCCACAGCGGAGACGTTGATGAGGTAGCGGTCAGGATGCGGGGAGGCGTCGAGAAGAGGCAGCAGGCGGTCGGCGAGCAGGAACGGCGCGACGGCGTTGACCAGCTGGACCTCCAGCAGCTCGGTCGGGTCGATCTGTCCCAGACGTAGCGTCCATGAGTTGGTCGCGGCGGTCTCGGGCAACAGGCCCGCCTCGTCGACGGCCTCTCGCGGCAGGGGGACGGCGACCACGTCGGCATGCGTGTTCGCGCCACCGGTGAGGGCCTCGGGTACGCGCGACCGTGACGCGAGTTCCGCCGTCCACGGCAGTGGTGCGGTGCGTGGGCCGGGTACGGAGAAGCCGGGAGCGGTCCATATCCGTGGCGTGGTGAGCGACGTGGGCAGGGGCGTGGGTTCGGCCGTGGCCAGAGCGGCGTAGGCCTGAGGGGAGCGGCGTAGGGTCTGGGCCGCGTTGTTGATCAGGACGTCCAGGGGGAGCCCCTGGGAGAACATGTGGTCCGTGAACGCGAGTACCTGCCGGGGATCGCGCAGGTCCAGGGCCGCGATCCGCAGCCGGTGCCACCACTGCTCGGCGTCGGGGGCGGCGGCGAACCGACGCACCGTGTCCTGGGGGAAGCGGCTGGTCACGGTGAGGTCGGCGCCGTCCCGAAGCAGCATCAGCGCGACCTGGTGGCCGATCTTGACACGCCCGCCGGTCAGCAGCGCACGACGACCGGTGAGGTCGGTGCGGGTCGTGCGGTGGGCGAGGTTCTCGTCGGCGCATGCGGGACACAGCAGGTGGTAGAAGTCGTGGACCTGCCGGTAATGGTCCTTGCAGACGTAGCAGCGTTGAGGGCGGTTCAGCAGCTGTGACGGCCCGTCGCTCTCCGGAGTACGGTCCGGCAGCCGGCGCGTCGCGGACGGGCCGGGGCGCGGCTGGACGTGGTCGCCGACCGTCCGGCGCGGTTTCGGCGCCGTACGGGCGGGCAGGGCGGACAGGGCGGCGTCCATGACACGGTCGGGGGCGCCCATCGCGGTGGCGGCGAGCAGCTTCGCATCGGCGGCGGCCCGTGCCGCGCGTGCCTCGGCACGGCGTCGAAGTCGGCCGTCGCGGACGAGTTCGCCGGCAGCCTGTTCCAGCAGGCTGCGCTGAGCATCGTCCACGGGTAGCCGCTGTGCCTGGCGGATCAGGTCCAGGCAGTTCTGAATGCGCTCGCTGTCCATGGGGTGCCTTAGGTGTGATGGGTCGTTCGTGGCTCGCAGAATAGGTCGCGGGCAGGAAAATCGAACGCCCTTTTCGGTCCGGTCGCACCGGACCGAGCACCGCACGGCGCGCGTGCGGCACCGCATGGCCCGGACCGGGAACACGGCTGCGGTGTCAGTCCGCTGAAGTATCCTTCCGGCCACCGCACACCGACTCGGAGGACCAAGAGAATTGTCTGGCCTGTCTGCTTTCCCGCTGCCCTTTCAAACATCCCGTTCCCTGGCGTTCGCGACACCCAGAACGCTGCGGGAACTGCAGATGATGCAGTGCAGCGCGCACATTCGGGCCAAGCCGCGGTGGTTCGAGAAGATGAACGACGCCGCCGTCGTCGCCAGGTGGACGCGAGAAGCGATCGCCCAGGGCCTCACCGAGGCGCAGGTCCGATACGTCCTCGCCGAACTCGCGCACTACGCCGCCCTGCGGGACGAACGAACCGGCATAGAGGTGTCCGCCGCCGACGGGGTGTGGCATTCGGACACCCTGATCGACGACGAGCTCAGGAACCGGCTCCGCGAGGCGGTGCGGGTGCTGGAGCAGGTCCCCGAAGCCGAACAGGACTGGCATCCCGGTTCCGACGGCCAGGTGTTGGATCTGGTTCATCCCTCGCTGTTCTGCCTGGAGCGGGAGGCGAGCGGCGCACCGGAACGGGCTTGGCAGAATCCGACGGACCGTTATTCGAAGTACGAGTTCTCGGAGCGGTTCCAGTGGCTGCCCACGGACGTCGACGTCGCCGACGACGGCGATGTCACCTTCCGCTCGTACGTCAACAACGTCCACCCCGAGCATCACCGCGAACTGGCCGCCGTCCTGCCGGACATGTTCGCGCGCATGCGCCCGCTGTGGGAGAACGTCCTCACCGATCTGCGCCACCCGCGGCCCGTGCGGATCCAGGCCGATCCCTACGGGTGGTACGACTCGGAGCCGGAGTACCCGAACAAGTCCTCCTACAGCGATGCCGAGGCCTACAAGGCTGCGCTCAGTGCATGGGAACAGGCCCAGGACGACTGGTGGGAGAACCGCAGCCCGGTCATCCCGGACGCCCCGGAATTCACCGCACCCGAGACGCCCGACGCATCCGCCCGGGTCGATCTGCGCGGCCGCCGACTCCAGGTCATCGTCAAGCTCGCCACCATCCACCTCACCCCGGACAAGCCCGAGTACCCCGGCGGATCCTGGCACGTCGAGGGGATGTTGAACGAGCGGATCGTCTCGACCGGAATCTACTACTGGGACAGCGAGAACATCACCGAAAGCCGGCTCGGTTTCCGGGCGGCGCTCGACGACCCGAACTACGAACAGAACGACGACAACGGTCTGCGTGAGGTCTACGGCCTGGAGGACGAGGACGCGCTGAACCAGGCACTGGGATCGACGGCGACCCCGGCGGGCCGCTGCCTGGCGTTCCCGAACGTCCTGCAACACCGCGTCGGCGAATTCCGCCTCGCGGACGCCACCCGCCCGGGACATCGCAAGATTCTCGCGTTCTTCCTGGTCGACCCGTCGGAAAAGATCGTCTCGACATCCGACGTGCCACCGCAGCAGCCGTGGTCCGACACCTCGACCATGACGCTGGAGCAGGCGAAGACCTACCGCGAACAGCTCATGCAGGAACGCAAGTTCTTCGTGGACGAACACAACGAGCAGCTCTACGAACGGGAATTCTCCCTCTGCGAGCACTGAAGCCACGCAGCCACACACCCACCGACGAAGCCGGCCGGGGCCCCTCGAAAGGGGCCCCGGCCGGCTCCGTCCGGTGAGCGAGGCGGCCCGAAGGACGCCCCGGCCGGCAACGCCCGCTCGGCGCTGCCGGACCTGGCGTGGGGCCTGGAGGCCGGGAGTGCTAGCCGGGGAAGGAGAAGTAGAGCGTGTCGCTGTAGAAGGAGGCGAAGTGTGCCTGCCAGTCGGTGCGGAGCGAGGCGAGCCAGGCGTCGTCCCGGCCGGCGATCGCGGCCTCGGCCCGGGCGACGGCGGCGGGGATCTCGTGGGAGACCAGGCGCTGCACGGCCGCCACCGGATCGTCGTCCGTGACGGAGACCATCTCTCCGGTCTCCAGGATGAAGAACTCCGCCCGCTGCTTGTCCAGATGGGAGACGGTCCTCTCGACGCACTCGGCGAACTCGGCGTCGTCCTCCAGTCCTTGACCGACCGCACGCAGGAGCCCGCCGAGCAGCTCGGCACCCTTGGCGTAGTCCGCCGCGATGCCGATCTGCGGGCTCCAGATCATCGACTGGGTGATCGTCGTCCCGTATCCGACCATGAGCTTGTGGGCGAGCGGGATGTCCCATCGGTGCTCGGATATGCACCGGATGGCCCGGGGGTTGTCGACCTCGGTCGGCTTCGAGTCCGCGGCGTAGAGATATGAACGGTTTGCCATGCCGGCGACCCTAACAGCGCGCACCGACACCACCCGGAAGCGTCCGAGACCCTCGCTCCACCCTCTTCTCGTCCTCTTGACGATATGGGCGCGTCCCTTTATCGTCGTACTGACGAAATGAAGGGGGTCCTGCCATGGCCGACATCACCCGGCGCTTCGGCTGGCGTCATCTGCGCTCCGCGCCCACCGCTCACATCCGCCACCACAAGCGCGGCCGACTCGCCCACGACGGGCGGGGTCTCAGCTTCTGGTACCGGTCGCTCTCGGCGGCGCTCTCCGAAGTCCCGGTCGACGACCGGGAGCTGGCCATGGCGTTCCACGCCCGCACGTCCGACTTCCAGGACGTCGCCGTGCAGGCCACCGTCACCTACCGGATCAGCGACCCGGCCGAAGCCGCCGAACGACTCGACTTCTCCGTGGACCCGGACACCGGGAGCTGGCGCGGCGCCCCCTTGGAGCAGATCGCCACGCTCCTCACCGAGACCGCGCAGCAGCACGCGCTGGACGTACTGGCCCGAACTCCGCTGGCCGTCGCCCTGGTCGACGGCGTCACCTCCGTACGGACCAGCGTCACCGCGGGCCTCGCCGCCGAGCCCAGACTCCCGGCCACCGGCATCGACGTGGTGGCCGTACGGGTCGTGGCCATCCGCCCCGAGGCCGAGGTGGAGCGCGCCCTGCGCACCCCGGCCCGCGAGCAGATCCAGCAGGAGGCCGACCGGGCCACCTACGAACGGCGGGCCGTCGCCGTCGAACGTGAGCGTGCCATCGCCGAGAACGAACTGGCCAGCCAGATCGAACTCGCGCGACGCGAGGAGCAGTTGATCGATCAGCGCGGCACCAACGCCCGCCGCGAGGCCGAGGAGAAGGCGGCGGCGGACGGCATCCGGACCGAGACCGAGGCGGCCCGCAAGGTCCGCCTGGCCCGCGCGGACGCCGAGGCGGCCCGCGAGACCGGCGCGGCGCGCGCCGAGGTCCAGGCCGCCTGGCTCCGCGTGCACGACGAAACCGCTCCGGGCACACTGCACGCCCTGGCGGCGACCCGGCTGGCGGAGAACCTGCCGCGGATCGAGAGCATCACGCTCTCGCCCGACGTCCTGACCGGGCTCCTCACCAGGCTCGGACGCCCGGAAGGCGGCACGGACGCGTGAGCCTGGCCCCGCGGGCGGTCCTCGTGCACCGCAGGACCGAGTACGAGGAACTGCTCGCCCGACACGGCACGCACGGGCAGGCCGCGTTCTTCCTCTCCAGCCGAGGCCGGTCGATCGACGAGGTGCACCGCCGCCACGAGCGCGCCCACCAGGCCCTGCGTCAGGTGGCGGCGGCGGTGCCGCTCACCTGGCGCAGCTCCCGGGTGGAGCGGGCGGACCTGGACCGTTTCCTGTTCGCCCCGGAGGACGTGGTGGTCGTGATCGGCCAGGACGGCCTGGTCGCCAACACCGCCAAGTACCTGCGCGGACAGCCGGTGGTGGGCATCGACACCGACCCGGGCTACAACCCGGGGGTCCTCGTCCGCCACCGCTGCGCCGACGCGGCCGCCCTGCTGCGCGCCGCGACCACCGCCGGGAGCCGGACGGAAGAGCTGACCATGGTCGAGGCCGTCGCCGACGACACCCAACGCCTCCTCGCACTGAACGAGATCTACCTGGGCTCGCCCGGCCACCAGACCGCCCGCTACCGCCTGGGCTCCGACGGCGACAACGGCCCGGACGAGGCCCAGGCCTCCTCCGGGGTGCTGGTGGGCACCGGCACGGGTGCCACCGGCTGGCTGCGTTCCCTGTGGCAGGAGCGCGACAGCCCCGCCCAGCTGCCCGCACCCGGCGAGCGGCGGCTCCTGTGGTTCGTACGGGAGGCCTGGCCCTCTCCCGCGACCGGAACGACGAAGGTCGCCGGCGAGTTGGGGCGGGGGCAAGCGCTGCAGCTGACCGTGGAGTCGGACCGGATCGTGGTGTTCGGCGACGGGATGGAGGGCGACGCCCTGGAGCTGACCTGGGGTCAGAGCGTACGGCTGGGCATCGCGGCGACGTCACTGCACCTGGTGACGTGAGCACCACCTGCCCCGCCCCGCCCGGCCGTCGCCGCCCAGGAGGGTGAGATGCTTCGGGTGCCTCCCGGGGCTCGGCCGCACGGGTCGGCCGGCGAGGGCGACTTCATCACCATCTCCATGGGCAAGGCTTGCAACAGTGATCTCCTCCCTGCGCACGGCGTGCGCCTTCCGCGGCGGCAAGGGCGGCACGGCGATCGCGGCGGCCGCGCTGCTCGCTCTCGCCACGGCCTGTGGCTCCGGCGGCGACGAACCGGCCGGCGCTTCCACGAGCCGCGCGGTGAAGGACACCGACATCACCGCGGAGCCGGGCGAGCGTTTCACGCTCACCGTCGACCGGAACGACTCCACCCGCGAGTACTGGTACCTCGTCGCCCCCGAGCCCGACGGCTCCGTGGTGGTCAGTCGCGGTCAGGTGTATGCGCCGGACTCCGGCGCCGAGGCGGTGCCCGGTGGCGGTGGCCGGCTCACCTTCACCTTCGAGGCCAAGGGCACGGGGACCACTCGGTTCACGCTGTTGCACTGCACTTTCACCACGTGCCAGGGCAACACCGCCACCCGGCCCCCTGAGACGACCGGGCCCTCCACCACCCCGACCGCCGGGGCGACCACCCCCTCCCGGGCGCCCGAGCGCATCACCTACACCGTCACGGTCGACTGAGCCGCAGCGGACGCTCCGAGCCGGCGTCGCCCGGCAGGCCCAGGCGGAGATAGGCCGGACCGGCGGAGTTCGCGGGGGAGGGCGGGCGCCGATGAGTTTCGCGGTCGGTCGAGGTCTACCTTCCCGTAGGGCCGAGAATCCTCGTAGCCGCCCCGGAAGGGTGAAGACCATGAAGTACATGATCCAGATGAACGTGCCGGCCGACCAGTGGGACGCCGTCATGTCGTCCTACTCCGAGGACGACATGCGGGCCATGTTCGCCCACATGAACGCCCTGAACGCGGAGCTCACGGCCGCCGGGGAATGGGTGGACGGGCAGGGCCTCGGAGGACCCGCACAGGTCAAGACGGTGCGGGCCGCGAGCGACGGACGGCCGCGGGTGAGCGACGGGCCGGCGCAGCCGGGACACATCCTGGCGGGCTACTGGCTGGTCGACGTCACGAGCGAGGACCGGGCGCTGGAGATCGCCGCACGGGCGTCGGCGTGCCCCGGCCCGGGCGGGAAGCCCGGCAACGACCCCGTCGAGGTGCACGCGATTCCCAGGGACCCGACGGTGGCCTGACTTCCTTCAGATGATGTGGATGCGTTCGAGCGCGCCTTCGGTGTCGCGGATCATCAGATCGTGCCCCTTGGCGCGCTCCTGCTCGACGAAGCCGAGCAGGAGGATGGCCCGGTTGATGACGTCCGACTTGCTGACGCCGCCGGCGGCGACGAGGTCGGAGACGATCGTGACGGCGGGCGGGCAGATGGTCACGGAGTAGCGCTCCGTGTCGGGGTGCGGGGGAAGCTGGTCCTGGCCCATGGGGAGATCCCTTCCGGCTCGGTTCATGTCCGCACCAGAATCGCACAGTCGTGGTGCACCAGCCATGCGTTTTCGGAGTCCGGCCCGGCCGGATACCCGGGCCCTGGTCGATCAGGAGGATGCCGTGCACCGTTTCGGGACGGGCCGGACGGTTGTTCGGCGCGACGTGCACCGTACGGGTCGGGTGTGGAGCGAGCAGGCGCTGCGGGTCGTCGCCGACACCGACGAGGCACTGGTGACCGCCTGCGCGCCCGGAGCGGAGGCCCGCCGGCCCGCCCTGTATGCCAAGGCCCGCGACGACGCGGACCGTGCGTTGCGAACGGAGGCGTTCGAGGCGCTGGCGAGCGGCCGGTGGGATCTCGTGACCGGGGTGTGGCAGGAGACCGACCTGCTGCTGTGGAAGCTCCCGGAGGCCTGGTTCAGCATCAACGCCTTCTACGTCCCCGACGGCGACGGGCGCCGACTGCGGAACTGGTACGTCAACTTCGAGCACCCCACCCGCCGCACCGAGGCCGGGTTCGACACCTTCGACCTCACCGTCGACCTGCTCATCGACCCCGACCTCACCCGCTGGGAGTGGAAGGACGAAGACGAGTACGCGCACGTGCGCCGTCTCGGGATCGTCTCCGATGCCGAGCACCAGGCTGTCGACGCCGCCCGGGCCCAGGTGTTCGGCATGCTCGCCGACCGGTCCGGCCCGTTCGCGGCCGGAAACCGTTGGGCCGTCTGGCGGTGGGAGCCGACCTGGCCCGCGCCACGCCTTCCGTAACCCGTTCCGCTCACGTGGCTGGGGCGGATCCGGCGACGCTCCGCTGCCGCCGGGATCGTCAGGCCGGGCCGACTGCCGTGGTGTCACAGACTGTGGGCGGTGGGGTGCAGAGGTTCGTACAGCGGGAGTTCGGCGCCGCTGGGAAGCCGGATGGCAGTCAGTTTGCCCCAGCGTTGTTCGCTGATCGGGCGGGTGGTCTCGACGCCCCGGGCACGGAACTCGGCGAGTTGGGAGTCGAGGTCGTCGCACATCAGGAACAGCTCGTGCCGGGGCGGTCCGTCGGTCGGGTGCACGGCCACCTCGGCCGGGGGCAGCTTGAAGATCAGCCGGCCACCACCCGCGTCGACCCCGGGAAAGTCGAGGACGTCACGGAGGAAGGCACGGTCCGCCTCTGCGTTCCGGCTGTGGAGAATGACGTGTGCACCGCTGATCATGGCTCGGTCCTGCCTGTCGACGTCCCGGCGGTCGTGTCCCGGGCATCCTGGCACGCGAGGCCCGAAAAACCTGCGACCGCATTCGACGGCGCGAAGGCGCGACGCCGCGACGGCGCCCCACACTCCTGCTTCTACTGGGAACGCGGCTAGGTGTGTTCCGAGGCCGGCACCCGGGAGCGAGCCGCGGCGGCCGCTCTCATGAGATCGAGGGGGCCGGTGGGCTCCAGCGGCGGGTGCGGGGTACCGCGCCGGAGACCCCGTACTCCTTCTTCAGCTGCTCGGGGATGGCGTAGTGCATGACACGGCCCCGCGTGAGGGAGGACAGCTCCAGCACGGTGGTGAGCTGCCCGAGGCGGTCCAGGGCCCACGCGCCGAGCGGGGAGCGGTCCTCGATGGTCTCCAGGACGCCGAGAAGGTGCGGCGCGGCCTTCACCACCGTGTCCCAGGCGGTGCGGGGCACCCGCAGCCAGTCGGCGCAGGTGTCGCCCACGAGGTGGCGGATGAGCGCGGAGACCACGGGGTCGAAGAAGGTGCCGGGCACGATCTCCTCGTAGAGGTCGATGAGCTGACGGGTCAGGTGCGCGCCCTCCTCGGACGGCCCCATGTGTCGGATCATGTACCGGTCGAGGAAGCCCCGTGCCTCGTCGAGGGTCGCGGGGACGGCTTCCTGGTCGACACCGAGCATGGCCCCGACCACCCGCCACGCGTAGTAGTAGGCCTCCGCGCCCTCCGTCGACATGTGGATGTTCAGCCGGTGCAGGCTGTCGAGGACGAGCAGCGAGAAGAACATCTGCCCGCCGATCATGTCCTCCTGGCAGATCGGCGTCCCGAGCGCCGCGATGTCCCACCGGTCCTCGCGTACGAGATGGTGGCGGATCGACGCGTGCAGCAGCCGGACCTTCTGGGCCGCGGGGATGAAACGGCTGCCGGCCTCGAACGCGTCGGGCCGCATCAGGTGGACGGTGAACTGGCCGGTCTCCGCCATCCGTTTCGACGGGTACGCCAGCCCGTGGGTGGTGGACAGCAGCTTCGCCACGTGCGGCACGAGGTAGCAGGCGGGCATGGAGGCGAAGGACAGGGCGGTGGAGATGTGCACGTTGTTGTCGATGAAGAACAGCCGAGCCTTCTCCATCTCGCCCCAGTCCACCCAGGAGGGCGGGACGCTCGTCGCTTCGAGGTACTCGCGGGCGACATCCGGCAGCCCGTCGGGCAGCGGCGCCCCGGCGGTGGAGACGTAGCGCATCAAGGTGTTGAACTTGCCCACTTCCCCGCGTTCGAAGAGCGTGGCGACGGTGGCATCGGCGAGCCGGTCACCGGTCTGCCGCAGGGCGTCCATCGATGCCTCGGTGTGGATCATGACGGGGCTCCTTGTCGTGCGGACGGAGAGGCGGGAAGGGGAGGAGAGGGCAGGGGGCAGGTGGGGGGAGGGGCAGGAGGGTGCGGACGGGCGTGCGCCGGTCAGGAGTCAGGAGCGGCGGGCCGACGCCGCGTGCGCCAAGGCGGTCAGGGCGGTCGCCGCGTCCTCGGGTACGGGCAACTCGTCCAGGGCGGCCAGCGCTTCCCCGACCCGCGCGCAGATCATGTCCTCCACCCGGTCGGGAGCCTTGAGGCGGCGCATCGTGTCGCGCACCGCGTCCAAGCCCTCCGCATCCAGGTCACGCCGCCCCAACAGGCTTCGCAGCAGCGCGCGTTCCCCGTCATCGGCAAGGCGCCAGGTCTCCGCCAGCAGGGCCGTGGGCCGGTGGCCGTGCACGTCGTCGGCGTTGGCCTTGCCGGTCTGCCCGGGATGGCCGAACAGGCCGATCAGGTCGTCCCGCAGCTGGAACGCCTCGCCCAGCGGAAGCCCGTACGCCGAGTAACCCTCACACGTCCGCGCCCCGGCACCGGCCAAGGCGCCACCGATGAGCAGGGGATGCTCGACCGTGTACTTGGCGGTCTTGTAGCGGACCACCTTCAGCGCCGCCGTGGTGTCGGGCCCGGCTCCGGTACGCAGGATCTCCAGGCACTCACCGGCGATCAGTTCACGTGCCATCACCGCCCACAGCGGGCGCGCCCGGGCCAGGTAGGCGGCGGGCAGTCCGCACGTGGCGAACAACTGGCCGGCCAGCGCCATCAACAGGTCCCCGACGAGCATCGCCAGCGACCTCGCCGAGTCGTCGACGTCCGACCGGTCGCCGACCGCGGCCCGCAGGGCGACGTGCGCGGTGGGCCGGCCGTGCCTGAGCGGACTGTCGTCGATCAGGTCGTCGTGGACGACGGCGGCGGCGTGCACCAACTCCAGGGAGGTCGCCGCCCGCAGCAGGGCGTCACTGTCGGGCTGCCCCACCGCCCGCCAACCCCAGTAACAGAACGCCGCCCGCAGCCGTTTGCCGTCCGCGACGGCGGCCTCCAACTGCTCGGCCACCGGCTCCAGGACGGGATCGACCGCCGCGAACGCGTCGGCCTCCCGCGCCACGAACCGGTGCAGCACCTCGTCGACACGGCTCTTGAAGGCGGCCTGCGCCCACCCCTCAGACGCCATCGTTCTCACGGGCCGTCACATGTCGTGCCAGGAGCTCCAGATGGGCCGGAGGCACGGCCGCGTACCGGTCGAGGGCCAGGCGCCCGCGCGCCATCAGGTCCTGCTCGGCCTCCGAGGCCAGCTCCGCCGCGTCCGACCTGCGCAGCAGACCGCTCACCACACCCAGCGCCGAACCCAGCGTGGTCACCGCCAGATCGGCCAGCCCGGCGACCAGCAGCACCGCCCGCCCCTCCGGCCCCTCCGGCCCCACAGGCCCCCCAGAACGTCCCGCGTCCTGCGTCATCGCATCCCCCGCTCAGCGCGTACCCCGGCGACGCCGGTCACGCGCCGCCCTGCGAGGATCCCGGTCACGGGGGTCCGGGAACGGCGGAACTCGCGATCGGGTGACCGGCCCGTTCGACCGTACGGATCCGATTCCGGCCACCGGGCGCGACGCGGAGCGACCGGTCGCACACGGCCGACCGACGGCGCCGAACTCGTGCACGCGCCCGACGGGGGTTCGCCCGCTACGGGACCCCGGTCGGCGTTCCGTACGCCGTACGTCCGTACAGTGCGGGCGTACATCGGAGCGAAGAGAGCAGGGCGTGATCGTGGGAACGTCGGGTCGGGGGCCGGGACGCCGGCTCGGAGTGGCAGCGGTGGCGCTGCTGGTGCTGGGCGGGGTGCTGACCTGTGTCGGCGGTCTCGGCGGGTACTTCTTCATGCCGACCCGGGTCATGCCGTCGAGCCACATGAGGCCCTCCCTTCCGGCAGGCGGGTCGATGGTCTTCAACCTGTTGGTCACCGGCGTGGACCGAGGCGACGTGGTGCTTTTCGACGCCGCAGCCTGGGGTGAACGGAACCTGGCCGTGGAACGCGTGGTCGCGGTGGGCGGCGACCGTATCGCCTACACCCCCGGGGACCGGACGCTGACCTTGAACGGGAGGCCGCTCGACGAGCCGTACGTCCTGAACGGCGACCCGGTGGTGGGCTCGCCCGGCGCGTTCGACGTCACGGTGCCCGAGGGTCGGCTGTTCCTGTTGGGCGACACCCGCGGCAACTCCGACGACTCCCGCTACCAGTTCCAGGAGTCGGAGGGCGGCACCGTGCCCCTGTCGGCGGTGAAGGGCGCGCTCATCGACGAGGACGACCCGCTGGTCGTCGGCCTGCGGTCGGCGGTGCCCGCCGGCGGTGGGCTGGCGCTCCTCGGCGCGGTGTCCGGCGTCTTCGCGCTGCGGTCGCGCCGCCGAGCGACGGGGGCCACGGCACCGAGCGGCGAGGGCCGCGGTACCGACGACGCGTGCGTGACCGGGGTGGTGGCCCGGGGTTGACTTGGAGTGCGCTTCAACACCTAGCGTCCTGAGCAATGATCCCGAGCTCAGGAGGCAGCAGCATGACCGACGTTCCCACCCGGCACCTGGGCAGTCTGGCGGTCTCCGCGCAGGGCCTGGGATGCATGGGCATGAGCCACGGCTACGGCGCCACGGACGACGAGCAGTCCCTCGCCACCGTGCGGCATGCTCTCGACCTGGGGGTGACCCTGCTGGACACCGCCGACTTCTACGGTGCCGGTCACAACGAGGAACTGTTGGGGCGGGCCGTCTCCGGGCGCCGCGACGAGGTGGTGCTGGCCACGAAGTTCGGCTTCGCCAACCGCCTGGGTGAACCCACCCGTGTCCGCGGCGACGCGGCGTACGTGCGGCAGGCGTGCGACGCGTCGCTGCGTCGGCTCGGGGTCGACCACATCGACCTCTACTACCAACACCGGGTCGATCCGCAGGTGCCGATCGAGGAGACCGTCGGCGCGATGGCCGAACTCGTGCAGGCCGGCAAGGTCCGCCACCTCGGGCTGTCCGAGGCCGGCGAACGAACCATCCGACGGGCGCACGCGGTGCACCCGATCGCCGCGCTGCAGAGCGAGTGGTCGCTGTGGACCCGCGACCTCGAAGCGGAGATCGGACCGGTCTGCCGCGAACTGGGCATCGGGCTGGTCCCGTTCTCCCCGCTCGGGCGCGGCTTCCTGACCGGCCGGTACAGCACGGTCGAAGGACTGGCCGACAACGACGTGCGGCGCACTCAGCCGCGTTTCGCCGACGGCAACCTCGAGCGGAACCTGGTGATCGTCGAGAAGCTCAACGAGCTCGCCGAGGCGAAGGGAGTCACCGCCGGCCAGCTCGCCCTGGCCTGGGTGCAGCACCGGGGCGACGACGTGGTGCCGATCCCCGGCACCCGCCGACAGCGCTACCTGGAGGAGAACCTCGCGGCCCTGGCCGTCGAGCTGACCGCCGACGACCTCGCCGCCATCGAGGCCGCCGCCCCGCCCGAGCAGGTCGCGGGCACCCGCTACGACGCGACCAGCCTCACCTTCGTCGACAACTGAGCCCGAGCGACGGACCGCCGACCGCGACAGACGGCGCGGTGCGCGGTCCGCCCTCGTCGAGGACGCCGATACCGCACCCGCCGAGGTCCGGGATCCGGGATCCGAGGTCGTCGGATTCCCCGGCTCCGGACGCATCCGTGCACCTGGGTCGAGAGGAAACGGAGTACGAGAGCCTCCGTGTCCGAGGCTGCGCCGGGCACGGGCCGGCGCGAGTGAGGGTGTTCGGGTGAGGGCGAGGGTGAGGAGTGGTGGCGATGGCAGATGGTCTCGGTTGGCGGGTCGGGCCTGACGGTGGTCGACCGCAGGGCCGGACCTGCGCGCACATCGAGCTCCTGCCGGCTTGCGAACCGCCGCTGCCGGCCCCGGCTCCGCCGGTCGGCTGCGCGGACTGTCGGTCGCGCGGCTGGAGCTGGGTGCGGCTGCGCCGGTGCGTGACGTGTGGCCACGTCGGATGCTGTGACAGCTCGCGGGGCCGGCACGCCCACGACCACCATGTGCGCAGCGGACACCCCGTCGTCCTCTCCCTGGCGTCCGACGAGGACTGGGCCTGGTGCTTCACCGACGAGGTCTTCCTCGTCCGGTCCGGCCACGGCGGATCGGGGCAGGCACGCCGGCAGCCGCGCTAACGGCGGTAGGCGGTGGCCGCGGAAGGCAACCGGTCGGCCACGGCGTCGGCCAACCTCTCGAATTCGGAGCGCAGGAAAGGCGTCGCCAGGCGAGCCCACCCCTTGAACCGCAAGGACGCCGTGTACGTCAGGAGTGTGGTCGTGGCCGAGCGGGCCCGGAAGCTCAGGTCGTCGGTGGCCGTGACGGTCTTGTTCTCACCGACGAACAACAGTCGATCCGGTTCCTCGGAGACGAGCCGGTAGAGCAGATCGCTGGTCCGGCCACGGAAGCGCGAAGTGTTCCGCCACACGGTTCCCACCTGTACCGGCCCTCCACCGACCCGCACGCACCGGACCGTGCCCGGGTCCCACTCCTCGGTTCGGGAGAAGTCCTCCAGGTAGGCGACCAGATCTTCGAGAGGAAGCCCGACGAGGATGTCCCTCCGGACGGTGATCGCCACAGCCGACCCCTAACCGGCCCCGTGAGGCCGCATCGATGTACCGCAGACGTATCTCTTCCCCGTGGGAGCCGCCGATGGATGCACGTCCGACGGTCGGGTCCGCGCACATCGCCAGGAGCGCCGGCTGAGGACGCGGCCCGTTCCCGCGGGGCCGGGAGCCCCTCCCGCGCCGGCCCGGGCGTGCGGGCGAGCGGGCGTGCGGACGGGCGGTACGACGCCCGCCGGATGGACGAGGGATGGCCGATGGGCCACCGGAACGGAAAAAGTTTTCCGCGAAACGCCTATCGAATGACAGTTCGCCGGGAATGCTGCGTGTGTTCTCCCGCCCCGTCCGACGCCCCCTCACCCGGGCTCGCCAGGGCGGGCCTTCCGTTCTGAGCCCTCGGGAGGTACTACGCCATGCAGTCGACCCCCACACCTTCGCCGGTCCGGCCGCCCCACAGCCGCCGCGACATCCTCACCGGCCTCGGTCTGGCCGCCGCCACCCCGCTCGTCCTCGGCATCACCCACCGCCCCGAACGCCCACCCGTCCCGGTCGGCCCGTCGATCCTGCTGCGCGGCGCCTCCCTCGTCCTCACCATGGACCCGGCCCTCGGCAGCGGCCCCCTCGGCGCCCTCGACAACGCAGACGTCCTGATGCGGGGCGGCACCATCGCCGCCGTCGGCACGAGCCTGCGGCCCCCGCCCGGTACCCGGATCGTCGACGCTTCCGGCAAGCTGGTCATGCCGGGGTTCGTCGACACCCACACCCACCTCTGGCAGGCCCTGATCCGTGGGGGCTGTACCGACGGGGACCTGTTCGGCTGGTTCACCCGATGTACCGACCCCCAGCGCGGCCGGCTCACCCCCGAAGCCCTGCACAGCTTCGTACGCCTCGCCGCCCTCGACGCCGTCCAGTCGGGGGTGACCACCCTCGTGGACTGGGTGGACATCTTCTCCTACGACCTCATCGAGAGCTACGTACGGGCCCTGGCCGCGACCGGAGTGCGGTTCACCTACGCGATGTTCCCCTCCGAGGCCGACCCGGCGCTGGTCGCCAAGGTGAAGAAGGAACTCGTCGATCCCGTTCCGCTCGCCGGCTTCCAGGTCGCCACCCACGCGGCGCGAGCCGTCCAACACCTCAACCACGCCCACTGGGAAGCCGCCCAGGACCTCGGGGTCATGCTCAACTCCCACGTCCTCGAACGCCCCGAGCAGCGCGCCGACGACCCCATCGGCGTCCTCACCGACATCGGCGCCCTCGGGCCACAGCTCCTGATCAACCACGCGATCCACCTGACCGACGACGAGATCGCCGCCGTCGCCGCGCACGACGTGCGTGCGGCCCACTGCCCGCTCAGCAACATGCGGCTGGCCTCCGGCATCATGCGGCTGGGGGAATTCGGGCGGCGGGGCGTCAAGGTCGGCCTCGGCCTGGACGGCGGCACCAACGACAGCTCGGACTTCCACGCGCTGATGAAGACGGCCATCGGCCTGCAACGCGCCCGGGCGACGCAGGCCGCGATCTTCCCGCAGGTCCACGACGTCCTACGGATGGCCACCCTCGGCGGCGCCGAAGCCTTGGGGATCGGCGACCGGACGGGCTCCCTGACCCCAGGGAAACGCGCCGACGTCGTGGTCGTCGACCCGGCCGCCCTGAACTTCGCGCCGCGCTTCGACTGGGTCGGCCAGACCGTCTTCAACGGGCGGCCCGAGAACGTCGAGGCCGTGTTCGTGGACGGGCGCCCGCTGAAGTTCGGCGGCCGGCTCGTCGGCGTCGACACGGAGCGCGTCGTACGGGAGGCGGAGACGGCCGCGACCCGACTGCGCGCGGCCGGATAGCCCCGGCCGGCCCCCCTTGCAGGCACCGCGGTGGGCGCCACGGCTTCAGCCCACCGCGTCCCAGGCCCGCATCGGACCGTCCAGCCAGGCGGGTGGCAGCTCGGCGGCCTCCCACTCCTCCCGCAGCGCGGCCGGCCGGGTGGCGAGCCGTTCCAACACGGCGATGCCGGTGGCCGAGTGCAGCAGGGAGTAGCGGCTGTGGACGGCGGTGGCACTGCCGGGCCCGTACTCCACGTACAAACGCTCCAGACGAGCCCGGTGCGCTGCGGCGAAGTCCGCCAGCCGGCCGGCGTACCGGGCCCTCTGCCAGGGGGGCATCGTGCCGAGGACGGCACGCAGTACCTCCTCGGTGACCTCGGGGTCGAGGTCGGAGACGGCGGTGAAGGAGAGGTGGAGCGGGGTGACGGCGGCCTTCGCCTGCTCCACCTCGATCCGCCCGACCGGCGACCGGGCGGCCGAAGCGGCGCCGGGCCCGTCGGGGTCGACGGCCTGCCGCAGCGCCCGTTCGGCGATCTTGCCGAGCTCGTCGGTGACGGCACGGGCACCGTCCAGCCGGCCCGACTCGTACGGCTCGCCCTTGTCTCCAGGCACGGACCCGCCCAGCGTGCCGAGCTCCTCGCACGCGCCGGCCAGGGCGCCGGCCTCGACCAGGGCGATCAGGCCCTCCGCGTCGTCGGCGAAGACCCCCGCCCGGCCGAGCAGCTGCAGCAGCGTCCTCTTCGCGTTCAGGACACTGACCGAGTCCAGCTCCTGCCGATTCCCCTCGGCGGCGTGCATCGGATCCTCCTCATCACATGGGCCACCGGTACCGTACGCCGGCCTGCGTCGCACCCTCGTACCGTTCAACGCGCGATGAGCCCGCCGTGATCCCCGCGGGTGCCCCGCCGTCCGACGACTGCATCCGTTCAGCGCAACGAGCGCAACGAGCGCGACGAGAGCCCCGGCCGGATGGAAGGGCACCCGGTACCCGCTGATCAGGGTTCGATCAGCGGCTGACGGCTTGCTCCGTCAGGTACCACAGGGCCATCAGGCCCACCCAGCCCAGCACCCCCAGGGAGCCGAGCGCGATGCCGGTGACGGAGGCGAACCGCGCGGATGTCGCCGCGACGCCGCGGCGCAGCGCGCGGACACCTGAAGTGATCGCGGCGATGCCGAGGGGCAGGGCGAGGAGGACGAGGAGAGGCAGCACCGGCAGGGTGCCGAGAGCCAGGAACGCGCCGGATCCCAGCGCCAGGGCTGCCATGCCCGTCTCGGAGCCGCGCGGCGCGAGGTCGAGATCGCAGGACAGCTGGTCGGTGCTCATGGTGCTCATGATCTTCACGCGCTCACCGTAGGCCTGACCGCGTGCCCGACGTATGGGCGCTGCTACTCGGTCGCCCCTGAGTACGACGCCATGAGCGAGTAGGGGAGAGGCCCGGAACGGGGGGCAGGGTAGGCACCGGGGTGAAAGGTCGTCAACGAACTTGGACAGGCGGCAAATGGGCTCGCCCGGCCGTCCGGTTGGCGGCGGGCGTCTGTGCTGCCGTCCTTGCGGTAGAGGTTACACGTCCTAAGCGGCGGGATTCTGTAGTGGCTGCACCGTGAACTCGTAGGGCAGATCGGCCAGGCAATGGTATTCATTGCGCCGCCGCGGCTTGAAATCGCCAACATTTCGCGCTCGCCCGGCGGGTGGTCGAGCAGGGGAACCTCAGTAAGTACTCAAATCCGTTGATGGTTTAGCGGGGATCGTTACTGTTGAGTCTGCTCCGCCGGACACGACACCTTGCCGATCAGGGGAAATGAACTTTCCCATCGGCAGCCGATTCTGAAAGGTTGCGGAATGAATGCTCTGACCGTTCTGGCATCGGCCGCTTTCGGCTCCACCGTCTATCTCACGACTCTCTCGACCGTGGGCCAGCTGAATCAGCGGGCCCCGTATGTCAAGGTCGCGGGTCTGATCGCGACCGGCATCGTTCTGTGCGCGGTTATCGGGGTCATCGCGTTCGCGAGCCAGAGCGTCGTGCTCGGGTTCATCCTGGGCGCCGTCCTGACACCGCCCGTACACCGGCGGATCCTGAGGCGACGCGCGCATGCCGCCGGTTCTTGACCTACGGCCGACAGCCGAGCCCCGCAGCGCCGAGGCGGCCGTTCTCGGACCTGTAAGCCGAACGGGACCGTGAGTCCGACGACGGCCGGTACCACCACGGTCGTGGGCTCGCGCCACACGGCCAGGGAGTCGGCGTTCACGGAACGGCCGATGCCCGGCCGCGCCGAACGCCAGGTCCTTGTCACCGAGTCCGGCGGCCCGGCAGCGGTCGGGGTCCGAGGTCAGGAACGCGGAACGTACAGTTCCCGGTCCACTGCGGCGTGTCCGCGGCGGCCGGCGTGGACGAGATGGACGGCGACCTGCGCGTTCTCGATCCTGCCCGCGGTGCCGGTGTACTGGCGCTGGGCACCGACGGTGTCGGTGCCCTTCTTCATGTCGCCGGTCTCGTCGACCACCAGAACCGCCTGGTGGTCACGCACTTGGCCCGCCCGAGCAGGTGCTGCATGCCGTCCGGGGTGCTCTCTCCGGCCCACTCTGCGATGGTCCAGCAGCTTCTGCGCGGCAGGTCCGACAGCAGTCCGAGCACCAACCGCCCGCCCCGACATCGGGGTTCGACCCGTGCGAACCGGCCCGCGACCGGGCTGTCAGGCCCTCGAACGCCCCCTGCCGACGGGCAGGGTCTACGCTGTGACCTGCGGCCACCGCGTGATCTCCAGTCTTCACACACCGATGATCAACGGTGGCCCCACCGTCTTCGCAGCACGTCAGGGTCGCGCAGCGTCTGGAGGACTTGTGCAACGTGGCGAAGTCTGGTGGGTCCAGTTCGACGAGCGGAGGTTGGTCGTACTGCTGTCGGGAGACGGCACGTCCGGGATCCGGGTGATGCAGGTCGTCGCTCCGGCCGACGTCGACATCAGCGGTCTGGGCATCGAAGTGACGGTCGGCGCCGGTGAAGGACTGCCGTTCGAAGGCGTGCTGCGGCTCGCGTTCCCGCGTCCGGGCTTCACCCCGTGCACGTGGCTGACCACTGTGTCCCGGGACGACCTGATAGAGCGGGCGGCCGTCCTGTCCTCCGTGAAGCTCAGCGAGATCGACGACGCCCTCCGACTCGCTGAACAAGCGCAGGAGCGGACCCCGGCCACGACCGCGAAGCTCAGCGAGATGAGGGATGCCCTCCGTCTCGGTGAACTCGGGTAGGCGATCTCGGGCGAGATGATCGACGTGGGCCACCTGCCGCCTCGGCGCCCCTCACCACCGAGATCACGATCCACGGCTGGAGTACTAGGCCGTCTCTTTCGGATCTTGGCGGGTGAGCCCGGGTCGTCCGGTGCGGTGCATCGCAAGGCGCAGGGGCGCTCGTGTACTGGACGTACTCGAGTGCCCCGACAACGCGGCGAGGTGCCGTGCCGGGCGGGCCGGGCCCGGCAAGATCCGAAAGAGACGGCCTAGGTCCGGGTGTCGTCCTGCTCGCGGCTGTCGTCGGAATCCAGGGCTGCGACGGTGAAGCAGACGGCGGCCCCGAGTCCGAGGAAGAAGAAGACCGGGTTGACGAAGCCGGGGACGGAGACGGGGTAGTCGTCGATGTCGTCGGCCTCGCACACGAACCGCAACGGCACGTACTCCACCCGGTAGCCGGAGATCGATTCCGCCCGATTCTCCCAGCCCTGGGTACGGCACGGCCGGATGGGGACCGAGTCCGTCCCACCGTCCTCGGCCGACATGACCGCGCCGGTGACGTGCAGCAGCCCCCAGGTGTACACGCCGAACGCGATCGCCGCCTGGACGAAGCCCGCGGTGCGCAGCCAGGCGTGGCTGTCGGCCTGCCGCAGGCCGCCGGCCCGGGCCAGGACACCGAGGGCCCGTCCCGCGAAGACGAACGGGAGGATCAGACCGGCCGGAACGAGAAGCAGGAGGAAGAAGGCCATCGCCCGACTTCAGCAGGGTTGTGGGAGCGATGGCTGTGGCGGAGCCCACAACTCCGGCAACAAGTTCGCAACTGACAGGTCATCGACCACGACCACGACCACGACCACGGCCGGTGCCGCGTGCCGTGTGCTGCCGGTGCCGGGTGTCCGGCGTGGGCCTGGTGAATGCCGACCACCGCACGCGTGCCCAGGTGTTGGGGGCTGAGCCGCGGGCTTCTTGTCAGCCTCCGCCGCCGGTCGAGCCGCCGTGGCCTATGGCCATCCACGGAGGGGACTGCACGCGGTGTTGGACTACCAGATCGACCTGAACGGAGGTGGGGGCGAGTGTCTGTTGCAGTTGCTGGTAGAGGGGCGCGGTGTCGGTCGTCCGCGGGAGGATCGGCATGGGCCGGATCGTGCGGCCGTTCTTCAGGCGCACGTACAGGGTGATCTTGGCGGACACCGGTTTCCGGTCCCTCTTGTACGACTCGACGACGGAGTGGTCGATCCAGATCTGCTGTACGTCCGTGAGCGGCCTCGGCCGGTCCGTGCGGGGGCCCCGGACGAGGGTCATGGTGGTCGGGGCGGCCGCGGGCGAGAACCGCAACCGGGTCACGCTCCGAAAGGCCCCGTACAGGATCACGAACGTGTTGACGACGAGTCCCACCGCGGCGGCGATCCCGACCGCGGCCCAGATCCGACCGGGCCGCTGCTCGAGGACCATCGCCATGACCACATAGACCGGGGTGCCGTAGAGCGCGCCGGCTGCGAGCGACCCGACCACCTCCCCGGGCCAACGCCTGGCGGCGAACACGAGCGGCCCGACTTCCTCGCGAAGCATCACGTCGACCACGTCGGGGTGGGAACGGTCGATCCGCACGCTGTCCATGACACGACGTTAGGGCGGCGTCACGGGTTGGGGAAGACCATGTGCGGCGCCGGGCGGCCCGGCCATGATGTGGGGCGAGAGCCCCACCAACGCGTGGAAGCCGCAGGCGAATCCCTGATCCGAGGCGTTCTCATCCGAACGGTCGAGGCTACGGGCCGGCTCACGGAAGCGGACGAGGCGGTGGCCGCCGCCGCGCTGATCGCGGCGCAGTGTCCGGGGGGCGCCCCCGTCGACACGCCCTACGGCCCGGAAACACCGATGCCGGTACTCCCTGCCGACCTTCGGGCGCTCGCTGACGAGGCCCTCGCCCACATCGCCGACGACGAGGAGGGGACGGGTTCGAACTGGGTCGCCCAGGACGACCGGAAGCGGCGGCGGGCCACACTCGCCCGCCTGCGCGCCGTGCTTGCCCCGCCACCCCCTTCCCTCGCTCCCTTCGATGCCCAGCCATGACGGAGCGTCTCTCGGCACGGATGCCGAGCCGCTCGCGCCGAACGTGAACAGAGCAGGGGAGGCCGCACTTCGGTGTGGCAGCCGCCGCACAGAGCCCTCGCGTACCTCGGTCGGGGGCCGTCCACGCGCCGCATCTAGCCTGGTGCCTGCGCCGGAAGACACCGCTCCGGCATGGTGCACGAGCTGGAGGACACATGGGCGGAAGCGTGGGCTGGGGTCGCAGCGCGAGGTGGGCTGTGGTTGCGGTCGTCGCGAGCGCTGCCGTCGCCGGCGGGATGGCAGTGATGGCGGCCCCGCCCGAGGAGTACCCCGCCGCCGACGGCTGGGTCCGGGAACCAGCGGCGTCGAAGTCTGCGCCGCGCGCCGCGGGCGACCCCTCGCAGGTTGTGGTCTCGGCGGAACTCGCCGCCGCCGCAGCGGCGGCCGGGCTCGCACAAGGCCTCGTCGAACCGTCGGACGAGGGCGGAACGGCCGACTGCATCGCGGGCTGGTTCGGCGACGGCCCCGCTGACGAAGCCCAGCTGGCCGCCCTGGAGACTGCCTTGAAGGAACACGGCTGGCAGGTCATGGCCCGCAACCGTCGTCCCGTCCCGAAAGTGGCCATGATCAGCGGTTCCTGGCGGCTGGAGCTGCACAACGGAGGCCTCCTGAACACCGCCACCCTGGTCGCCAGGCACTCCACCGAGGCGTGCGACGAAGCCTTCCGCCGCGAGGAGGAGACCCGAGGGCCGCGCGGCTGACAAACCGGTCCGGGCGACGACCGGCATCAGCTCCGTGATCGCCCGCCACGGCCTTCCACGCGGGTCCGGACTCGAAACTCGTCGCGGGTCGTCGGGCGGACGATCGCCGCGCTTCGCGAGGCTTCGCCGCGCTTCGCGTGGCTCCATGGCTTTCGCGGGCCTGCGCGCCCGACGGGAACAACTGGACGGCATCCCTGAGCGGTATGTGTGAGACTCCCTCGGAATGATCACTCGGGGGGTTTCGCATTGAACGCGCTGTTGAAGAGGGTGTGGATCGGACTGGCCACGACTTTGATCGTGAGTCTGGCCGCCGTGGCCCTACCGGATCGCATCCAGGTGGACGAGGACGGGCGCATCCACCTGGGCGCGCCCGCGCCCATGCCGTCCCCGTCCACGGAGCCCACACCGGAGTCCACGTCACCACCCCTCACACGGGACGCCGTGGACGAGGCGATCCGGACCGCTGTCGGCGCGGCGGGTCTCGACCCGGCGCAGGGCAGCCCGACCGCCGCGGCCGACGCCCGCTCGAACATGACGGGCTGGACGGCCGTCCGCGAGAAGACCGCCGCACAGGCGGAGATGAACGCGATCTGCGCCGACCTGGAGCGCCAGGGTTGGACGTCGAACCCGAACGGCGACCGCCCCGACGCCTCCCGCAGCTACAAGCGCGGGGGCTGGTACCTGCTGGTGAGCACGCGCGGGAAGACTCTGGCACCGTCCACCACCTCCACCTTGACCGACTCGCAGACCCACCTGACCCTGGCCGGGCTTCAGTTGAACCTTTCCGACATACCCCTCCCCGAGATCACCGTCCGCATCGGCTGACCCCTTGGTTCGGCTCGATTCGGCTTGATTCGGGCCGAGGGGCAGGGCGTCGCCACCCGCCCCGTACGACGTCCAGGACGGGCCGGCTCGCCCCCCTCGGGGGCCCGGGAACGCGCGCCCGGGTGAACCCGGGCGGACTGGCCGAAACTGGCATGGATGAGATAGGTGCCTTAGGCATGTAATGGAGTCCGGCGTGAACGGAACCATCGCTTGCGAGGTGTTGTTTTCCATGACCGAGGCCATGTCCCATGCCCTGCCGGATGCCGTCGCCTTCCCCCAGGACCGCACCTGCCCCTACCACCCACCCACCGCGTACGAGCCGCTGCGGGAGAGCCGGCCCCTCTCGCGGGTCAGCCTCTTCGACGGCCGCTCCGTATGGGTGGTCACCGGCCACGCCGAGGCGCGCGCCCTGCTCGCCGACGCGCGGCTGTCCAGCGACCGCACCAAGGAGGCCTTCCCCGCCCCCACCCGCCGCTTCAAGGGCATCCAGAGCCGGCGCGCCGCCCTGCTCGGGGTCGACGACCCCGAGCACAACCGGCAGCGCCGGATGCTGATCCCGAGCTTCTCGGTCAAGCGGACGGCCGCCATGCGGCCACAGATCCAGGAGACCGTGGACCGGCTGATCGACACGATGGTGGCGCGCGGCACGCGAACCGAACTCGTCAGTTCCTTCGCCCTGCCCGTCCCGTCCATGGTGATCTGCTCCCTGCTGGGAGTCCCGTACGCGGACCACGAGTTCTTCGAGGGGCAGTCGCGGCGACTGCTGCGCGGCCCCGAGCCCGCCGATGTCGAGGACGCCCGCCGCCGGCTGGACACGTACCTGGAGAGCCTGATCCGGCGGAAGCGCACCGATCCGGGCGACGGGCTGCTGGACGAACTGATCGCCACCCGGCTGGTCAGCGGCGAGACCACCGTGGAGGAACTGGTCGACCTGGCGGTGATCCTGCTGATCGCGGGCCACGAGACCACGGCGAACATGATCTCCCTCGGCACCTACACACTGCTGCGCCACCCCGAGCAGCTCTCCGAACTCCGCGACGATCCCTCGCTGATGCCGGGGGCGGTGGAGGAGCTGATGCGGTTCCTCTCGATCGCCGACGGCATGCTGCGGGTGGCCACCGAGGAGATCGAGGTCGGCGGTGCGACCATCCGCCCGGACGAGGGGGTGGTCTTCTCCACCTCCGTCATCAACCGCGACGAGACGGTCTTCGAGGAGCCGGACTCACTCGACTGGAACCGGCCCACCCGCCACCACCTGGCCTTCGGCTTCGGCATCCACCAGTGCCTGGGCCAGAACCTGGCCCGCGCCGAGATGGAGATCGCCCTGGGCACCCTCTTCCGGCGGCTGCCCGGCCTGCGCCTGGCGGCCGATCCGGACGAGATCCCCTTCAAGCCCGGGGACACCATCCAGGGCATGCTCGAACTCCCCGTGGCCTGGTGAGCGGCATGCGGATCTCGGTCGACCAGGACGTCTGCATCGGCGCCGGCCAGTGCGCGCTGACCGCGCCCCAGGTGTTCACCCAGGACGACGACGGGCTCAGCGAGGTGCTCCCGGGCCGCGAGGACGGCCACGGCAGCCCCCTCGCACGGGAGGCCGCCCGGGCCTGCCCGGTCTCGGCGATCACCGTCGCGGAAAGCTGAGCAACTCCCCGGACCGCCGGGCTCGCAGCGCCGCACCTTCGGCCGAGGCGCCCCACGGCCTCCGACGCCGGACTTCCGGACGTCGGAGACCGTGGCCCCGTCAACCCTGGCGGGCGATCCGCACCCGGACCGGAATCCGCCAGGGCTGTCGGCGCTGCCCGGGCAGTCGGCCGAACAGCCACATGCCCAGCGGGTAGCCGTCGTGTCGTGCTTCCGGGTGCACGTTTGCCGTTGGGTGGCAAAAGAACTCGCCGGTCCCCAAGGAGCGCGACCGCTATGGTCGTTGTGATCATGAAGGTCGCGAGCAGGGGGAGCGATGGGACGGACAGGTAGGACACGGCAATGGGCCGCTGCTGCGGCGGGAGTGACGCTGGCGACAGCCGCGTTGGTCGCCTGTGGAGACGGCGGCTCATCGGAGGCGAAGCCGTCCGGCCGGTCCGCGGAACCGTCCCGTGCGACCACCAAGGAGCCGAGCCGTCCGGCGTTCGACCCGCCCGTGCGGTTCGACGGGTCTGCGGTCGAATTACCGAGTGCCCGTCAGCCGAGTACGACGAGCGGGGGAGCGGCACGGCCCGCGGTCACGCTCGCCGACGGGGTCGCCTACATCACCGCCGAGGAGGGGCTGGAGGCGATCGACACCGGGACCGGTGCACCGCGGTGGGAGGTGAACACGCAGCACGCCGCGGCGAAGGGCGGGTTCGGAAGCGACCGTGCCGCTCCGCTCGTCTCGACCGACGGCAAGACCGTCTACGCCGCCTGGAACAGGGACGTGAAGGGTGAGGGTACGGCGCCGGACCGCGCCGTGATCGAGGTGTTGGCCGTCGAGACGGCCACCGGCAAGACGGCATGGGCGGCCGAGATCGCGGCTGCTCCCAGCTCCCGCGGGCTCGCCGCCACAGCCATCGGGGCCGACGAGATCCTCGCACCGCAGGTCGTCGGAGTGGACGCCGGCACGGCGCTCGTCACCGCGGCCGACACCACGTACGCCGTGGAACCCTCCGCGGGCACGGTCCGCTGGCACAAGCCCGACTTCCGTGCGGTGACCCTGACCGACGGCGTCGTTGCCGGTGGCGAGCGGACGGGATTCGGCGCGGGCAGGCTGCTGGGGCTTGCCGCGGCCACGGGCGAACAACGGTGGACCATGGCGGAGGCGCGGCAGGCGGCCGCCGCCGCGCCCCGGCTGCTGAGCGCGACCCTCAAGGACAAGACCCTCGTCGTGGATGCCGTCACCGGTGAGCAGCGGGCCGCGCTCGACGGGAGCGGCTGGCGGTGCCGCCACGACGCACAGTCCCTGGTCCTGTGCTCCCGATACGGGTACGCGACAGCCGACCGCGGGATCACGGTGTTCGACGCCGCGTCGCTTCAGAAGCGGTGGGCGTTGCCCGACGGTTCCGGAAGGAAGGTGCCGAAGGTGAAAGGATTTTGGCACGGTGCCGTGTACGGGGAGGTGGGCGACGAACCGATCGTCCTGGACGGCATGACGGGGCAGGATCGACAAACCTCTGCCGGCGCGGCGCCGTACGAGATCGACCGGTACGGCGGTGTGGTGGGATCGAAGTTCTACCGCGCTGCAGGCTGACGTAGCGGCGAGGACCACACCTACGCTTCCACCACCACCACCGCCGGGGGGGGGGGGTAGGGCCGCGTGCCCCGAGGTCTCCAGGCCCCGCCATCGGTCAGGTCAGAGCCACTCGGCCCAGCCGAAGGTCGCGATGTATGCACGCTCGATCGCCTTCCAGCCCCGCCCGCCGCGGCCGCGGACGACGGCGAGAGCCAGCACGAACCAGACCGCGAACACGCCGCCGATGATCAACGGCCACCTCGGGCCCTCGAAGTACCCGAACGCGCCGAGGGTCAAGGCCGTCAGCACCAAGCCGAAGTGCGCCCCGCCGCGGCTGGTACGCAGCATCTGACGCATCACCCTCCGGTCCTCCGCGAGGACCCGCTCGTACACGTTCGGCGCCGCATCCGCCTTGCGCTCCCGCTCCACGTCCCTTTCCACAGAACCCCCCTCGACAGATCCAGCTCTACGCAGGACCGGCTCACACCCCTGCAGACGCAACACCCTCAACGACCGTTGCCCGGCCCGCCGGGCCCGCTCGTCTCCACGGTCATCTCGCGGACGGAGGCGTAGCGGCACTGCCCGTCGAGCGGCCAGGCAGGGTGTCGTCCATCACCTGCAGCAACTTCCGAGCAGGCATCGCCTCCTCCGGCCGCACGGAGGAGGCGACACCCTCGATGACCGACCGGCCTGCGTGTACGGCTGTCCTTGCGGCTGCCTCTCAGCCGGGTTGCTGCCGGTAGCCCGCGCCGTGCTTGCTCTCCCGCGCCCGCCGCGGCGGAGTGCCACTGGTCGGTCCTGCAGATGCATCGCAGCAGGTCCAGCAACTCGGCCTTGCACGCGACGTGCGGGGACCCGGTCAGGTGGTCCCGCTTCGACCCACAGCCGGACCGGAGCGGACCGGGCGCCGACGTCGGACGGGCCGCTCGTACGCTGTGCAGCCTCTCCGAGGTGTCACCCGTTGAGGTCGAACACGTCCCATGCGGTGAACGGTTCGGACTGGACGTAGATTCGGCTTCCCCTGCCGACGACCCGCCTGCGGCCGGGGGCGGTGCCGTCGGGCAGGGTGAGCAGGCCGACCTCCGTCGGATCGACCGAGGTCTCGGTGAGCTCTCCGTAGGCGAGTCGGTCCCGGTCTTCGCCGTAGCCGCCGTAGAAGGCGACCCGCCCGCCGTGGACGGCCACCGCCTTGGCGCCCCGCACGGTGTTCGTCCGTACCTTCATCGGCCGGTCGGGCCGGTCGGGACGGATCTCCAGGAGCGGGAAGTCGGTGTACGGGCAGGCCCAGGCGCCGGTGCCGGACACGTTCAGGGCGTAGCAGTCCATGATCCATCCGGCATCGCCCGCGTGATCGGACATCCAGCGGAGTTGGCCCCTGGCGCTCCAGCGGCGGATTCCCGCCGGGTTCTCGTCGAAATGCCCGGCCCAGATGTGGCCGGTCTCGTCCACGAGCATGTGCTCGACGGCGTCACCGATGGAGAAGGACGTGGTCTCGCCGCCGAACGCGTCGAAGACCTGGACCTGGTCCGCGTCCTCGTACCGGCGGGCGCGGGCGGCGGCTACGACGAACCCGCCGTCGGGCAGCCGGTCCAGGCGCGGCCACCGGGCCCGTACGGCGCTCAGCTCGGTGAGTTCGACGTCGCCGTGGGGGTGGACGGAGACGACCAGCGCGTCGAAGGGTTGGACGTCGCCGACGGGCTCCGGAGCCCGTTCGGTGAGCAGCCAGTGGGCGGCGCCGAAGGCGTCGACGGTACTGGCCGGCACGTGACGGTCATGGTGCTCGCGGGGCAGACGGGCGTAGGGGACGAGGGCGGTTCTCTGCACGGACGGGCTCTCCTGGGCGGGGGTTGCGGACAGCGGGCGTTGCGATGAGCGGCGACCGGTGGCGCGCGAGCTGTGGAGAGCGGAGTGGGGCGCCTAGCCGGCATGGCCCTTTCTGGCCGTCATGCGGTGATCTTCGCCGACGTCGGAGCCGGTGACAAACCCTTTCGGCGCGCGCGGCGATCGGACGCCGAGTACGGCGCTGAACTAAGCCCCTTGGCCTCCCACGGTCTGAGGGCCGGGGCCGGGGGAATCCGGATGGGGCTTCCTGACAACGATCGCGGTGCTGCGGGAGTCCGTGCTTTCGGGGGTCAGCCCCGCAAGGTGGCGATGGCCTTCTCGATGCGCCGTCGGCGCGTCTCGGGCTTCTTCGCGCTCTCGACGGCGCGCACGTGCTCGTGCTTGCGGCCGTGGGCGAGCTGGTCGTACGCGGCGCGGGCGACCGGGTCGTCGTCCAGGGCTCGGGCGAAGTCCGGGGGCTCGACGACGACCCGTGGCTCGGTGTCGAGCTCCAGCTCGACCTCCACGTCCTCGCCGATCGCGACACCCGCGGCCTGCCGGTTGGCGTTGCTGAGGCCGAGCAGGTGGCGGCCCCGCATGAGGGCGACCCGGCTCCGCCAGGAATGCCCGTTGAGCGTGATCGTCACCGGTGGCCGCGCGCCCCCGCCGAGCGCTGCTACCACCTCGGTCGGAACTTCCAGGCCCCGCATGGGCTCGGGCGGTTCGACGTGGGCCCGAAACTTCATGGTCTTCCTCCTGCTCGTTCTGGCGTTCTGGCGTTCTGTCGCGGGTCAGGACAGCGTGGGTGCGGACGGCGCGGTGGTCTCCCAGACGAACCCGTCGGGGTCGGTGAAGGCGTCCGCGGTGCCGCCGAGGACGATGCGGTGCGAGCCGGTGCCGTCGGCGGGGACGCCGAGGTCCTTGGCAAGGGCACGGCGCTTGTACAGTGCCAGCTTGACGCGGCTGCCCTGGCCGGGGGCGAACTCCGCGTACTTGCCGCCGAAGCTCTTGGCCACGGTCAGGCCCCGGCCGGTGTAGAGCTGCCTGGTGGCCTTCACGTCCTCGACGCCGATCAGCAGGACGACCTCGTCGATCTCACGGGTGGCGGGGCCGGTGTCCTTCTTCGCCGAGGTCGCGATCTTCCAGATCGTCCCGTCCGGCGCCTGGACGACGCCGCCGTAGCCCCACAGCGACTTCGCGGCGGGCTTGAGCACCGTGGCGCCGGCGTCCACGGCCGCGCCGACGAAGCCGTCGACGGTGGCCGGCCCGGCCACCGTGAGCCCCAGGGTGAAGCCGCGGAATCCGGTGGAGTGCGCCTCGGACGCCCGCAGGCGTACGTACGCTTCCACCCCGAAAGCGCGGTAGAAGCGGCGGGCGGAATCAGGGTCGGCCACCTCGAGGGTGACGGACGCGAGGGACATGTCGGCTGCGGTGGAAGCGGTGGTTGCCATGACCATCACGCTAGGGGCCGCGCGGTGGCCGAGGCTTCTCGATTCCTGACCGGTCTTGAGACTTTCTTCGGTGTGGAGGACGGCCGCTCGGCGCACCGGAGGCCCGGGGCGGCATGTCGACCGGCTCGGTGCATCGGGCGGTGGACGTGCCCCGTGGCGCGCAGCCGATCGCCAAGCGGACCGCGGTACGCCTTCGCCTTCGCCGTCGCGAGCCGGGCCGCCCAGGCGTCCCTCGCAGGCGCGTCAGCGCGCGGCGAGCCGTTCCATCAGCGCGGCGCTGCGGGCCAGTACCTCGCGCTCCTCGTCGGTGAGTTCGAGCTCGATGGCCTGGGCGAGCCAGCCCGCCCTGCGTCCGCGCTCCGCCTCCAGGGCGGCCCGTCCCGCCGGGGAGAGCTCCACCAGGGACTTGCGGCCGTCCGTGGGGTGCGCCCGGCGGACGACCAGCCCCTGTTCCCTCAGCAGTCCGACCGAGCGGGCCATGGACTGGGGGCGTACGCGCTGATCCGCCGCCAGATCGCTGGTGGTCATGGCCCCGTCACGATCGAGGGTCCCGAGTACGGAGGCGTGGCCGAGCGGGATCCGGTCCTCGTGCTTCACGCGCCGCGTGAGTTTGCCCATCGCGGTACGCAGTTCGGTGGCGACGGCGGCGGGTTCTGGGATGGGCATACGGCACTTTAACCGGTGATCACCAGCCAAGCCGTGCAGCCCATCTGTGCAGCTGAACTGAACAGCAGAACTGCACAGCTGAACTGAACAGCATTGCTGTAGAGTTGCGATGTCGCGGCACGCGCCAACGCTGTCGCAGCAGGGCTGCGGCGTGCATCGACGCTAAGGAACATCCATGATTTCCAGGGCAGTTGAGTCATCGACCGTCATTCGGTCCGTCACCGCCCGCAGGATCCTCGACAGCCGGGGCAACCCCACCGTCGAGGCCGATGTCCTCCTCGCCGACGGATCCCTCGGCCGCGCCGCCGTCCCCTCCGGCGCCTCCACGGGAGCGCGGGAGGCGGTGGAACTGCGCGACGGGGATCCGGGGCGCTGGCACGGCAAGGGCGTCGACGGTGCGGTCGCCCACGTCAACGGCGACATCGCGGCAGTCGTCGTCGGGCGCGACGCGGGCGACCAGGCGGGGCTCGACGCCGCGCTGGTGGCGCTCGACGGCACGGCCGACAAGTCCCGGCTCGGCGCCAACGCGCTCCTCGGCGTCTCCCTCGCCGCCGCGAAGGCCGCCGCCGCGGCCCACCGCCTGCCGCTCTACCGCTACCTCGGCGGAGCCGACGCCCGGCTCCTCCCGCTGCCGATGATGAACATCGTCAACGGCGGCGCCCACGCCGACAATCCGCTGGACTTCCAGGAGTTCATGATCGCTCCGATCGGTGCGGAGACCTTCGCGGAAGCCGTCCGGATGGGCTCCGAGGTCTTCCACACGCTCCGTCGCGATCTGCTGGCCGCCGGGCACTCCACCGGCGTCGGCGACGAAGGCGGCTTCGCGCCCGCACTCCGTACCGCCGAGGAGGCGCTCGACTTCATCATGGCGGCCGTCGAGCGCACCGGTTACCGGCCCGGCACGGACATCGGCCTCGTCATGGATCCGGCCTCGTCGGAGTTCTTCCACGACGGTACGTACGTGTACGCGGGCGAGGGCGTGCGCCGTACGCCCACCGAACACGCCGACCACCTCGCCAAGCTGATCGACGCGTACCCGATCGTCTCCATCGAGGACCCCATGGCCGAGGACGACCTGGACGGCTGGCGGGAGCTGACCGCCCGCGTCGGCGACCGCTGCCAGCTCACCGGCGACGACGTGTTCTGCACCGACGAGAAGCTGCTGCGCGAGGGCATCCGTACCGGTGTCGGCAACTCGGTCCTGGTCAAGGTCAACCAGATCGGCACCCTGACCGAGGCCCTCGCCACGGTCGCCACCGCGCACCGGGCGGGCTGGACCGCCGTCATGTCGCACCGTTCCGGCGAGACGGAGGACACCACCATCGCGGACCTGGCGGTGGCGACGGGCTGCGGCCAGATCAAGACGGGTTCGCTGTCACGCTCCGACCGTACGGCGAAGTACAACCAGCTCATCAGGATCGAGGAGGAACTGGGCGCGTCCGCGCGGTACGCGGGCGGAGCGGCGTTGAATCGGCCTTGAAGGCCGGCCTTGAGGACCGGCCCTGAAGGGTCGGTCAGGTCGGTGCGCCCGCCGCCGCGAGAGGTGGGTGGGGCCGTACGTGGGCGATCACGAGGGCCACGTCATCGGCCGCGTCGGGGTGCCGCAGTGCGGACAGGAGCCGGTCGCAGGTCGCCTCCAGGGGGAGGCCGGGGCCGGTGAGGAGGCCGAGGAGCAGGTCGAGACGGTCGTCCAAGGCGTCGTCGCGGGTCTCGACGAGGCCGTCGGTGTACAGGACCAGCCGGTCGCCGGGAACGAGGTCGAGGACGGTGGTCTCGAAGTCGGCGCCGCCGAGGCCGCCCGTGCCGAGCGGCACCCCGGCGGGAAGCGTCAGCAGTTCGGGGCTCTGTCCCGAACGGATGAGGACGGGGGGCGGGTGGCCCGCGAGGGCGACGCGGCAGCGCGAGCGGTGCGGGTCCCAGGTGGCGTAGACGCAGGTCGCGATGGTCTGGTCCAGTTCGGCGGTGATGTGGTCGAGGTGGCGCAGGACCCGGGCCGGGTCGAGACCGAGGTCCGCCAGGGTGCGGGTGGCCGTGCGCAGTTGCCCCATGGTGGCGGCGGCGTGGACACCGTGTCCCATGACGTCGCCGACCACGAGCGCGGTCTTGTCCTTGGGCTGGGGGATCGCGTCGAACCAGTCACCGCCGATCCCGCTGGCCGCCGCCGCGGGCTGGTAGCGGTAGGCGATCCGTAGGCCGGCGGACCGGGGCGGGGGCTGGGGGAGCAGGTGGCGCTGAAGGGTGAGGGCGGTGTCGGTGGCGTGCTGGTACCAGCGGGCGTTGTCGATGGCGATGGCGGCGCGGGTGGCCAGCTCGCCGGCCAGGGTGACGTCGTCGTGGTCGAAGGGGAGCGGATTACGGGTGCGGAGCAGGCCGAGGGCGCCGAGGACCTGGCCGCGGGCGGTCAGCGGTACGGCCAGGTAGGAGTGTGCGCCCTCCCGGGCGAGGAGGTTCGCGGCGGCTCCGTCGCGCGCGATGTGTGCCAGGTCGGTGCCGGTGACGTGCGACACCAGGACGGGGCGCCCCGTACTCACGCAGCGGGTGACCAGGCGCTCGGCCGGGTACGTGGTGCGCTCGCCCACCGGGTCGGCGGCGCGTACGGAGGCCGTCTCGTAGGCCGCCGACACCGCCAGGGCCATGAACAGTGCCCGCCCCGTGCGGGGGCCGGGCGTCGTGGCCACACCGCCCTCCAGGACCGAATCGAGGACGTCGACCGAGGCGAGATCGGCCAGGCCGGCGTGGTCGGCCACGACGAGGTCGGCGAGCTCGCGGGCCGTGCGCTCCACGTCCAGGGTGGTCCCGACGGTCACCGACGCCCGTGCGATCAGGTCGAGGCGCCGCCTGGCCTCGGCGGCCTCCCTGGCCGCCCGGTAGCTGTCGGTGACGTCCACCACCACCAGGGCGATCCCGATCACCCGTCCACGGGGGTCCTCCAGTCGGTAGTACGAGCCCGACCAGGCGCGCTCCCGGCCGGGATCGGAGGGCGTCCGCCCGATGCCGTACTGGTCCAGCAGCGGTGCGCCGGTCTCCAGGACCTGGCGCATGGAAGCCTCGATCACCTCCGTGTCCAGGAACGGCAGGGCCTCCCCGGGGGTACGCCCCAGATGTTCCTCGGCGGGTATCCCGTTGATCCGCTCCAGCATCGGGTTGACCAGTACGTAGCGCAGGTCGGTGTCCAGTACCGCCAGCCCGAGCGGGGACTGGGCCACCAGGGGCACCGACAGCGCCAGGTCGCGCTCCACACCCCGGACGACGGCCTCGTCGCAGGCGATCCCCAGGGCGTACCCGCCGCCGTGTTCGTCCTGCAGCCGCATGTTGCGGAACTCCACCAACCGCGCGGAGCCGTCCTTGTGCCGCACGGGGAAGACGCCTGCCCAGGCGCCGCCACCGGCCATGACCTTGGCGAACAGATCGAGTACCAGGTCGACGTACTCGTCCGTGACCAGTAGCTCGGCCGCGTAGCTGCCCAGTGCCTCCTCGGCCGACCAGCCGAACAGGTCCTGCGCCTGCGGACTCCACAATGTGATCCGCCCTTCGGCGTTCAGGACCACCGCGGCCACGCTCAGCACGTCCAGCAGACCGCCGGGCTCGGAGGGAGCCACTCTCACCTGGCCGGGCTCGACCCGGGACGCCTCGGGTGTGACCACGACCGGCCTCCTTCACCGACTGCCGCAGGCCTGGGAGCCGACGACCCAGTCCCTCACGCGTCCCCCGGTGCGCTCATCTCATCCTCCTCCTCCCACGCCCTCCCGTCGGGTGGAGCGCATATCACCCAGAATCGCACCTGAGGGATATTTCGTCGATGAAGCAAGGATTTGCTACCTGATGTACCGGGGTCCTCCCGCGCATGCGAGACGTCCGACCGCGAGCGGCCACCGGCGGATCGGACCCGACGTAGTGGCATGCATTCCGCCAGGGCGGATAGCCGCAGGGTATGAAGCCCACCGATCTGCCGAAACGATCCTGGCGCGCCGTGCTGCGCGGTACGGCGAGGGAGTTCCAGAACGACGAGCTGGCCGATCGCGCGGCGGCCCTGACCTACTACGGCGTGTTGGCGCTCTTCCCCGCCCTCCTCGTCCTCGTGTCCCTGCTGGGCATCGCCGGTGAGTCGACGACGGCTCGGGTGCTGGACAGCCTGCGGAGTCTGGCGCCCGGCTCGGTCCGGGACGTTCTCAGTGACGCCGTGACGCAACTGCAGGGCCGCAGCGGGGTCGGCTCACTGGTCGCCGTCGTCGGCCTGGTCGTCGCCCTGTGGTCCGCGTCCGGCTTCGTCGCCGCCTTCATCCGTGCCTCGAACGCCGTCTACGACGTCCCCGAGGGCCGGTCGATGTGGAAGATCCTTCCGCTTCGCCTGGCACTGACCGTCACGCTCATGCTCCTGGCGTGTGCGAGCGCACTGATCGTGGTCTTCAGCGGGGGCCTGGCCCGGAGGGCCGGCGAGGTGCTCGGTGTGGGCGACATCGGGCTCACCGTGTGGTCCGTCGCGAAGTGGCCGGTCCTGGTCCTCCTCGTCACCATCATGATCGCGTTGTTGTACTGGGCCG